>JAEUIR010000159.1 GCA_016795025.1 Phycisphaerales bacterium
AACTCCGCGATCGCCTGGCTTCGATCAAACTGCAAAAAGACGTTCTGGATCGCTCGCACGACGAAACAGCAGAGGTCGCCCTGAAGGCGTTTGAACTATCACAAACCCTTCGCGAAAAATGGCTTACGGCTGATTACGCCACCAAGCGTCGAATACTCGATATCGTGTGTTTGAACTGCCGGCTCGAAGACGTAACTCTTTGCCCCACAATAAGAAAACCGTTCGACGTGCTCGCCGAACGGCCTTCTGTCCAGTTAACTCGGGGCGACTGGATTCGAACCAGCGACCTCCTGGACCCAAACCAGGCGCTCTATCCAGGCTGAGCTACGCCCCGCGGCGCTTCTCTCGCTATTCTAGCTGCAAGCCGCACGGGCAACAAAACTCAGCGCCCCACCAAGCTCTGCAACAATAGCACGCTCGCGCGGCCGGCGCAACGAAAAGCACCCTCTCGTGACCATTCGCGGCGCGGAGATTGTCGCGCAGCGCGCTCGCTGCGTGTGTTCGAAGCAGCGTCGTCCGAATAGAGAGCGGCACGGCGATCGCTGAAGAGCCGGCACCCCGATGTCGCCTGACGAGAGCGAGTTACCGCGCTGCCACAAAGGGCGCGGCCGGAACTGCTCACGGAGCAATCCGTACAAATTCCCTCGAAAATCCAGTGGAGGACATGCTATATTGCTGTGCCATCGGGACGCGCGTCCCACAAGTCAAAATCTCATAAGTCGTTTTCGAGGAGTGCTGATGAACATGCGTAAATTCCTGACCACCGTGCTGAGCGGCGCTGTGCTGACCGCAGGCGTTGCAGTCGCTTCTGATCAAGACGGCCAAGCGCCGCAGCCGGCCGACCCGAGTCAGAGCATTCAATCCGCCCGGCCAATCGAGGCCGATGGTCCGCAACTCGTTCTGACGCATCGCGGCTATGAGTGGTTCTATGTGGCCGATCTCAACGCCGAATCCGCCAAGGCCTGGCGCGAAAACTCCAACATGGCCGCGAAGGATGGCGTAGTTCCGCCGCTGAGCGAAGGGTACGTTTTGACGAACGGCGTGGTGGTTCAGACCGATTCGCCGGATACCCTTGACACTTACGCAAGCCTGATTGTCGGAGCGAAACTCAGCGAAATAGAGGCCGCGCCCGGCTTCTGGCTTGTTCAGGCGGGGTCGATCGGCGAGGCGATCGCGATGGCCGATGAACTGAACACGCTCGATTGGGTGAACGAAGCGTACGTCGATATCAGCGTGCCGAAGTCGCACCGCTTGCCGACCGATCCGAGTTTCGCCTCGCAATGGCACCTGAGAAACACCAGCAACAGCATCGCCGACGCAAACGTCGAGGCGGCGTGGAACGCCGGCTACACCGGCACCGGCATTGTCATCGGCATTCTCGAAGGCGGATGGCAAACCACGCACCCGGACCTGGCCGCGAACTATTACTCGACTGCGAGCCAGACTGGCGGATCAAACACCAGCCACGGCACGAGCTGCGCGGGTGTCGCGGCAGCCGTGGCGAATAACGGGCGCGGCGGCGTCGGCGCGGCCTACGGCGCGCGGATTTCGAAACTGCTCTATGGCACCAGCTCGCAGACGGCGACCGCGTTCGGCTATCGCAACGATCTGAACCATATCAAGTCGAATTCGTGGGGGCCGGCTGACAACGGCCAGATCACGTACATGTCATCCGTCGAGCGCAGCGCGATTTCGACGGCGGTGGCGACAGGACGTGCGAACCGCGGCGAGATTTTCTGCTGGGCAAACGGCAATGGCGGCACGGCTGATCGCTCGGACTATGACCCGTATGCGTCGAATCGCCAGTCGTGCGCGATCGGCGCCATCGGCGACGCGGACACCCGCGCTTATTACAACGAAACCGGCTCGAACATGCTGGTCGTGACGCACTCCAGCGGCAACACGCGCAGCGTCTACACGACAACAAGCAACAGCGGCTACACCAGCAGCTTCGGCGGTACCAGCTCCGCTTGCCCGCTTGCGTCCGGCTGCATCGCGCTGGCGCTGCAACGCAATCCGAATCTGACCTGGCGCGACGTGCAGCATGTGCTCATCAACGCGGCGCGCCGCAACCACACCAGCGACGCAAACTGGGTGCTAAACGGGGCCGGGCGCTATGTGAATTACAATTACGGCTTCGGCGCGATCGACGCCGGCGCGCTCGTAACGCTGGCCGGATCGTGGACAAATGTCCCGGCTGAAGTCTCGATCGACTCCGGAACGGTCTCGGTAGGCGTGACGGTGCCCGACAATAACACGACGGGCGTGAATCGCACGTTTACCACGGCGACGAATTATCGCGTCGAAGCCGTTGAATTGACGCTGAATGTGGCGACGACGTACGTCGGCGACCTGTACATCACACTGACCTCGCCGTCGGGAACACAGTCGCTGTTGTCGGCTGTGCGCGCGGATCCGACCGACAACCTCACCAATTACATCTTCATGACACGGCGCTGCTGGGATGAGCGATCAAACGGCACATGGACGATTCACATCAGCGACCGCGCGGCCGGAGACGTTCCGACCTGGACCAATTATCGCCTGAGGATTTACGGCACGAATCGCTGATGCAGAATAGCGCGATCCGTAGCCGCTCGCGAGTTGCTTCCGCGCCGCGACGGAGAGCGCGAGAGAAAGAGAACGCCTTGCACCAGGCAGAGCCGCATCCGCCTTTGAGCGGGGCGGCTCTGCCGTGTTTCATTTTGCTACGACGCCCCCCCTTGCAGCCGTAGCCGCACGAAGACGCGCACGCCGTGCCGCCCAAAGCGAGAACAGAATCGGGGATCAGGGTCGAGGTCGCTGCGCGGCCACAACTGCCGTGAGCGTGCATATCTGAAGAAACGCGGCGAATGAAAGCTTGATGATGAGCTGGTTCATCGGGCCTTGAAACACCCAATCGATCAGCGCGGAAATCGCGAGCGCGACAACCACCAGTTGCAGCACGACCGCCACGATCAGCGCGGCGGAAAACGATTGATACGACTCTTCGCGACGGACGCTCTCCACAATGCCACGCAATTGCTGCAACGCCGCTTCGATGCGCCGCAACGTCTGCTCGCTGGCCGGCACGGACGCGGGCTCGGAGCTTGGTCCGGCGTCATCACGCGCCGCCGAGAGCTCGGCTGTCGTCGCGGCTGCGTCACGCGGTTCGTTCACGGCCGTTTCTCCAGAGTTTCAATCACCGCCATCCGGAGCAGCGGCAAGAGGATTTCGTGCTGTCCGACCATGCTGTGGCCGCGACCCGGCTGCACCGGGCGCTGTAAGACATTCTGCGTGGGACGATAGTGTGTAAGCATGTCGAAGTTTGCCGTGTGCATCGCATCGAGATCGCGACCAAGATTTCTGGCGACAGAAACGGCCTTTAGAAACACCTCGGGCATGATGACCGCCGAGCCGGCGTTGATGAAAACGCCGCCCGGACCGGCGGGCCCGCTCGCTTCGTCCGCGCCGAGTGTGCCCACAACATCGCAGAACATTCGAAAATCGTGCATCGTGGCCGCGCCGATCGCCGCACCGTCAGCGTCACCGTGCATGTGTACGGTGTCGGTGCCGAGCGCGACATGAACTGTCGCCGGGATGCCAGCGCGGGCGGCGGCCGCGAGAATCGAAAACCGGCGAAATGGCGCATGCTCCGCCTCAAGCATCTCGCCAATCGCACGACCGAGCCCGATCACCGCCGCGCCGTTGAGCGCTGCGCGGTTCATCGCGTCGCACGTTTCGCGCACCATGCCGAATTCGCCGCTGCGGATGTTCGCGGCCACATCCTCACTGGTCGCGCCTGTCTGGGCGAGTTCGAGATCGTGGATCGCGCCCGATCCATTCGTCGCGACCGCCGTAATGATTCCCCGATCGATCAGGTCCACAATGAGCGGGCTGCAACCGGTTTTAACGACATGTCCCCCGAATGCGAACAGCACGTTTCGCCCGGCACGGTGAGCCGCGACCACCGCCTCGACAATGCGGCGGAGCGCGGAAGCGCCGAGAAATTGCGGCAACGAGCCGAGCCAATCGGCGAACGATGCGCCCGCGCCGGGCGTAGCGGCCAGCGCGTCGATTTCCACTTTGTGAGCGCGATCCGCGCGCGATTTCAGGCGCAACCGCTTGAGGTCGAGCGGCTTGGAGGCCGGCTTCGCAGAAGAGTCGCGGCTCACCGTCTGGTCTCCAGCACCTTGCTAAGCAGGCGATTCACCTCGTCGCGGGCGTCACGAATTGCGACGCGAATGTCCAGGCGCAGCAATCGGGGTATGCCCCGAGTCTGCTCGTCTCGCGGCCACAGCGGCATGAGCTTCACCCAATCCTTGCGGGTGGTGATCACAACATCGGCCCGGACTGCGCCAGCTTCGCGCATGATACGAGCAACATCGCTGGCGTTGTAAGCATGATGATCGGGGAATTCGCGGACGAAGGCGAGCGGCCGGCCGCCAGGCAAAGTGCGGATCGAATGCGCGACCGTGGCCGCGTTGCCCAACCCGGCGACGAGCATGATTCGCGCGTCGCGCAAATCATCGGGGCTGACGATTCGACGATTCGCGTCAACGACTTGGGCCGGTTCAACGCACGATTCGACCACCGGGGTATTCGGAGCAACCGCGCTCAGTTGGCTGTGCACGGCCTCAACATCGGACCGATCGACCTGATTGGCGCGCGAAATGACGATCAAATGCGATCGTCGCAGGCTGGACGGCGGCTCACGAAGCCGGCCAGCTGGTAGTAGCGCGCCGCCTCCCCAAGGCCGTATGGCGTCGATCAGGACAATGTCGAGATCGCGGCCCAATCGCCGATGTTGAAATCCGTCATCCAAAATGACGCATGTCGCGTTTCGCGCGGCCGCCTCGCGCGCGCCGCGAACACGATCCGGCGACACAATCGTTTGGACTTGGGGTAGCGCTGCGCGGAGTTCGAGCACTTCGTCGGCGGGCTGTTCGGTCGTTCCGCGATAGCCGCGCGTCACGATCGCAGGGCGGGCACCGAGCGCGATCAGGCGCTGGGCAATCTCGATTACATGCGGGGTTTTCCCGGTCCCCCCGACGGTGATGTTGCCAATGCTGACGACGGGGATCGTCGCGCGCGCCGCATGAATAATGCGTCGGTCGTACATCTGATTGCGCAGCGTGATGATCCCCTGGTAGAGCCACGCGACCGGTAACAGCGCGGGCGCGATCAGCGTGTCGGGGTGGCTTTCGGCGGCGATGGCATCAGAAGCCATGCAGGCATGTTCGCGGGAATCACGTCAAAATAAAAGTGCGAGGCAACGACAGTCCGGCACACCCGCGCAAAGTTGTTCAATAACTCGAAAATGGACGTGCGGATGATGTGTTTTCTTCTTGGTGTCGGCGCGAGCTTCGATAGAATTTCGCTATGGCCATACGACCCTGGGAAAATGAATCCGCGCGCGAAGCGGACGCCCGATTTCCGTCCGGCAGATGGGTCGGATTCTGGCGTCAGGACATTTATCGCGGGCGAATGGAACTGGACATCACATTCGGCGGCGGCCGATTGTTCGGAGATGGACGGGATTGCATTGGCGATTTTGTTCTGAGCGGACATTACGACGGCCAGGCTGGAAAGTGCTGTATTCTGAAGGCGTATCTCGGCCAGCACGAAGTTGAATACGACGGAACTGCCACGGCCGATGGAATTCGCGGAGTATGGCGCATCCGCGACACGCAGACGAAGCGATTTTTGGACGCGGGGCCGTTTCACATTTGGCCGACATCGACGGAAGAAGGCGAAGCGCTCCACTCGGAGGCTTCGCGATCGAGCGGGACATTTGTGCCACTCCGCGACGAGTATGTGGCCGGTCAAAGGCGCCGCTCTAACTTGACCCCTCGGATTATTCATCCGGCGTAAACGCGCCGCTACGGCATTAAAGCCCCACTCCACGCGAACCCGGCCGCGGCATGCGGGGCTTTTTTCATGGGCGCCGCTCGGAACTTTGACACAATTTTCGAAAAATAGCAGATTTTTTCGTAATTCCAACAGCCGCGCGGCCGGGCGCTGCGTCATCCCATTCGCAATGTGTTCAGGTTACCGCCTGCGATAGGCATCAGGTCTGCGCGGGTCGCGCTGGGCTGAAGTCGTCGGGGAATCGCGCTCGTCTCGCGTGATCGGACCGCGAAAGCGGCCGCGCCTTGGCAGACGCGTGCCTTCTTGATCGACGAGAGCACTTCACGCTTGTTTTGAGTTACTCGACGCCGCGCTGCGCCCTGGTCGGTGCGTCGCGCGTCGAACATCGGGCGCCATGCCCACGTGTCCCAAGGAGTCCCAGCATGCTTCTCGGTTCTTTTTGTCGCGGTTTGACCGCGCATCGCCGCCGCGCTCACGTTCGTGTGATGCTCGCATTGTCTGTCGCGGGTATTGCCGCGATCGGAGCGTTTCAAGCCTGGATACGCCAAACGGACGCTTGCGGCGGGACGCCACCGCCGCCGGTGTGCGGCATCACGCTGAGCCTTTCCAAGGGCGTTCCCGGCGTGATCGTCGTTCCGCCGGGCCCTGTCACCATCGGAATTCCGACCACGGTGTTCTTCAATCTGATCGCGTCGCCGCCGGGCAGCGGCGCGTGTCCGCCGCCGCCGTATATGTGTACGACCTCACTCACACTGGCGTGTGCGCCGCCTCCCGGTACTGCCGGAACCGCCGGACCGATTCCAATCATGCCGGGCGCCAATCCGATTATTGTCCCCGTCGTGATTCCACCGGGACCGCCGCGGGTATGCACGGTCACGGGCACATCGACGGTCACGCTGACCAACGGCCAGACGGCGACCGCCGCCGGAGATACGGAAGTCTGCATCGTCCGCGCCGCGCCGCAGGATCCGAGTCTGCCCGAACTGGACTTGCAGGTGATCGGCGACAACGCGCCGCGCATTCATCCCGGCGACGTCGCCTGTATCGTCGTTTGCGTGCGCAACTATCACCCCACGATGTCGATGAGCGGCGTGCTGTCGGCGGATGGGCAGAACAGCTCGCGAATGCCGACACAGACTGGAGCTCCGCCCGGTGCCGGAGTTTACGCCACGTCCGATCCGGACCCGAATCGGATGACCGACAACCCGAGCATGGCCTGGATCGATCAGACCGACGACTGCGTGCCGGAGCCGGTGGATCCACACGCGCCGGTGATTCCGAATATTTCGCGCTCGGTGGTGCTCGCGCCCGGCGAAACTCGGTACTACATCGTCAATGTGCGGCCTTCCAGCATGTGCGCGGACGGCAGTTGCAACGAGCATCGCATCCGATTCAACGGCAGTCGCAGCGATGGCGCCACTGTTTTGGGCTGCGCCGGCGCGATGGTGATTGTCGACACGACGGTTCCGCCGAGCTATGCCTGCAATAACAGCGGCGCGGCGACGTGCCTGGAGCCTGTCGCCGGCGGTCGATTGGTGCAAAGCGGGCAGCCGTATCCGCGTCTCCCGGATGGCTCCACTCTGCTGTGGAATGTAATGACCAATATTTCACCGCTTCAGCTTTTCGCTCCCGGACCGATTCCCGTGCAGACGCAGCATTCCTCGGAGTTGCTGACGAATGAAATGCGCCCGACATGCGACTATGCCAGACAGCAGTCGCTGGTGTTTCGGCTGGATGGCCAGCCGTTATTCGCGCCAACGAGCTTCTTTGATGTGTTCTTTGAGTTGGATTTCACGCCGGACCCGTTGCATTCCATGACGCTGCACCCATGGACGCCGACTCCGAACGCGCCGACCGGTTTCGCGAATCGCGCGCCGATGTCGATGGCGATGGCCGACATGCACCGCCTGGCGCCGCCGATGGTCGATTCATTCTTCGATATTTTCCATCAGGTTTCGCTGGATGGGCTGACTTCCACGGGCATCAGTGTGCCGATCGAAATCGTGATGCTGGAGATTCTGCCCGTCGGCGCGAACACCGGCCGGCTGCACATTCGCGGCCGCTCCACGAATCCGGGCGCCGGTCCTGTCGTGGCCCTGACGATGTACAACGACTGGCGCGGGTTCGCCCGCGGCGCCGGCGGTCAGCCGCTGGGCGCTTGCTGCCTGATCGACCATACCTGCGCGATTTCGACAGAGCGCAGTTGCGCCGCGTGTGGCGGCATCTGGCAAGGCGCTGGCACAACGTGTAATCCAAACCCGTGCCTGCCGGTGGTCACCGAAACGCGCTGCACCATCGCTGACATCAATGGCGACGGGCGAATTGACAATTTTGACATCGATCCATTCGTCGAGGTGATCGTCGGCGCGAACACCGATCCGGATTATGTCTGCTCATCGGACATCAACGGCGATTGCGTCGTGAACAATTTCGACATCGACGCATTCGTTGGCGCGGTGGTGATCGGCGGAATCGGAATCCGCTTCCCGCTGTGCGATCGCGAATGCGATTCGACCAGTCAAAGAACGATCTGGCGCGCCGCGCCGGCCGCGCCAGTGACAATTACGGTCTGCGCTCAGAGCGCCGCCGGCGTCGATAGCCAATGCCCGGTGCGCGTACAAATCGAAAACGGCGGCGTGGTCGTCGATGCCGACACCATAGCCGAAGGCGATTGTCTGACGTTTACTGCGGGTGCGGCGACGAAAGTGAAGGTGTGGTGCGAGACGTCGGCCGATCGAATCTGCCGAATTTCATACAGCACGCCATAACGCTTTCAGTGGCAGCGTGACGAACGCACATGGGGCGACGGCGAAAGACTCGTCGTCGCCCCGCATATTTTTGCGATACGACGCGTAAATCATGCCCGGCGCTCTTTTGGCGCGGCCCGATCGGATGCAACGCACCAAAGCCGAAACCACGCTAAGCGACCGGTTGAAACACGCCCAAGCGCGCTGCCGCGGCGATGAATTTTTCGCGCACGCGATCGAGGCAGTCCGGCACGACGCGCACGCCCCCAAGCACCGGCATGAAGTTCGTATCGCCGCTCCAGCGGGGAACAATGTGCCAGTGCTGGTGATCCGGCAGACCCGCGCCAGCGCAACGGCCGAGATTCATCCCGATATTGAAACCCTGAGCGTTCACCGCCGCGGTCAGCACGCGCTTCGCGTCGCACATGGCGCGAGCGATCTCGAACATGATGCTTTCCGGCAGGTCTTCAGGTTGGGCGATGTGATCCAGCGGCGCAATCAGCACGTGCCCGTTGGAATATGGAAAACGATTCAACAATAGGATGATTGACGCTGTGCGGTGAAGAACGTGATGCTCGGCGTCGCGTTTGGGCTGGCCGCGGTAGTCGCACAGAAAACACTCGCCGCGCGAATCGTCGATCCCTGCGATGTAATCCATTCGCCACGGGGCCCAAATGTTGTTGCGCTCAAACTCGGCCATGCCGCAAATCGTAGCCACTCGCGAGGACGAGGAATAGGGAGGCGCAACCCGGCCAGGTTCCGCGCAAAAACTCGCGCGGCGCGGGCGATGCTCTT
>JAEUIR010000015.1 GCA_016795025.1 Phycisphaerales bacterium
GGCTCATACTCCCAACCATCAATGATGATTCGAAGGTCGTGTACCATCGCGTAGGGCGTATCGGCACGCGCGGTTTCGTTATCCAATACGAGCGCAGATGACTCAGACGCGGTACGTTTCTTCGGACGTGAATTCCCGTCTACGAGCGATCGTGTTGCGCGGGCGTTCCGGCGGGCCGCGGCGCGTTGACTCGCCCGTTCGGTGGATGTTAGCATATCGTCGACAATTCCTTACGGCGGTTCTGCACGAAAGCAGGGTCATCATGGGCGAGCTAGGCGGCAAGCGATTTCTGTTCTTTGTCGGCGACGATTACGAGGATCTCGAAGTCTGGTATCCGCTGCTCCGGCTTCAGGAAGCCGGCGCGTCTGCCGTGGTCGCCGGCGAAATCAGCGGGCACACGTATCGCGGAAAGCACGGCTATCCCTGCCGCGCGGATGTGAACGTCGAGACTGTCGCGTCGCGCGATTTCGAGGGCGTGATCGTGGCCGGCGGCTGGATGCCGGATCGGCTTCGCCGCGTCAGCAAAGTGCTGGAGCTGGTCCGCGAGTTTGATCGCGAAGGCAAGCTGATCGCGTCGATTTGCCACGGACCGTGGATTCTCATCTCCGCCCACGTGTGCCGCGGAGCGAAAATGACGAGCACGCCGGGCATTCGCGATGACCTGGTGAACGCCGGCGCAGAGTGGAGCGATGCGCCAGTCGTGGTTGATCGCCACTTCATCACGAGTCGCCGCCCGCCCGATCTGCCGCTTTTTTGCGCTGCGATCCTGGCCTGGTTTGCCGGGAAACCGCGTGCGGCCGCGGCGCGATGAAAAGTCACATTCATTACGAAACCGCGTTTGAGAGTTATTTGCGCGAAAAGCAGGTGCCGTATGTCGCCGTGGACGAGGCGAAGCGGGCCATCTTTCGCGACGCGAAGTTGAAGAGCTTCGATTTCATTGTGTATTCCTCGCACGAGACAAACTGGCTGGTGGACATCAAAGGGCGAAGCTGGGCACCGGGCGGCGGGCGGTGGGAAAACTGGGTGACGCAGCTCGACCTGGACGGGTTGGACCAATGGCAGGGAGTGTTCGGGGCGGGTTTTCGAGCGCTGTTTGTTTTCGCATATCAGCTAGCGCTCGACGCGCCGGCCCCGGCCGATGTGGTCTATGACGCGTCGCGAAGCCGCTACGTGTTTGCCGGCGTGCCGATCGATCAGTATCGACAGTTTGCGCGTGTCCGCTCGCCTAAATGGGGGACGGTGAATATGCCGACGCGCGACTTTGCGCGTTTCGTCCGCCCCATCGCGGATTTGTTGTGACGATTGTCGTGGACGGCCGGCCTTAGGCTCGCACGGCGTTCAGCATGCGGCCGGCAACGGGGTCGGTGGAAAGCACGCCCAGCAATTCGGCGAAGTAGGACTGAAACGGCGGCAAGGCCGGAAAACGCGATCCCAATTCCTCGCGCAAGCGAGAATGATCGTACAACACGCTCATGTTCAAGAAGGGGAGGTAGTTTCGCAACGACGCGAAAATCTTGCGTTGGAGCGGCGTGCGGATCACCCGCCGATGCATTTCGCGTGTCCATTCGGCCGGACGAATGAGCTCCAGAGGTTTGCTGCGGTCATAGAAACGGTCGGTCACTTCTGACAGCGTGGAATAGGGGCCGGACCCTTCGTGACTCGCCGAAAGGTGGTAGCAGTCGTATTTCAGCTTTGGCTGTTCGAGTAGTCCGATGATGCTGTCCACGACGAAGCTGACCGGAACGACGTCCGGGCGGCCGGCAGGATTCACCGGTATTGCGTCAAGTTCCTTCAGCAGCGGCACGAACCAGAGTATCGCCCGCGCAAATTGCAAACATGACAATCCGGCGCTCAGCACGATCGACGGGCGCACGATCAGCACGGGCAACCCGCTGTCGCGCACCATTTGCTCGGCGACGGCTTTGGAGCGCGTATATTCGTTGTGGTGCTCGTTTTCGGGCCGCAGGCTTTCGTCTTCATGCACGAGCTTGTTGGACATTACGCCGCTGACGAAAGCGGTGCTGATGTAAACGAAGAGCGGATTTCGGCGGCAGGTCCGCCCGAAATCGATCAGGTGCTTTGATCCGGCGACATTTGTCCGACTGCATGAATCCGACCGGATGAACGAGGTCTCCGCGGCGCTGTGGATGATGATGTCGGCTTCGTTGCGGATCTCGTCGTAATCCATCGCCGATAAGCCGAGGCGATCGGCGCTGATGTCACCGGCGACGGGAATGACGCCATGATCCTCGTCAGGGTCGATTCCGGAGCTTGTTCGGGACAATCGATCGGCGATGCGCAAGGCCGGGCCGGCCTGATTCCGCGAACGGGCCAAAGCCCAGACTTTTCCGATCGGATGATCGATGAGCGCTCGCAGCAACTCGCCGCCGATCAGCCCGGTACCGCCTGTCACAAGTACATTTACACCGCGCGTCAGCAATTCACGACTCCGAAAAATGCGCAAGCCCGCAGGCTGATCGATCAAAAACCAACGCAGCGCAGATTGCCACGCCGGATGAAAATCCGGCATGCGGGGCTGCAATCATGCGGAGGCATCGATTCGACGCACACGCCGCTTCGATGCACTTGTCGAAAGACACTCCGTGACGACGCAGGGTTAAGCGATTTCCCAGACGGTTACTGCGTTCTGCCGAACGGACTCCGAATTCTAACCATATGCTCCTAATGCGTCTACGGGCGAAATACTCCTAATGGACTTTGACGTTTGGCTGGGCACGCGAGCCGGCCGGCGCGCCGTTGCGTGGAATGACGCGAGATCGACCTTCAGCCCGCTCAAGCGCCATGGCGCGCCCGATTGCGGTATATTTTCCTGCGTGGTGACGGGCGGATTCGGGAGCATCGGGCTATGTCGCAGGCTTTGTCGTTCTTTCAACGTCGGGTCTTGGGAGTGCTGATCGAAAAAGCACTGGCGCAGCCAGCTTATTACCCCATGACGTTGAACGCCATCGCCGCCGCCTGCAACCAGAAAAACAACCGCGACCCGGAAATGAGCGTAGACGAGGAAACCGTCTACCAGACGTTGGAGGAGCTTCGCGGTTTGGGCCTCGTCACGCGCGTGCTCACCAGCGGCGGCCGCACCGATCGCTTCAAGCACCTTGCCAACGAGGTATACGGATGGGACGGGAAGCAGCGAGCGGTGATGGCCGAGTTCCTGTTGCGCGGGCCGCAGACATTGGCCGAGCTGCGCACGCGCTGTTCGCGCATGACGCCGTTTGACTCGGCTGAGCACGTGACAGCCGTCCTCGACGCGCTTGCGGCGCATGATCCACCGTTCGTGATGCTCCTGCCGCGCGCCCCAGGGCAGCGCGAAGCGCGTTACACACACCTCATGTATCCGCCCGACGAAGCGCCGCTAACGCCGAAGAGCGACGCCGCGCACGATTCGGTCGGCCAGCGATCGGGCGACGGCGGCGCACTGAAAGCGGACATCGAAGCCATCCAGAATCAGCTTGTTGAGCTTCAGCGAGCCGTGGATCGCCTCGAACAGCGGCTTGATACGCTGGAAGGTCGATGACGAGCAGCGCGGCCGTCGCGCGCATCAGCCGCGGCGGGTTTCTCGTGCGGTCCGTGCGGGAGTCTGACACGGCGGCGATTCACCGCCACATCTCCGCAATCTACGCCGACTATGGCGATGTGCTGGATGTTGAGCGAGAGGATACGCATCTCCGTGAGCCGGGCAGTTTTTTTCGCTCGGACGGCGGCGAATTCTGGGTCGTGCTGGACGGCGACGAGCTGATCGCAACCGGGGCCATTTTTCTGATGCAGGATCTCGCGGAGATTCGCACGATTTATGTGCGAACGGATCGCCGCCGTCTGGGCTTGGCACGGGCGCTGACGCAGATGGGCATCGATCACGCGGTTCACCGCGGCTATCGCGTAATTCATCTTTGGAGCGACAAGCGCTACACAGAGGCACACAGGCTCTATGAGAGCATGGGTTTTGTTCGCATCGGCGAGCGCGAGGTTCGCATCACGAATGCGTATTCTGAGTGGCGCTATCGCCTGACTCTCAATTGAGCGCGGCGGCCTTTCGCCAGCCGCGCTCGTGGCGCAGCAGCCATTCCTTGCGCCAGATGCCACCCGCGTATCCAACCGGCGAACCATCCGATCCCACCACGCGGTGACACGGAATCAATAGCGCGACGCGATTCATGCCGTTTGCCCGCGCCACAGCCCGAACGGCCGTCGGCTGCCCGAGCGCGGCCGCCACATCTGCGTATGAAAGCGTTTGTCCAGGCGGAATCTCGCGCAAGCGGTCCCAGACCGCTTGCTGAAACGGCGTGCCCGGCGCGACGATTGGAATGTCAAAGCTCATCCGCCGGCCCGCGAAATATTCGCTAATTTGCTCGGCCAATTGGTCGAGTACGGCGTTTGAGCCCGGAGTAACCACGCCCGGCACGCGCCGTCGCAGCGTGTTGATTTGCGACTCCAGGCCGCGCCGATCCACAAACTCCAATAGACATACGCCACTCTCGCCGGCAATCGCGAGCAGCGGTCCGAGTTGTGTGGAAAGCCAGCGCGCGTGCAACACATCGACCGCGCCACGCGCCGCGACGCTGGGCGGCGCGCCGAATAATCGCGAGAAAGCGGCCCGCAAACCGGCCTCTGATTCGAACCCGTGCCGCATCGCGCCGCGCAGCACTGTCTGTCCGCCGCGGACGCTCGCCAGCGCCGAACCCACACGGCGCGCTCGGTGATAGGCCGCGAACGTCATGCCGAAGTGTCGCTTGAAATATCGCGCGACACGGCTGGGTTCGAGATTGCAAGCGCGCAGATCGCCGGCCGTCAGCCGCCGATCCAGCGTGCGGTCGGCAAGTTGCAGCGCTGCGCGAATCCAGGGCGGCTGCGAATTGCTCGGGTCCAGCGGCTGACAACGCCTGCACGGCCGAAAGCCCGCCCGCAGCGCTTCGCCCGCCGAAGGGAAGAACTCACAATTCTCGCGCCGCGGTTTTTTCGCGCCGCATCCGGGTCGGCAGAAAACGCCGGTCGTGCGAATTCCGGCGAAGAACACGCCGTCCAGCGAGGCGTCGCGCGTGATCAGTGCCTGGTACATCTTCGCGGTCGATAACGACAGTTCGGCCGCAATGCGCCTGGGCGAGCGGTTTTTCCCGCGTGGCGGGCTCGCCTTCGCGATCGCCTCGGCGGGGCGAACCGTCTTTTTTTTTGCCGATCGAGTCACCGTGCCGTTTTCCTCAAATTTCTGGTGTCCGTTTGCGACATCCGTCGCGGCCGTCATCATCCTATCCATAAATCGCCACTCCTTTCTGGTGACGATTATGCACTGTGTCCAGACCGCTCGCCTGAACAGATTGAACGCCAAATTCGGATTGACGCGAAGACGGTTCCAGACCGGCGATTTCGGTTTTCGGTGTCCGAAAAACGCCTGATCGGTTTCATCTCCCCGAAAAAAAAAGTGCGCATGGGTAACAAAAAACCCTCGGTCACTGTCATCCATTACGCGGTCCGCTCCGTTCTTAAAGCGCGTAACAAAGCGGCTCACTGTGCTTCCAGGCAGCCGCTCCCTTACGGTCGCGGCTCTGTTTTGTTCGGCGCGCGATTCGCGGGGCTTTTGCCCTGCTTCGCGGCAAAAAACCGTCGATTTACCGGAGAAAAAACCATGCGTCGTTCCTATTGGCCCATCACCATCGCGGTGGCGTTCGCGACCTTCGCTCTTGCCGGTTGCCTGGAGCGGAAAGAAAAAATCACGATCCATGCTGACGGATCGGCGGAAATCACGGCTACATTCCGCGGCGATCAAAGCGACCTGACCACGGGCGACGCGCTGCCGACCGACGCGTCCGGCTGGAAAACGCGCGAGACGCGCGAGACCGACAAGGACGGCAACGAAAAAGTGACGCGCGAGGCTGCGTTGCGCATCCCCGCCGGAGGGGAATGGCCGGCGGGCTTCGCGCCACAGGGCAGCGCCGCTTCGGAAATCGCGCTGGAATTTCCAACCGGCTTGATGATCGAAACCCGGCCGGATGGCGCTTATTACCATTTCCGTCGCGTTTACCAGGCGCGCCCGCACGCTCGATTCGAATATGCGCGCGAGGATCTACAGAAGAAGCTGGACGAGATCGCCGGGACGGAACCCGAGCAGCTCACGCCCCAACAACGGCAAACGCTGGTCGATGCGTTGCGCCAGTTCGAAGCCGTCAAGCAAACCGAATTCGTGCTGTCCGCCGCTCGCGCGATGGACGATTGGCCGCAAGATCGAGTGCTGAAGGCTCGCCAGGTCGTGGCCGATTATTTTGCTCACATTGACACGCAACGCGTTGCGGAAAAGCTCGGCGAACCAGCCAGCGAGGCCCGGGACCGTGCGATTCAGGAATTCGCCGAAGATATGATTGGCGGCGTGAAGAACGTCCTGATCCAGGAAATGCAGTCCCGTGGCGCCGGAACCGTCGAGCAGGAGCGAATGCTCGCGGCTTATGATCGCGAAGCGACGAAGCACGAGATTTCCGAGGACATCGGAGACGACTTCTTCGAGATTACGATTGTCATGCCCGGCGAAGTGATTGCGCACAACGGCGATGCCACCGAAGACGGCGCGATCAAATGGCAGTTTCCCGGCAAGGCGTTGATGGACCGCGATCAGGAAGTCATGGTGACCAGCCGGGTGAAAAAATAGCGCAGCACGCGCGACAGGACGCGCCGCGATGTTTGATCTGGAACGACTATTCCGCGATCACCGCGAGCGCGTTTACCGCTGGGCGCTCGGGCTTTGCGGGCGGCACGCCGATGCGGCCGACATTTGTCAGGAAGTGTTCCTGCGATCGTTGCTGAGACGCCCGAGTTTTGAAAACGAATCCGCGGCTACCGGCTGGCTGCGGCGCGTCACGTCGAACATCGCCATCGATCGATGGCGCTCTCGACGTTCGGCGCGTTTAGCGGATTCACGTCGGGAACCGATCTCTCCCGCGATCGCGCCGGATGAAGAGTTGGTGCAAAACGAAGAGGCACAACGCGTGCGCGGCGCTTTGGCGGCACTGAGCGAGCAGCAACGACTGGTGCTGCTCGCGAAAGCATTCGACGGCCGCACGTTCGCTGAGATCGCGGCGGAGATGGGCCTGGCCGTGCCGACCGTGAAGACGCATTACCTGCGAGCGCTCGAGGCGGTCGCCCGCGTGCTGAGCAGCAAACATGAGGACGCTGGTCGAGCGCGGCCGGTTGTGAGGTAAACCATGAACTGCGAGCAATGGCGGAATCAATCAGCGGACTTGGTTGGCGATGAGCTGCCGCCAGCGGAGCGAGGCGAGCTTGAAAGCCACGCGCGCGAATGTGCGTCGTGCGGCGCTGATCTGGACGATATGCGTCGCGTGGTGCAGGCTGTGCAGGCGTTGCGTCCTGACGATGATTCCGTGGCGCTGGCCGCGGTGAGCGTGCCAATGCCCGAGGGCTTCCCTCGCGCCGGGCGTGCGTTTGTGGCGATCGCGCGCTATGCCGCAGTGATCGCTTTCGCGTTCTTCGCCGGCTACGCTTCGCGCGGCGGTTCTCAGTCAGACAGCGCGGCTCAACTTGCCGTAAAGCCTGCGAACGTGAATTCGACCATCAATCCGCCGATCCATCCGCAGATCGCCCAGAACTACCAGCGCGCGGCCGATCGGCATCCCAACGCCTCGACGCTCGGACTATCGTTGCTGAGCATCGCGCGGCGCTGAGCCGCCGCCGCGCCGCGCGGCCGCTTCGTCGTGATGCCCAATCGTGCGTTTCTCGATCCAGTGGGCCTGCAATTCCGCGAGAGCCGCGCGCGGCTCCAGCGGCCGCAGCCCGTTGGCGTCGCCCCACAATCGCAGACGCCGCAATGTTTCGATCGCGTCGAGCACGTCGAAATCGACTTCGACTTTGAAATGCGCTCGCAGATAATTCTCGACATCACCGCGCAGTTCCTCCGCGCTGCGCATTTTGAGCCGACCGGACGCGCAAAACGCATACGCGAGCAGCGCCTCTTTGACTTCTTCCTGCGCCACCATCGCCAAAAGCTTATGAATGACGCCTACGTTGTTGTCGAGGTTTTGGTAGTAGAGTCGCCGCGTCAGCATCCAGTTGCGCCGCGTCTTGGCGTTGCGAAAACCGCGAAATGCCCGCCAGGCGATCACAGCGCTGCCCACCAGCACCACCCACGCCAGATTGCTCCAGTACGCCACTGCTTTGATCGCCGCCATGATTTTGCTGAACGTCGACCCGACGACGCCCACGCCGCCGCCGGCCACCATCAGGCGATCCCAAATGGTCATGCGCACTTCGGCGTGCGGCAGCAGCGCGTCCACCTCGTCCGTCGGAATCTCCTTGAATACCTTGAGATAAACGTACGGATCGTTCGGAAAGCGAAACACCAGCGCCAACCGGCGATGAACCGGCACACGTTGTCCGTCGGTCTCTTCCGCGCCCCGCCAGTTGCGCCGCTTTCGGGGCACGTCGCCGCGCCCTCGCACCCAGACGGAAATGTGCCTTACGCGATCGGGGTGCAGCCGCACGCGCAGCTTTTCAGAGCGCGGCGCGCGACAGGCCTCCTCGATTTGCGCCCCGCTCAATTGGACAAAATTCGTTTTCTCAAGCAAGTATTCGATGCGAGAAATGAACTCGCAGCACGAAGCTTCCGTCCGTCGTTGCGTATCGGCCGGGTCGATGATCGTTTCGGCGTCCGGGTTGAACGGCACATAGCGATGCACCAGCTCGCGGTCGAACGCGACGGCTTCCTGCTGAATGACATCCGTGATGGCGTCGCATAGCGCCGGCAGCGCTGCCGCGACGTCGCCGAACGCCGCGGCGTCGCGCGACAGATACTCGGCCAGATCCTTTGAGCGAAGCGGAACAAAATGATCGTCCGGCCGATGGATCGGAATCGCGGCCATCGGGTCGCGGCCGATTGTCCGATCGCGCCCGTTCATCGCGATGCACCGCCGACCAGATCGAGGAAACTGTTGATGCGCCGCATGGTTTCGTCCGGAAGATCGATCACGGCCTCGCCATGATTCACGCTGGGCGCTTCCCAATAGACCTTTGGCTCTTTTGCCCCGTCGAACAGCTCGCGCCCCAGCTCCGGAAAGCAGATGCGGTCGCTGCCGGATGTAATCACCATCACCGGCCGCGGCGCGACGCGCGCGATGTAGTCGATGGGGTCGAACCCGCGCGAGACGAGGAGGTGTGAGAGATTCGCGGCGATCCACTGCGCGCCGAAAAGCTGCTGCGCGTGACGCGCGGCAATGCGGCGATAGCTGCTGAATGTCGAATCCAGAATCAGCGCCGCGGGTTCCGGCCGCTCAGCCGCCACAACCGTCGCAATCGCTCCGCCTAACGAATGGCCATAAAGAAACACGCGCGAGCGATCGACTTCGGGGCGTTGAAGCACGAAATCCAGCGCAGCGTGCCCGTCAGAAATCGTCCCGGCGCGAGTCGGCGAGCCTTGCGACTTTCCGTAGCCGCGGTAATCGAAGATCAACAGGTTATAGCCGGCGCCGGGCATCCAGACGGAGAACGCGATGTGATTGGTCAGGTTCTCCGCATTGCCGTGATAGTGAATGATCGTTCCGCGCGGCCTACCGACGGCCGGGGCCCACCAGCCGTGCAGCGTGACGCCGTCGCGCGTTTTGAATTGCACTTCTTCGCAGGCCAGTTGCAGCTCGTCGGGCGTGGCCCACACACGCCGCGTCGGGTGATAGAAGAAGCTATCCAACCCGGTCATAAGACCCCAAATGATGAACGCGACGAATAGCGCGCGGACGATCCATTTGAACCGGAACCACATGCGCGAGTCCTTGCGGCGCGGCTTGCCTGGCGATTCCGCGGCCTTTTCGGATTGATCCGCGCGGGGCGATCCGGTGTCCATGCTACGCTCGCGACTCCACCATCCAGCGCGGCTCGGTGCGGCTATCCCGAGTAAAACCCCGCGAACGCCGCGACGACCGAGTCGAGCTGCGCATCGGTTAATTCCGGGTACATCGGCAGCGCCAGCACCTCGTCCGCGGCCCGCTCGGCATGTGGCATCGCGCCGGCTTTGTATCCAAGCTCTGTGTAACAATCCTGCAAGTGCAGCGGCAAGGGGTAATAGATTCCCCATCCGACGCCGCGCGCGGTGAGGTGCTTGCAAAGATCGTCCCGCCGCGCGACGCGCACTACAAATTGATGATACGTGTGCATGCCGTGCTTCTCCGCAGGCAGGCCGACGTGCTTGGGCGCAAGGCCGGCCGCCTCGAAGCGGATTCGATAGCTCGCGGCGATCTCGCGGCGCCGCTGCGTCCACGCGTCGAGATGGCGTAGCTTGATTGTCAAAATGGCCGCTTGCAGCGCATCCAGCCGGAAGTTGCCGCCGATCAGACGATGGTAATAGCGGGGATTTTCACCGTGCGTGCGAAGCAGCTTCGACGTCTCAAACAGTGGCGTGTCATTCACCAGCAACGCACCAGCGTCTCCCATCGCGCCCAGATTCTTGGTTGGATAGAAACTCAGCGAACCGAACTCGCCGAATTGGCCGGCCATCTTGCCGTCGGTCCCGGCCTCGCGCGCCCCGATCGCCTGGCACGCGTCTTCGATTACCGGAATCCCGCGCTTGCGCGCGATTTCCATCAACGGCCGCATGTCCGCAAGCTGGCCGTATAGATGCACCGGCACAATCGCTTTGGTTCGCGGCGTGATGAGCGATTCCATGTGGCGAACGTCGATGTTGTAAGTCACCGGATCGATATCGCAGAACACGGGTTTTGCGCCGACGCGCGAAACGGTGCCGGCGGTGCCGAAGAATGTGAACGTCGGCACGATGACTTCGTCACCCGGACCAAGGCGCAACGCCATCATGGCGAGCAGCAGTGCATCTGTCCCCGACGACACGCCCAGCGCGTGCTTCGCGCCGGTGTAGCGTTGCAACGCGTCTTCGAACGCCGCGACTTTCGGCCCCATGATGTAGCCGCCGGTTTCGAGGATGCCGCGAATCTCGGGCATCAGCTCGTCGGCCAGCGCTTTCCACACCGCAGGCAGATTCAGTGGCGGCACGGGAGGGTGCGCCGCGCCGCATTGACCGCCGCCACAGCAACTCGACGCGTTTCCGGCCGAAACCGGCTGGTTTTTGGCTGTTTGTATCATCCGCGCAGCATATTCGCGACGACGCGATCGGGCAACGCGGTCACGCGCCCCACCGACGTTACCATATCCGGCAATGCGAATCTGCCACGTCATTACGCGACTCATCATCGGCGGCGCGCAGGAAAACACGCTTTTGACCTGTGAGGGATTGCAAGCGGCCGGGCACGACGTCACGCTGATCAGCGGTCCGACCGACGGGCCGGAGGGCAGCCTCGTCGAGCGTGCGCGGCGCGGCGGATATCGATTCGTCGAATTGCAATCGCTCGTGCGGGCGGTCGATCCGATGCGCGACGCCGCCGCATTTTTTGCGTTGAAGCGAGAATTTCGCCGACTCACGCCTGAGATCGTTCACACGCACAGCAGTAAAGCCGGCATCCTCGCTCGCTTCGCGGCGGCCGCGGCGCGCGTGCCGGTTGTTGTGCACACGATTCACGGGATGAGCTTCAACCGCACGCAATCGGCCGGCACGCGCCGGGTCTATTCCACACTCGAACGCCTGGCGGCACGACGCACGCAGTGCGTGATCACTGTAGCCGACGCCATGATCGAGCAGACCGTCGCGGCGGGTGTATGCCCGCGCGAAAAAATGTGTACGATCTATTCCGGCATGGAGGTCGAGCGCTTCGAGCGCCGGCTCTATGACCGCGCGGCTGTGCGCGGCGCGTGGGGCTTTCCCGAAGATGCCGTCGTCGTCGGCTCGGTGGCCCGCTTGTTTCGGAACAAGGGCTACGAACAACTAATTCCGATCATGGCCGACGCGGCGGGACGCGAGCCGCGATTGCGGTTTGTCTGGGTTGGCGACGGCGCGCAGCGCGGCGAATATGAAGCGCAATTGCGCGGCCTGGGGCTGCTTGATCGCGTGCATTTTGTGGGGCTTGTGCCGCCGGGTGAGATTCCACGATTGATGGCGGGCTTCGACATTCTGGCACACGCCTCGCAATGGGAGGGGCTGCCGCGTGCCGTCGTGCAAGCGCTGCTGATGGAAGTCCCGGCCGTCGCGTTCGCGATCGATGGCACGCCCGAAGTGGTGCTAAGCGGCAAGACAGGCTTCGCGGTGCCGCTGAATGATCGGCGCGCATTCGCTGAGGCGCTGCTTGTACTGGCCGGGAGCCGTGAGAACCGCGAGGCGTTCGGATCGGCCGGGCGAAAGCTATGCCTGGAGCGTTTTGATTGGCGGCGGATGGTGAACGAGATTGAAGGGGCATATCGGCGGTTGCTTCCGGGGTAACATCGGCATCTTGCCGGTTTTCCGGGGTAGCACCGGCATCTTGCCGGTCGTTCTTGACCGATCAGAGCGGCGACCGTGATGGAACGAACTTCGAGAGTGGCCAGTTTTGATTGCCCGTCTCAAACTCACTTGACGGCCGCCGTCCATCCAGCAGAATTGCCGCGTTTGCAGTCGAGCAGGAGTGCTCTGTCAATGACAAACCGCTATCCGTGGCCCCCGAAAGAACAGATTCCAAATGCCGTAATCGGCGTTCTGGGCGAGGCGGTTGGCGGCATCTACTCGCACACGAAGATTAACTCGCTCTTCATGGAATGCGCTTTTCCAGGCGACCCCCCTGGCGGCAACTGCGTCGAAAAGTGCCGCGCGTGGATGCGCACGGCCAACATGGACGAAAACCGCCGTCCATTGGAAGCGCTGGGTGAGCTTCTCGGCGGGTTCCTTGCTCGAATGCCGCCCGATACTGATGACCGCCAATCGATGTGGGACAGAATCCACAAGGCACTCACGCGTTCGGGGCTTCAGTTCGACGGTCAACAGGCCGTCCAGCACCTCACTGCTGACGCGCTCGGCGAAGACGCCTTCGCATCGAACGCAGCACCGTCGCAAGCAACACGGGATGACAGCCTCAAGCAAGGACCGTCTCGATCGAAGGAACCGTTTATCGAAAGAGGTCCAACTGTGGCGCGCACTAAGGCTCGAATATTCATCGGACACGGCCGGTCACAAACTTGGAGGGATCTAAAGGACTTCGTCACAGAGCGACTTCATCTCGATTATGAGGAGTTCAATCGCGAGGCAACGGCCGGTTTATCGACGAAAGAGCGTCTGATTCAAATGCTCGAACGGTGCGAGTTCGCGTTCCTCTTGATGACGGCAGACAATCAGCACGCCGATGGTACAAGGCATGCTCGCGAGAATGTCATCCACGAAGTCGGTCTTTTCCAGGGACGTTACGGCTTTGAGCGCGCCATAGTTCTCTTGGAAGACGGCTGTCAGGAGTTCTCCAATATCGCTGGCCTCTGTCAGATTCGTTACCCTGCGGGGAATCTGGAAAACAAATTTGAAGAGATTAGGCGAGTTCTAGAGCGCGAGGGTCTGCTCCCGCGGCCCGGTACGTAATCATGCCGGCCAGTAACTTGCTGGAACGCGCCGAGGGCCAGGACGACCTCATCACCGTCAACCAGCTCCGTGAGGACGTGGCCCGCTGGCGCGAGAGCCAGTACGAGGGCGTCACGCCGATTACGCGCGAGCTGCTGCGCTTCTGGGCGTCGCCGGAGTGGCGGCGAGGTACGAGAAGGGATTCATGTACCAGCGATTGGCGGCGACGTGGTCGAGACGGTCATCTACCTGGCCGAAATCCTGCGCAGCGGCAAGCGGCCGCGGTTCAAGACGCACGGACCTGGCGAAGCTGGTGGTGCGTGAATCCTTTCTCGCACCCCGCTCGCGCGGGATCGGAATCCCGCCGGAGTGCGCGCGAGATTGGAATCACGCACGAGCGTTGGACCGGCCGGCCCAATCCCGACCTGCTGCCGTTGACGCGCTTCCGCTGCATGATGGCGACCGGCTCGGGCAAGATCGTTGTCATGGCGATGCTCATCTCCTGGCGTGCTGCAACCGTCGGCCGAGACAGGTTCGAAAAGAGCGTGGCCTGGGCAGGTCGGACGTTAAGGGCGGGTGGGATTCACGCATAAGCGATCGTTTCAGAGCGGCCCCGCCCACGCCTCCAGCGGCCGCACGTTCGTGACGGCGGATGCGGCACTTCGAACCATCAATGCATTGATTACGAACAAAATGCGACACAGGCAGCTTGCGGCGGCGTGCACGTTACGCAGGACACAAAAAAAATTCGGCCTTCCCCGAGGAAGCAGCTCGGGGAAGGCCAAACTCACTAGAAGGGAGCACACAATCGCGTTACGAGAAAGGCGGTTGGAAGCTTCCGCACGATCTCGGTTCAATTGTCAAAAAACAGTTACGGCCCATGCGTGAGCACTGCGGCAGGTTAGACGCCGATCCGAAAATCGGCGTTACTTACCCTGCGATCACCGGAGTCTGCGTTGTGCGTCTCCTCCACGATCCGCACTCGCATCAACCGGCACCCGGCGACGGACTTTCCTCCTCCTCCGTCCGCCGGAAAAGCTCACGCTTCTTTCCGTCCGACCGGCGTGATCCTCCAACCGCCGCCGATCGAATTCCCTCCAACCGAGCGGCATAATAGCACGCGCACGGCAGCGGGGTCAAGAAAAATCTTCGCGCTTGACTCAGTTTTTTACACGCGGCGAAATAAGAAGCGGATTGGTCAATAATATCGCTTCAAGTATGGCAATAGAAGCGAAATGGCGAAACTGCGCGATCTGGAGCGGGTACCGATCTTAGCGAGAATTCGCCGGTTTTCGGACTGAGAACAAGAGAATCAAAATGAAACGGGCGAACGAGAAGTTACTTCTGGCGATACACGATCCGGCCACGCTTCAAATCGTAGGGCGAAACTTCAACTGTTACCCGATCGCCGGGCAGGATGCGGATGAAGTTCTTTCGCATTTTGCCTGAAACAACGGCCAGAACTTCCTGTTTCACCGAGCCCATTTCGGTCTCAATGAGAAACATTGCGTTCGGAAGTGCTTTAATGACAGAGCCTTCGAGCTGAATCGCGTTTTCGTTCTTCGTGGACAATCAATACTCCATTCGTCTGGTTTCGGCGCACGCCTTATCGGGACGATTCATCGCTCGGCTTGAGTCTCGGCCGACGGGCCAATTCCAAGCCTCCGCGCGTCCAAATTGCCAAAGCGATGCCAACGCCCAGGCCGGAACGCTTAAAAACCGCCCCAGTGCTGTAAATCCTAATCGCGGCACACGTAGCGGTCAATGAAAATCGTCTGGCCCGAGCCATGCCCGGTGTGGCCACGAATTTTGGCCGATTCGTGCGCGGTGCCGCTGTTGCACGGTTGCAAAACTGTTTCGATTTTGATTCAATGAATTCGGTTTTTGTGCGTTCGCGAATTGGGTTCGAGCTTGCCGGTCGGGTTTGTCCGGCGCGCCGTTTGAAGCGACGGCGTCGAGTCGAGTCTGGTGCGTGGACGTTCTGGGAAGGGAGCGACATCATGAGTTTGACTCTGCGCACCGCGTGCGGCACGGCGTTGCTGGTTTGGGCGTCAACCGCCTGTCTGGCCGAAACACTCATCACAACTACGGCAAAGGACAATACACTTTACTTCGATTCCGAAGGGCTGCTCAGCAGCGGCGCCGGGATCTACATGTTTGCCGGGCGAAATGCGTCGCAGGCGCCGCGGCGCGCAGTCATGGCGTTTGACCTGAGCGCCATTCCGGCCGGTTCGACAATTCAAAGCGTCTCGCTTCGGCTGCACATGTCTCGCACCAGCGCCGGCGCGGCGAACATGCGGCTGCATCGCCTGACGCGCGACTGGGGGGAGGGCGAATCCGATTCGGGCGAGCCGGGTGGCGGCGGCGCGGGCGCGATGCCCGGCGATGCGACGTGGCTGCACTCGTTCTTCGATACGGAGCGATGGACCAACGCGGGCGGCGATTTCACCCCCGCATTCAGCGCGCAGACAACAGTCAGCGGTTTCGGCTATTACACCTGGTCCGGCAACGGTCTGGTGAACGATGTTCAGAACTGGGTTAACCATACACAGCTAAACGCGGGGTGGATTCTGATCGGCCCGGAAACGACTCGATCCGCCAAGCGTTTTGCAACGCACGAAAATCCGGACTCATCCATTCGACCTCGACTCACGATTAATTACATCCCGGTACCAGAGCCCGCGAGCGCACTGGGATTTGCAATTGCCGGGCTTGTGATCGCTCGCCGCAAACTTTGAACCCCGCGCACTTTTTGGCGTGAATCGTCTCCAGCGATGTCGCTTAGTCTGCTGGTCGGGAAGAAATCCACCCGCCCATCGGTTGTTGAGATCGGGCGGTGAGCGCCGGTGGCGGGCTAAGCAGTCAACTGGGAGCCATCATGCTGATTCCGCGCGCTTCGTGGTTTGCGGTTTGCGTCATTTTACGAACGACTGTTTCGCTGGTTTCCGCAGACGTGATTCACGTCGACGCTTCGCTCACAACCGGTTCCGACACCGGCCAATCGTGGACGGACGCCTTTCGCGGCCGGCTGGGCTTGCAGCGGGCGCTGGCAGCGGCGCAATCTGGCGACGAAATCTGGATCGCCGACGGCGTCTACGCACCGGCCGGCACGAACGGGGACCGGTTTGCATCGTTTGAAATTCCGTCCGGAGTGAGCGCCTTTGGCGGCTTTGCAGGTGGAGAGCTGCAGCGCGACGCGCGCGATCCGGCCGCGAATCCCGCGATACTCACAGGCGATTTGAACGGCAACGGTCAGCGTTTTTCGAGCCATGTGGTCGCGATGCGCGGCGCAGATGAGAACACCATATTAGACGGCGTGACCATACGCCGCGGAAACGCCGACTCCGTCGATTCGCAAGAGGCCGGCCGCGGCGGATGCATCGTTATCAACGGTGGCGCGCCGCGCGTGCTGGATTGCGTCATTGCCGACGGCGACGCGTTCGCGGGTGGGGGCATGTGCATCATGGGCAGCGCAACGCCGCTGATCGAACGCTGCACGTTCACGGGGAGCGTTGCGAGCCTGGGTTGCAATCTACTGCACACAGGCGGCAGCCGGGCGACAATTCGAGCTTGCCGTTTCGTCGGGTTTTCGGAGATTACAGGTGGGACCGCCGGCGTCGGCATTTTCAGCGGCTGGTGGACCGATCCGCCGGATTCGTCGCAAATCACAATTGAAGATTGCTACTTCTCCATCGTCGAACGCGAGTTTTCGTGCCCATCGGGCGTGGCGATCCATATCGCCAGCGGCGAAGCCGATGTGCGACGCTGCGATTTCATCGACAACAAATCATGCGGCGCGGGCGCGGTGCATTGCGACGGCGTCGGTCGGTTTGATCGCTGCGTGTTCATCGGCAACGAAGGCCGCTTCGACGGCGGCGCGGCCATCTTCGCATTCGATGGCGACGTGACGGTCACAAACTCGCTGTTCGCCGGGAATGATCGCGAGGGATTTTCGACGATCCAAATCAACGGAGGCCGCAGCGAGTTTGTGAATTGCACGTTCTTTTCGAACGGCTCAACCACGCCTGGACCCGCCGGGAGTTTTCACTCGCTGTTGATGTTCAGCGGCAGCGGGCCGCATCTCATTCGCAACTGCATCATCTGGGGCAATCGCAGCGGCGACGGCGACCGGTTAGCCGTGTTCCGCGGAAATGCGCAGCAGGTCGGGCTACGTTTCGACCGCTCGCTGGTGCAAACGTGGAACGGCTCGTGGCCCGGCGAGAATAACTTCGCGGCAGATCCGTTGTTTGTGAATACCCTCGGAGCGGACGGAACGGCCGGAACGCCGGATGATGATCTGCGGCTTGCGAACGGCTCACCGGCGATCGACCGCGGCGACAATTGTTTCGTTTCGGCCGACGCGCTGCTTGACGTGGCTGGGTTGGCGCGGTTTCGGGATGACCCGGCGGTTACCGACAACGGCGCGGGCGAAGCGCCTATCGTCGATGTTGGCGCGCACGAGCGACAACCGCCGTGCGATCAGTTCGTCGCGGCGGATTTGAATTGCGACTGCGCGGTGAATAACTTTGACATCGATGCGTTTGTGCTGGCGCTGTCAGACGCCGCCGCGTACGACGATGCGTATCCCGGCTGCGATCGCGATCGCGCGGATGTGAACGCCGACGGGCAGATCAACAATTTTGATATCGACCCGTTCGTGGATTGCGTCGCGTCCGGCGGATGCGGATGATATTGGTGATTCGCGCGTCGTGCGGCGCTACTGGTTTCGCGGGTAAGTCGTCTGGACTGTCAACAGCGCATAAGCCGTCGTCAGCTCCGGCTCGCCTTCCATCCAGCGATCCTCCTCGTTGACGAAGCTGCCGTCGCGTTTTTGCAGTTGCTGAAGCCGCTTGATCAGCTCAGCCCGCCACAGATGTTCATTGCCCTGTGGATCGACGACGATCTCGTCGCCGCTGGCGGCCAGCGCGCGGGCCAGAACGTGATAGTAGTAATACAACCCTTCGCGCGACTGTTTTTCCGGCATGTTCGGGTTGAAATCGAGCGTCCAATGTCGGCCGATCCAGTCGCGAGCGGCCTTTACACGCGGGTCGCCGGGCGAAACGCCGCAGTAGAGCAGGCTTTTGTAGCCGGCATAGGTCATCGAGCCGTACGTGCGCAACTGCTTCTTGCCGCCGACCTCGATTTCGCCGGCTTTGCTTTCGCCACCGTTCGCCGGGGAGTAGATAAACCCGCCATCGGTCGCTTCCTTCGCGAAAGGTTGATCGTTCGATTCGCCCCGCATCTGGCAGCGAGAAATAAACGCGATGGCTTTCTGATATGTCGGATCGTCCTTCGAGAGACCGCTGTCGCGCAGCGCGTCGAGCATGATGTTGACGTTGGAAAGGTCCGGCCGCTTGCCACTGCCGTAGCCAGCGCCTCCGTAGAACACGTCGTCGAGGGATTTGCTTTCGCCTTCATCCCACTGATTGTCTTTCAGGAATTTTTGCGCCCGTTCGATCAGCGGCGCCAGCGCGGGGTCTTTCAGCGCCGCATACAGACTTAGCGCAACGCTTGTCTCATAGCTCTTCAGCAGCCCCTCGCCGCCGTAGATGCCGCCGTCCTCGCGGTGGTACCGCCTCATGAATTCCAGGCCGCGCTGAACGGCCGGATGTTTCGGCCCGATCGTCGGATCGCGGACCAGGCCGAGGAGCACAAGCGCGGTGATGCCCGGTCCCTTGTCGCTTTTCCAACCGCCGTCCTTGCCCTGCGAGGCGATCAGGAACTGTGCCGCGCGGCCGGCGATCACGCCGGAGTCGTCGCGGGCCTGCTCCTGGTTTTTCTCCCATACGCGCTGCTTGATCGCGCCGATGTCGATCTCCTGCGCGACGGCCAGCGAAGCCCCGACTGCGATCATAACCAATGCGACTTTCTTCACGTTTGTGCTCCCACGCTCGGGTGCGGCGTTTTGCTCAACGCATCAAATTGTACTCAATCAGGCGAATCCCAATTCGTCGAGCCGGTCCTCATTTAGCCCGAAGTGATGGCCGATCTCGTGCAATACGGTGATACGAATCTCGTCGATCAGCTCGCGGCGCGATGCGCACATGTCGCACAGGTTGCGGCGGAAGATGAGAATCCGATCGGGCATGGTCGGCAAGTCGTCGCCGCGCTCGCTCAGCGGCGAACCGACGTAGAACCCGAGCACGTCATCAGGCACTTCGTTTTCCGCCTGAAACGCCGCATCGGGCGCGTCCTGCACCTCGATGATGACGTTTTCGAGGTGCGGGCGAAACTCGTCCGGCACGCTTGCGAGTGCGGTTTCGACGGCCCGGTCGAATTCGTCGTTGCTCACTCGAATCATGATCGTATCTGGCGCGGCCGTCTCTCTGTTACGATTGCCTGCTGCACGCTGGTGCATTTCGCCGGCAGGCATGCCGGGATCAACCTTGACAAGGAGTATATGCGGTGAATGGCGGACTTGCTTCTCGATCGAGCGCGTCGCTGATGCCCGCTTTCGCGCGAAGTTTTCGACTCGTAATGGGTGTGGCGGCGCTGTTCGCCGCCGGCTGCGTGCCCACGTCGTTTCTCATCACGCCCGTCGCGGCGTCGCCGACGCTGGAGGAATTCGTCGTCCAGCGCGAGAGCATTTGGGCGGCCAAGCGCATCGCGATCATTGAGTTGGAAGGCGTCATCAGCAATCGCCGCTCGACCACGTTGCTCGGTCTCAGCGAGCCGAATCCGGTCGTCGAATTCAAGGAGCGTCTCGACGCCGCGGCCGCAGACGATCGCGTGAAGGCGGTTGTGTTGCGGATCAACTCGCCGGGCGGCGGCGTAACAGCCAGCGACATGATGTATCAGGAGTTGCTGTCGTTTCGCCAGCGAACGGCCAAGCCGGTGATCGCCTGCATGATGGATGTGGCGGCTTCGGGCGGGTACTACGTGGCGTGCGGGGCTGACGAGATTTATGCCCAACCGACAACTGTCACGGGAAGTGTCGGCGTGATCATGCTGACGCTCGATGTTTCGAAAGGGCTGGATTACATCGGCGTTCGCCCGAACGTGATCAAATCCGGCGCGATGAAAGACGCCGGCTCGCCGTTTCGGGAAATGCGCGATGAAGATCGCAAAGTTTTTCAGAGCATGATCGATCAGATGTATGAGCGGTTTCTAAATGTTGTCGCACGGGCGAGAAAGAGCATCCCACCGGACGATCTCCGCAAGCTTTGCGACGGCCGCGTATTCCTGGCCGATGACGCGCGGCAACTCGGATTGATCGATGGCGTCGGGACGCTGGGCGACGCGATTCTGGCCGCCAAGCGCGCGGCGCGCATTGAGCGCCGAAAAGTAGTGGTTGTGCAATACGGCCGCTCGCTCTCGTATCGGCCGAACATCTACGCGCACCAACCCGCGCCGCCGGGCACAGTCGTCAATCAGTTCATGTTCGATGTTCCGAGTTGGCTTGCGGGCGGCGGGCCGGAATTCATGTATCTCTGGAAGCCGTGATTCGGCGAAAATCCGGCTCAAGACAGCATACGCTGCGTGCAGGCTTCCGGCATGGAAGAACAACCTGTTGCGCGTCCGGCGATGCGATAGCGCAGCGCGGCGATGATGTGATACGCGCCATCACGCACCGGCCGCGGCACCACAATTAGCGCATACAGCAAATTCCACGGCGGGCGCAGGCATCGAGTAATTCGCAGCGCGGCCGAGGAGCGCGTAAATACCCGCTGTGCATCGATGAGCACGATCGTGCTCCATCGCCCCAAGCGCGCCTCGAAGTCGTACTGTTGCTGCAATCGGCGGCTGGCATTCGAGTCCAGCGGGGCAAACGCAAAGCATGCGTGAACGTCGCGCTCGCAGATGAAACTCACCGCAGCATTGCAAAAGCGGCAATCGCCGTCAAACAAAATGATCGCCTTATCGGAAGTGCCGGAGTTCGACGTTTGCATGCCCGCGCCTCGTCCAAAAGCATATCTTTGAAATTCAAACAAATCGGCGCATTGCTTCAATTTGCCGTCGGTTATGATATGCGTTAATTGGAAGTTTGAGTCGCGGCGATACCATCGCCGCTGGTTATCGCAAGTGTGCAAATCGAACGGCGCACAAGTCCAATTGCCTGATGCGGTAGGTTGAGTGCGGCCCGGGCATTGTTGCTGCGGCCACCAAATCATGTGCTCAATGCCTACGGCTACTTGTCGCCCGCTCGAGTTGTCCCGAACCCGTTAGGAGGGCTTACGCCATGTTGAAGTATCGTTGGATCGCCGGAGTGCTTGTCGGCGCGGCCGGCGTCTCGGCTACCTTCGCCACGGATGTTCCCGAAGAGGAGCCGAACGAAAACAAAGCCGCTGCGACCCAGACCGCCAATACCGGCGGTTGGGGCGTTCACGGCGACACGCTGTCCGGTTCGACTACCGGCTCATCCACTTCGCCGGGACAGGCCAGCGCGGATTTTTTCCTGGTGCAGACGCAACCTGCCGCGGCGGCCATCTATCGCCACCGACTGGTCATCACCACCAGCGGAACCGCCGGCCATAGCGGCGCGCTGATGGGGACGGCGCAATCTGGCGTTCCGAGCGACACGACCACCGTTCAGACAACCTCAACTACGTCGTCGCCGCCCCGATTCAATCAGTGGTACGGATTCGGCCATGAGGAACAGTTGTATTACCGCATCACGGGTACAGCCAGCACGACATCGCCTTATTTAGTGATGCTCGAAACCGAAACGATTTCCCCGAACAGTCTCGGCACGTTTCAGGCCGGCGAATTCGTGCTGACCACGCGCGCTCAGGGCCACACGACCGACACAGAGATTTTCCTTTACGATTCCAATTTCAACCTGATTCGCTGGAACGATGACGCGCCCGCGCCGGCCACCGGCACACAAAGCGAAATCGTCCAAGGCTTGTCGGCCGGAACATACTACCTGGCTGTCTCGACGTTTTCGACCGCGATCGCGCCGGCCAATGAAGCGGTCGACCGGTCGGTTTCGGGCAATCGCTTCGACCTGCCCGACGCCATCGCGCGGAACAGTTCAAGCTCGACGAGCGTGAACGTGTCATTCGCGATCAGCGATTCGGCCGGAACCACGCAGTTCGGTGCGGCACTGGCGAGCTCGTATGAGATCTATTGGTCTACTTTTGATGTAACAGGCGTTGCCGGCGCTTGTTGCCTGCCGAATGGCACCTGCCGCCTCGCGACCGCGACGGCGTGCGGCGATCTAAACGGGCAGTATCAGGGCGACGGCACGGATTGCAGCGGAACGAGTTGCCCGGGTGTCGGCGCTTGCTGTCTGCCGACCGGCAATTGCTTGCTAATCGCGGAATTCGCGTGCGACGCGGCTGGCGGAAACTGGCTTGGTCTTGGCACGGCATGCGGCGGTGGCGATTACCCGGCGCCGACGCAGGGTCCGCAGGGCTTTGAGGACATCAGCTCCACAGGCACGCCGTTGACATTCGCGACACAGGATGACTCGGCCTCGGCCATTACGCTGCCTTTCCCCTTCACGTTCTATGGCCAAGCCAAGACAAACGGACTCGTATCGACCAATGGCTATATCACGTTCGGCACCGTCGGCACCGATTTGTCGAACGACCAGATCCCGACGACCGCCACCGCGAACGACGCGATCTACGTGCTGTGGGATGACCTGCACCTGCGCACGACCGGCGTCGTTTATGTGCAGGAACTCGGAACCGCTCCGTATCGCCGCTACATCGTGCAATGGACGAATATGGATCAGTTTTCGCCTTCGAACAGTAGCAACCTGATGACGTTTCAGGCCAAACTGTTCGAAAGCTCGAACTGCATTGAATATCACTACCTGAACATCGTGCCGGAAACGCCGGTGAACGATTACACCGTCGGCGTCGAGAATTCAACCGGCACCATCGCCACGGCGTTTCCGGCCGCGAATCTCGGCAGCGGCTTCACGCGGCTGGTGTTCTGCCCGAGCGCAGGCGATTGCCCCCAACCGAATGGCGGTTGCTGCCTGCCCGATGGCACGTGCCAACTCACCACGTATGCGGGATGTCAGACGCAGTTCGGTGACTTCCGCGGGTTTGATTCCGACTGCGCAGCGCAGTGTCCGGGACCGCGCGGCGGCTGCTGTCTGCCGGATGGAAGCTGCCAGGTGCTCGAAGCGACGGCTTGCGCGAGTCAGGGTGGTGTTTACGGCGGCGACGGAACCAACTGCGCCGGCCGCACCTGCTCGGGTGCGTGCTGTTTGAATGACGGCACATGCACGGTTACCGGCCAGGCCGGCTGTGCGCAGCAAGGCGGCACATATCGCGGCGACGGCACGAACTGCGACGGCGCAAATCCGTGCGTTGGCGCGTGTTGCCTGCCGGATGGCGGCTGCCAGGAGATCACCGAAGCGGCCTGTCAGACCGCGGGCGGCGCGTACAGCGGCGGCGCCACGCTCTGCGCCAACACGGTTTGCACAGGCGGCTGCTGCTTTGTGAACGGCTCGTGCCAGGATCTCGGCCCCGGTCCGTGCGCGTCGCAGGGCGGCACGTATCGCGGCAACGGCACCGATTGCTCGCCGAACGAGTGCCCGCAACCGCCGATCGGCGCTTGTTGCCTCGGCGATAATTCATGCCAGAACGCAAACACGTTCGATTGCACAACGCTCGGCGGAACCTGGCTCGGCGAAACCACGAACTGTCTGATCCTGAATCAGTACGCTTCGTCGCCGAACCTGCCCATCGCCGACAATTCGACGATCACCGACACGATCAACGTCCCGGATTCGTTCAGCGTGGGCGATCTGAACGTCGATCTACTGATTCAGCACACGTTCCAGGGCGACATCATCGTCACGCTCACCAGCCCGGGTGGAACGACCAAGAATCTTGTCAACCGCCCTGGTCGCGTCGATACGGGCGTTGGCTTTGGAAACAACAATTACGGCAATCCGACGAGCGGCGCGTTCTTCACGCTCGACGATCAGGCCGCGTTTGTCTATGACACCGGCTCGCCCGGCGTGCCGGTTGACAATCCGACCGGCAACTGGCTGCCCGACCTCGGACCGCTGTCCGATTTCAACGGCCAGGACGCGCTCGGCACCTGGACGCTGACGGTCTCGGACAACGCAACCATCGACACCGGCACGCTGATTACATGGCGGCTGAATTTCGGTCGGCCCGATCCGAATGTGTGTGGCCAGACCGATCCGTGCGAAGGCCAGCAGCTTGGCGACGCGAATTGCGACGGCCTGCTGAACAACTTCGATATCGACTGCTTCGTGCTGGCGCTCACCACGGATGAGGCGACATGGGCCGCCATGTGCAATACATCCGGCAACTGCGACTTTGTTTGTGTGCTCGACATCAACGGCGATGGCAACGTGAACAACTTTGACATCGACCCGTTTGTGGCGTGCCTGACAGAGGGTTGCCCGTAATCGGATGAGATTGCGGTCACTCGTTTGAAGTTGATTGAAGCCAGGCGGATCGGCCGCGAGACAATCGCGATCGATCCGCCGCGCGTTTTTTTCGCCTCGCATGCCGAGTTGGGCCAGATTACGAAGCCGCGTCAGATGCGGACCTGTTAAGCGATCGGCTCCGGTTCGTTCGCGGTTGAAATTGACTTTCCAGCTATTTTGCGACCTGGGACTTTGCCCCCGAGCGACTGAATGGCCACCAAGGTGATCGCGGCGCAGAGGCGGAGACGATCGGTTGGAAATCGTCTCCGGCACAAGGCTGAAAGTTCTTAGGCCAGCAGGAATTCAACCGGCAAAGTAATCGCATTTGAAGCGGCGCATCGACGTTGACCTGCTCAACGCGCAGATCGATCATGTCGGGATCGCAATTAAGGCCAACCGTCAGGAAATCCCGAGCGAAGTAGCGGGGGACATACCCTAGCGTGTAACGGTCGCTATCGTCCGCCGTCCGAACTGCGACGGCAAAGCGATCCACACGATTCATGAAATCGGCCATCAGCAAGAGCCTGTCGCCATGCTTGAGGTTGCTGATGCGGTTAATCGCCGGGACAGGGAACCAACGAATGCCGTGCAAAAAAAACTTCGTCAAGTAGCACCCGTGGCTATCCGGTGCTGGGCAAGGGAACACTTCGAGTGAATCGGTTTGTCGTCGCCCTTCGGTCACGCCCAAAATGGCCAGTGGTCCAGGCGGGGCGTTGGCGTCAAAACCCGCCCAGGTGAGGTAAGCTTCGTACTCGGGGCGAGACTCGGACAAGAGCCGGTTTGCGAAAATCGGGAACAACGTGTCCGAGTCGTAGACCACATCCAGTTGCGGCATCCCCGGAAAAGGATGAAATCCTGCGAGCGTCTGCGCGCCGCGCGTATAGCAGAAGCGATACACGCCATCAGCAAAGTCGAGACGTCCGACCGGGCTCCAACTGCCCTGTTCCGGCCCTTCGATTCGCCATGCGATAAACAGCGCCTTGTTCAACCGGTCGCTAACCAAGCAAGATTCTCCGATTCTCGTCCAACAATTTTAGCGTGAACTCGCGGGTTACGTCCGACATTCTATCCGCCGGAACTTGCTCAAGAACTGCCGCAACCGATGGGATGTCAATTCTCGCAAGTTTCTCCAGCCATGCCGCCGCGCTTGCGGGAACCTTTGCCGCAAAAGCCCGCCACGCACATCAAACGTAGTCAGCGTCCTCTGATCCGTCGGATCACCGAAAAATGCGGATCTCGCTCTACTGGCAAAGTGAGCGATTTGGCGGTCGCGATTCTTTGATCGCAGCCGCTCCTCCCGTTCTGTATCAGATAGATTTCGCGCCATCGCCGCGCCATGATCAAACGTCGGGGCGAGTTGAAGGAACTCGCCATCCCAGATTGCACCCCAGTTCTGATGATGCCGATCCTGGTTGGCGATCCAGGCGTCAAGAAGCACATACCCGCAAAAGAAATCGACGGCCGACTTGGCGACTTCGGGCGAATCACCGCACCAATTGGCCGGCGGCGGCCCTATGAGCGAAAGCACGCTGCACACCGCATTTACGGTGTGCGCCGGTACCTTGTACTTTTGGCCGGCAGGATAGTTCGAATCAAGCACAAGCAGCAACTGGTTCCCGTGTGCAAGCGCTGACGGCGGCGCTGCGAAACGGTCGCACACGACTCCCCTCGTACCCTCGTTGGGATCCCGGGCGAGCTCATAGGAAACATGCGGCAATCCGAACTGGTCGCACAGCTCGCTTGCGACCTTCTCAGCCCAATCTTCGCCCGTGCCGCGCTCCTCGACCTTGTACAACACCTGTTTTTCGCCCCGATAGAACCAGAACTTGCGCTTGGTACCTAATGGCTCTATCGCCTCTTTCCGCGTTGAATCAACGTCTACGATGCAGAACACGCCCTTAGTCCTCGATCTTGCCCAGCTTTCCGTTACGCTTTCGCACGCAACATGGGGTACACCGCGCGACGACTTGAAAGTTCGCCTTACGGCCGGCTGAACAGAGCGCCGGCAAAGAATGCAAGCAAGCCGGGCGCGTCTTTCGTGCCGATTCCGGCCCGAACTTCGTCGCGTCGCGCTTTGAGAAGCGCTTCGAGTTCCGCCCTGCGCGCCACGGCATCCTCATTCTGCCACTGGTCGGGGTTGTCGCGCGCGTATTCCCAGAAAATCTGGCACAACTCCAATTCGCCGCGATCCAGCCAAAGCCCGTCGCACTTACCGCAGCGGTCGATGTGAATCTCGTTCCAATAGCGGAAGGTCTCTTTGGTCATCTCCGTGCCACAGGAAAAGCACCAAAGTTGTCCGACACTGTTGTGCCGTTCGGCGAGGTTCCACATGGCGTCGCGCACCGGCTCGGGCATGACGATTTCGCGGCGCTCAAGAATCACATCAAGCCGCTCGGGCGACATCCAATGCCCGCCGCAACCGCCGCAGTGATAGATGCGCACGCCTTCGTAGCTGATCGGATCGGCCTGGAGCTTGCACGACGGGCAACGGGGCATGGGGGTGCTCCAAATGCAGAATTCAGAACGCGAGACGCGGAATGCTGATTTCAAAAATGCGGCGTGCGGCATTTGCCGCACGCGCTACTTGCTGGCAACTACTCAGCATTCATCACTTACGCTACGCGGCAACCGCTCCCTCACGGTCGCGGCTCTGTTCGGACGAAAACGGCCGGCAGGATGCCGGTGCTACCCAAGGCGTGCCTCTGTTCGATCAGACACTCTTGGGCGTTTCCATTTCATAGCCGAGCAGGTCGTATAGCTCCTGCCGCGTTTGCATGCGATCGAGGATGTTCTTCTGCGTGCCGCGCGACCGGAGTTCGTGCAGCGCTTGCTCCACGGCTTTCATCGCACAGCGCATCAGCGTCACCGGGAAAATGACGATGCGATAGCCCATCGCCGCGAATTCATCCGCCGTCAGGCAGGGCGTCTTGCCAAACTCCGTCATATTTGCCAGCAGGATCGGCGGGCGGCTGGTGCCGGCCGGCGTCATGTCGCGCGCGAAGCGCGCAAACTCCTCCTTGTCCTGGAGCGCTTCCGGAAAGATCGCATCAGCGCCCGCCCGGATGTACGCCTGCGCCCGGGACACCGCGTCGTCATAACCGGTCACGCCCCGCGCGTCCGTCCGCGCGATGATCAGAAAGTCACGATCGCGCCGCGCCCCGGCCGCGATGGAGACTTTTTCCTCGAATTCGCTCCGCGGGACGAGCGATTTGCCCGACAAATGGCCGCAGCGCTTCGGAAATTCCTGGTCTTCGATGTGCAAGCCACTGAGCCCCGCCCGCTCGAAATCCTGCACCGTGCGGACCATGTTGTCCGGCCCGCCGAAGCCGGTATCCGCGTCGCTGATCAACGGAATCGTCGTGACCGCGGCGCAGCGTGTCGCATGATGCACGGCCTCGCTGAGCGTGGTGATTCCCGTGTCGGGCACGCCGAGCGTGGCGTTGGCGAGCGTGGCGCCGGAGAGATAAATCGCTTCAAAACCGGCGCGTTCGATCGCCCGGGCGGTCAGCGCATTGAACGCTCCGGGCATGACCACGCAGTGATCGTTCAGCAGCGCTCGAAGCCGCGCGGAGCGCGACACCACGGCTGATTGCATTCCGATTCTCCCGAGTCAATCGCAGTTGCACCACGCTACATTGTAGAGTGGCGCGGCGACTCCGGGCGAGCGCGGCCGGGCAACTGTATGCGCCTGTGGGTCGGCGTCAAGTTTGTGGGTACCGGGAGCATCGCCGTCTGGGCGGTGCGAAAACATTGATCGCGCTCGAGAAAAATTCTGTTCGCACCGGCTGGAAGCCGATGCTACCCACAAACCTGACGCCGACCCGCGCTTGTTGCGGCCGCAGATTTTCCTTGACTTTGTGCGGGCAAGTGCGTTACGACATAAACTTGGGTTCGGCCAGTTCTCGGTTGTCATCACGCGCGCTTGGGTGGATGACGCCAAGTTGCTCGTTGTCGCGTTCCCGCGCGACAACGTTATTCGATACGCGATCAGGTTTTGTCACGCTGGTTCGTCGGATGCGCCGTCAGGGCGCTCCGGTGCGTCTGTGCGCGGCACCCCTCCTCTATGCCGCCGGTCTTAACTCTGGAGAATCCGATGCTTCTTTCCATTCGGCCTGCACGGCTCCGCTTTATGGTTTGTCTGGGTGCGTTGCTTTGCGTCGTGTGCGGCACGGCGCTGGGCGACGTCATCAAAGAAGGCGAGGGCGACATTCCCGGCTCAAACGGCAGGCGCGTGAAGTGGCGGGCCGGCTATCGCAAGACTCCCGGCGACACCCGCTCGGTGCACTTCTGGTATGAATTGAAGCTCGTCAATCCGCAGCCGGGGGACAATGTGAAATTCACGGTTTGCGCGATGATCAACATTCAATCCGAGAAAAAATGTCAGCCGGCGTTCAAGGGGAACTCGGACGCGACCACCACCCCGCCGACGCTGCGCTGTGTCGCGGACACGTCATCAGCCTGCGGAGACCATGACAACAATGGGACGGATGACGACCCGGCGGACTCTTGTCCGCGTGAGGCGAACAAGGCTTGCTGGTATACGAACCATCACTTCGGGTGCAAGGCAATCACGCTGACCGGCGCGAATCCGATCGACAACACAAGTTTCGATGAGACCGTGACGCTAAAGGAGGACTTCGCCGAAGCGAACCTGATGGCGCCATACCTCGATTTTCTCGCGGAACACACGATCCACGAATCCTGCCGCAATCTGGGCGGCGGTGACAACCAGTTCCTCACCCCCGGGGACGAATTCAACCCTGACGGGACGCGGAGTTGGTGGATCGTGACCGGCGGAGAAGCACCGGAAGATCCGATTCGCGACGGCGAAAAGGGCTGGGCCACCGGAAACTGGTACACCATGGCTTACATGGGGAACATCTACGATTGCATTTTGCTTGGGACTCTCACCGGAGCGCCGGGCGGCGCGACGATCGAGTTTCGATTTCCTTTCTCAGCCGGACCGGGAACCGTCGCCTATACCATGCCAGGCACCGGCTGCGAAGGAGAGTCGTTGATCGTGTCGATTCCGTTTCAGGTGACAGATGAACTAATGATGGATGATGACGAGCATACGTACATGCGCTATGCGTACGCATCGGCGTTGTGCCCCGACCGCCCCAACGGCAGCGTGATGGAATTCACCGGAGAAGTCGTCGCGGCCAACAGCACGTTCAAGCCAAACGGCGATCCGCTCTATGTACCCGGCGACTTCATGTATGGCATCCACGCGCAGTTCGTCGCGGATTTCGATCCGCCATATTTGGTGTCGCATAATCTGACGCGCGTGAATTCCAGCACGCTCGAGTTCGGCGTGCGAGCCGGCGATGCGACCACGATGGCCATTGGCGCGACGTTGCGCTATCGCGTCAACGGCGTGTCGCAACCTGACCTGCCGATCCCGTTCGATCACCCGGCCGCGATCGGACATGACACGCTGTATCGCGTGCGCGTGCCGCAGGTCGGCGCGAATGACACGTTGCATTATCGATTTCTGCTGGTGGATGATGCGGAGAATGTCTCGATGTCGCCGGAATTCGAGTTTCCTGCCGGTGCGATTCCGGCGGTTTCGCCGGTCGGTTTGGCCATCTTGTCGGGTATGCTCGCTTTGGGCGCCGCGGTTGTGATGCGCAACGCCGCATCGCGGACATAAGCACGGCACCGCTACGAACTCTTTTTGTCGATCCATCTCGAACAAACGGGGAGCTTCGGGTCTCGCGCCGGCACGTACCGGTCGATAGTCGATGCCCTCCGAAAGTCATCTCGCGCCTGAATGACTGCCGTAAGATGCACGTTCGGGAATAATGGGCTCGGGATACACGTTTTCAGAGCAGCGTTCGTGTTACGCCGCCGATCGCGAAACTCCAGCGAGGCTCGACGGGTATTCTACCGCGGTCACTTTGAACCCGCTGGAGCGTGCAGGCAATGATCGAAGGCGTCGTCGTCATCGTGGTTGTTGATCAGCGCTATTTAATGATCCGCCGCGCGGCCGGCATACTCGCCGGCGGCGCGTGGTGCTTCGTGGGTGGTGCGATCGACCCGGGTGAGTCGCAGGTCGACGCTGTGATGCGCGAATTTCGCGAGGAAGTCGGCGGCAGCGTTCGGCCCATCTCGAAAGTGTGGGAATATACGCGCCCCGACGGCAGGCTTCGATTGCATTGGTGGACCGCGGAATTGCTTTCGGAAGAGCTGATCGCGAATCCGGCCGAGGTGCAGGAGATTCGCTGGCTATCGCGCGAGGAAATCGCGCTTTTGGAGAACGTGCTGGACAGCAATCGCCAATATCTGGACGAAAGCGGTTAGCGATCTCGCCGACGCATCAATCCGGAACAGTGTCGCCAAGCCCAAATCCGCCATTATCCGCCGGCGGCCAAAGCCCCGTTACGCTGGTGACTGTCGATCCGGTGGGCGCGTGGAACGGAAGATAGTGCGTGCGCTTTTCAGCCAAGGTTTCGACGTGCCCGTCAAAGAACAGCGCGTTTGCCGCAAGGGCGTTTTCGCTCAGGCCGTGTCTCAGACTAAGCGGCCGCGCGCGACGGTTTTCGCCGTATTCCTGCGACGCACGGTATTGCGCGCCGGAGCTTGAGTAGCTCCCCGCGCCGAGGTAGTTGCCGACGCGCGGGTCGTAGTCATAGACATCCTGATCCGTGACGAAACGCGCCCCGTCCATCAGAAAAATCTTGCGGGCATTTTGTCCGATCATTGTGGTTCGCGGCAGGAACTTCGGCGGAAGCGCGGTCTCCCATCCGGACGAATACGTGAGCCAATTGACCTGTGCGGTGCCGGCGAAGCCTTGCAGCACATTTTGATACGAATTGCCGGCCATCAGTAATTTCCAATTCGTGAGGTAGCTGACCGACGGTTGCACGTCGGCCGTTCCGTTCGAGGGAAAATCGCCGGGGCGCGAGCCGAAGATAATCATGGTCTGATTGCTGTCAGGGCACTTGTTCACGCCGAGCCGCGAATTGAACATGCGGACGCCGCGATTGCGCGCCAGGTCGTTTACGCCGATGTACCGGGCCATCGGATTCGACCAGTCGTAAATCGTGGTCGGCTTGCGCGGGTAATCATCCTGCGACGTCGTCGGATCGAACGCCGCGAAACCGGAGCCGTTCGGCGCTCCGACGATCCAATCGTTTTCTTCTAGCGAATAACTGCGCATGCCGATGCCGAATTGCCGCAGATTGGAGCCGCACACCACGCGACGGGCCACTTTTTTCGCGCCCGCCAGCGAGGGCAGTAGAATCGACAGCAGCAGTGCGATGATCGCCACCACCACCAGCAACTCAATCAGCGTGAATGCACTGCGTCCGCGGGCGATGCGTGTCGTCATGCGATTCTCCCGTATGGCGATCATTCGCGAATCCTAGTCACCATGCCTGATCGGCCCGCCGCAATTTTTGCAGGCCGTGTGTTCCGGAAGTTTTTCCTGTCCCGGCAGCGTTCGCCGCAATTCGTCAAGCACCTGCATATTGCCGCACTTCGGACACTTCGCCAGCGGCAGAACACCCTGGCGGTTGCACTTGGGACATGTCGGCGGATACGGATCGCCCGGCTTCAAGTTCACGTTGCCGCGATAGTCGCACCCTTCGAAGCCGCACGCGGACGCCCATGTCGCCGCCTGAGTTCCGGCGCCGAAGTACAGGTAGCCCGCATAGCCGGCCGCCGCAACGACGAAAATTGCGGCGACCGTGATGACCGTTTTTTTCACTCGTAGCGGCTCACGCCGGTTTCTCCGGTCGCCGGACCCGGCCGAACCGACCGCGCCGCGGTGCTGCGCCGCGCGATCCGACAGCCTTACCACAATCCGACGTTCGGCCCGCAGCTTAACAAAAAAACTCGTCGCTGGCGAGCAAAAACCTGCGGCAATCGGCCCAAAAAGTGGCCGTTTATCGTCTATTTCATCGCAGAGCTGGTTATTGACACACGCTGTCGATCACGGGATCGCGTTCGATAATCTTTGTTGTGAAGCCCGCGCTCGTATTGTGTTCGGTTTGTGCAATGACTGCGCGGCGAAATCGAACCCGGTCCGGGTCACTTGGAGGCCGATAGCCGATACGGTTCGTGGGCTTCAAACAATGCGATTCTCTGCCGAATGGTTGCGGCTTCGCCACTGCGGCCGGCGGCCTCGTATAGCTCAGCGGCGCGCTTTGCGTTGGCGCCCGCCCGCTCGAAATCACCACTGGCGGCTTGCGCCGTTGCCAGCACATCAAGGACTTCCGCGGATTCTGTCGCCGAATTTTTCTGTACAGCTTCGATAAGCCGCAGCGCAAAGTCCGGCCGACGAACCTGATCGTCCGGTGCGGCCGCAGCGAGAAGCGCCATTTGAAGGGAGTACGCGCGCCGTCCATCTGGAGGTGTGCCTGGGGTTACGAATTGATTCAGCCGTTGCGCGGCGTCCTGATAGCGGCCGAGCGAGATCAGCGTCGCGACAAGCCGGTTGCCGGCCCGCCAGTATGCAGGGTCGATTTCGACTGCTTTCTCGAACGCGGCCAGGGCGTCCGCACGGCGGTTCAATCGGTCATACGCCGCGCCCAAGTTGTTCCACGCCGGCGCATCGAACGCATCAATCTCCACGGCGCGTCTGAGCTTCTCCGCAGCGATTTCGGCGCGGCCGGCGTCAAGATGCGCGCAGCCCAGATTGTTCCAATAGCGCGCGATACGCGGATGGACGGCGATCGCCTGCTCATAACGTAGGACAGCCTCGTCGAATTGACGCTGACGAAAATGGGTCACGCCCAGCCCGAACAACGCATCCGCATCAAATGGGTCGAATTCAACCGCTTTTTGAAATGCGGCTTGCGCCTCTGTCGTCTTTCCCTGACCGTCGCAGTGCTGCCCGAGCGCCCGCCACAGCATGCCCGACGAGGGGTTTTTCTCTAGGGCGCCGCGAACGACCGTCTCAGCTTCCCCCAGGCGGCGCGTTTGCGCGTACATCAGCGCCAGATTCGCAGCCGCTTCGTCGTATCCCGGATCATCGCGCAGCGCGGCTTGATACAGTTGCTCGGCTTCCGCGGGATCCTTGCCTTCCGCCAGCAACGCCTGCGCCAGATGCACCATCGCCTTGCCGTTGTTGGGCTCATCTTTCAATAGTGCGCGCAACACGCGGATCGCATCCTCGTGTCGGCCGGCCTGGTTGTAAACCCAGCCCAGATCCGTGCGGGCCTGCGTGCGCTTCGGGTTTAGCTCCGCCGTCCGAATCAAATCGGCCGCCGCTTTATCAAACTGTCCGGCGCCGATATGCGCGTAAGCCCGACCTTTGTAGGCGAGATCGAGTTGCGGGTTTTTCTCGATTGTCCGCTGCCAGAATGAATGCGCGTCTTTGAAGACAGGCGTGTATTGAACGCTCTGAAACGCCATCACGCCGGCCGTTGGAATCAGCAGGGCCGCGCCGACAAGCGCTCTCGCGCCGGGCGAACGGCCGGGCAGTACGGCCGCGCCCGCCGCGACAACCGCTGCGTAGAGCGCGACCAGCCCGTAGTAAACATAGTGGTCTGATACCCACGTCACGCCGATATTGCCGAACGAGGCGATACCGACGATCGGCAGCAGGAACGCGCCGAAGCTCACAATACCCCAAAGCGTCCACGGAGGCATGCGCCGCCGCGCCACGAATAAAGCGACGGAGCAAATCGCGAGCAGCCCGATCGAGACCCAGGGTTCATAGTCGCGCGGTGATGCCGGCCATGTGGGATAAAACGGCGCGAGGTCGATCGGCAGCAGCGACTTACCGTAATACCAAAGCAGCGCTCCGGGCGCGACGAGCAAGCGCTGCGCGAATCCAAGATCATCCCGTTCGGCGTATTGACGCTCCATCGCGGTGGTGATGACGACCGAAAGCGCCGCCATCGCCACGAACGGAATGAGCGGCAGAAGCGTGCGCCGCGCGGGAATGCGCTGAATCCAGACCGCCGTCGAAAAAATCACGACCGGCAGCACCACCCACGTCGCCTTCGACAGGAGCGCGGCCGCGAACATCACCGCCGCCGCGACGTACCAGCCGATTTTCTCCCGCTGAAAATAGCGGGCCGCGCAGAGCATCGACAACAGGCCGAACGCTGTCGAAAGGGTATTCTTTCGCTGCGCGACCCACGCGACCGACATGACCTGAATCGGCGACACGGCGAACAGCAGCGCCACGGCGAACGCCGCGCCGACGCTCATTCCGAGCGCGCGCAGCAGGCACACCACAAGCATCGCGTTCAGCGCGTGCAGGGCGACGTTCACAACGTGATATCCGCGCGGCTCATCGCCCCAGAGTTGATACTCAACCCAGAAGCTGGTGAACGTCAAGGGGTAATACTGCGGCGACTCGGTCGTCAGCCAGATGCGCTTCAACCCATCGACCGAGCGCATGTGCAGATTATTCGAAATGTACGGCGTATCATCCCAATTCGTGAAACCGTTTGAAACCGACGGCCAATGCACCGCGGCCGCGATCGCGCCGACGGCGAAGAGGGCGATCCAGAATTGCGCGTGGGATTGACCGGGGCGTGGGGGTTGGGGGATCATAGGGTCGTGATTCTACTGCAAGGGCACAAAGCAGCCCTCGGACGCAAGGGGAAACAAGTGACGCGGGCAGACGACCCAATGAGCCAGGAAAGTCAGCCGCCACACCGCCGACCGCGCAGATGATGAACACCATCAACGCGAGCATGGCCGCCCAAAATCCCCAGCAGAATCCCCATCGTTTCGACCCGGCCCTCGCCACCCAGCCTGCACGGATTCCGAAGCGGCCAAATGCGTCACAACGTTCCTCAAGAAGGCAGACGCTGGTTGACCGAAGGCGCGCACGACGCTTGCGCGCGTTACGGACCCTGAGCATGTTGTTCATGCTTGGGCGCCATGTTTGGTTATTGGAAACCCGTACGAGAACCATCGCGAGCGAAGCGGCTGCGGATCATTGAGCGGGTATTCGATTATCATCTTCCCGGAGCCTTCACAGTGCAAAATGTGTTTTGGGTCGGCCTGGGCGGAATGATCGGGTCGATCGCGCGATATCTCGTAAGCCTCGCGATGCACGCCGCGCTCGGCTCGCGCTTTCCGTGGGGCACGCTGACCGTCAATCTGATCGGATGCGCCGCCATCGGCGCTTTCATGTATGCGATTGAAGACCGCCACCAGTTGCCGATCGCCATGCGTTTGTTCTTCGTCGTCGGCGTGCTCGGCGGATTCACGACGTTTTCCGCGTTCGGATTCGAGACGCTTGAACTCGTGCGTAAATCCCGTCTCGATCTCGCGGCCGGATATGTCGCAGTCAGCGTAATCGGCGGAATTCTGGCTGTCGCCGCCGGCCGGGCTGTGGCGGAATCCATCGCGCGCTAATGTGGCGCCTCGAAAATATTGGTTCTTATCAATCGAGGGGAGCATCGGCGTCTCGCCGGTGTGGATACGGAATTTCGCACCGGCGCGACGCCGATGCTCCCCCACAAACTTAGCTGGTGCGCGATTGACGTCTCGTTCCCCGTCCGACAGGATATTTCCCGCTTCCGCGCCGCCCCGGCATTTCATCGCAGTCGCGCCAGACCTTTTGAAGTCTCGCAATCATTGCGTTAGCTTGCGACCATGCCGCAGCCGCGACGCATCTTCATCTCCGTAGCCGAAGCTTCCGCCGATCTCCACGCGGCCGCGCTGGTGCGACACGCTCGCGAGGCATACCCGGAATGGGCGTTTTACGGTCTTACCGGCCCGCGCCTGCGCGAGCTCGGCGTGGAGACGGTCGCGGACCTGACTTCGCACGCGGCCATGCTCACCGGAGCGGTGCGAATCGCGCGCCGCGCCTGGAACATTCTGAACGATTGCGAACGCCGCTGGCGCGAAACGCGCCCGGATGTCGTCGTGCTGCTCGATTCTCCGGAGCTGCATCTTGGCGTGCCGGAACTCGGGCTGCACGGATTCGCGGGCCGCGCGAAAAAACTCGACATCCCCGTCGTGTATTACGTCGCGCCGCAGACGTGGGCCTCGCGGCCATGGCGAGAGCGGGCGATCGGCCGCGACGTTGATCGCCTCGCATGCATATTGCCGTTTGAGGAGGCTTATTTCCGGCAGCGTGGCATCCGAGCCGACTTCGTCGGGCACCCGCTATTCGAATCGCTGCGCCGCGAGCCGCGCGACGAGCGCTTCGTCGCCCGCGTTCGCTCGCCGCGCCGCCCGATCGTCACGCTCCTGCCCGGCTCGCGACGAGGCGTCGTAGACGCCGTGCTGCCGCTGCAATTGGATGTTGTGCGGCGACTGAGATCGCGGTTGGTGGATGTCGACTGCCTGATTTCCTGCGCGGATGACGAGCGCCGTGCGCAGATTCAAGCGGTTCTAAATCGTTACGAACTCGAAGCGGAGCTGCACATCGGTCGAAATGCCGATCTCCTCAACGCAGCCGATCTTGTGCTCGTTGCCAGCGGGACGGCCACGCTCGAAGTCGCGTTTCACCGCAAGCCGATGATCGTGATGTACCAGGCCGGCGGCAGTCTGCGCATCCCGTATGAGTTGCTTGGTCGTCGATTTCTGCGGACGCCGCACCTTTCGCTCGTCAACATCCTGGGCGACGCTCGTGTTGTACCGGAATTCATGCCGTTCGTGCCGGACGCGGCGACGGTCGCCCGCGTCGCAGCGCAAATTCTCGCCGACGAAACCTGGCGAGCGTGCATGATCCGGCAGCTCGACGCGCTCGTGACGCCGCTTGAGCGAACCTCCGCGAGCGAGACGGTTTGCGCGATGGTGTCGCAAGCAATGAAATCTTGAGCGAATCGCGGCGCGTTCGGAGTTTGGAATTGGCACGTCGCACGCGCTGCCCTATGATCGCTTCTGCACGACAAGGACGGCGACATGTCACACACACACGGCGAGCGGCCGCAGTATCAACGAGTGTTGCTCAAGATCAGCGGCGAGGGCTTTTGCCCGCCGGGCGGATTTGGGATCAACCCGGAGGAACTGCACAACATTTCACGCGAGATCGCCGAAGTGCATCAGCTCGGCGTTCAGCTAGCCGTGGTCTGCGGTGGCGGAAATTTCCTGCGCGGGGCGCGCTTTGCGGAGACGCTCGGAATCGACCTGCCCACGGCCGATTACATGGGAATGCTCGCCACGGTGCTGAACGCGCTGGCGCTTCAGGAGGGTTTGGAGCGGCTCGGCTTGCGTACACGCGTCCAGAGCGCACTTTCCATCTCGCGCGTTTGCGAGCCGTTCATCCGCCGGCGCTGCATCCGCCACCTTGAAAAAGGGCGCATCGTCATGCTCGCGGCCGGCACGGGAAACCCGCACGTAACGACCGACTCGGCCGCGGCGCTGCGCGCGGCGGAGATTCACGCGGACGTATTACTGAAAGCCACGAAAGTGGACGGCGTGTACGACAGCGACCCGAAGAAAAACCCCACTGCAAAGCTTTATGGCCGGGTCGGCTATAACCAG
>JAEUIR010000160.1 GCA_016795025.1 Phycisphaerales bacterium
ATCTACAATTCCTGTTTCGTTCCTCGCATCGCTAAGGCGTCCGCCGAATTGCTGGCGCCGAATGTCGGACAGTACGTGTTCATTTCGACGCTAAGCGTGTACGCGGACAATTCCAAACCGGGCCTTGATGAAAGCGACACGCTGGCGACGATGACCGATCCGACGAACGAAAACGTGCAGGAATATTACGGCGCGCTCAAAGCGCTATGCGAGAAGGCGGTACAGGCGGCAATGCCCGCCACGTCCACGATTCTTCGCCCCGGTTATATCGTCGGCCCCGGAGATACGTCAGATCGCTTTACGTATTGGCCTGTACGCACCAGTCGCGGCGGAGAGATGCTGGTGCCAGGCAAGCCCGACGATCCGGTGCAATTCATCGACGTTCGCGACCTTGCGGATTTCGCGATTCGATGCGCTGAAAATCGAATATTCGGCGTTTTCAACGCCACGGGGCCGGAACGAAAGTACCTGGTCTCCGAACTCATGACAGCGTGTCTCGCCGCGTCAAAGAGCAACGGTGGAAAGAGCGACGCCGCGTTCCGGTTTGCTCCATACGATTGGCTCGCGGCCAATGGCTGCCCGGTGGGTACATTGCCGATTCTTCTGCCGAGTGAGGGGGAGACTGCGGGTTTTCATCAGCGCAGCGTGGCGAAAGCTGTCGCGGCGGGAATGAAGTTTCGCAGCGCCGAAGACACATGCGGCGCGCTGATCAAATGGTGGCCCGAGGCGGTCGCCCTGCGTGAGAATGTCGCGAAGAAAGTCAATGAGGATCGGCAGACGAAGGGGTTACCCACCACTACGCAGCCTGCCGCGGAGATGCTCCGAGCCGGCATATCGCCGGAAATGGAGACCAAGTTGCTGGCTGCGCTTCGCGAGAGCAATAAAAAATAACCGCACGTGTTTGTGCTTTGGCGGGTGCAGCAATCAATTGCCGGGGTTTGCAAAGCTCTGCCAAAACCACCGACGCCGACCGGGCCGAGATGGGGAATCACGGTGCGGGACACGTCGCCGACGCCCGCGCCGTCGTCGCGCCGGCTCGCGCTGGTGGATGGGGAGCGACTGTCTTGAACGTCAAGCGGTTTCAAGGCTCGTCCTCCAGGGTGTTTTTGTTCGGATGATTGCGTTGAGCTTGACGAGCAGCTTGCGCATGCAGGCGACGAGGGCGAGCTTTTTGGCTTTCCCGGCCGCGAGGAGCTTCTGATAGTGGCTGCGGATGACCGGGTTGTAGCGGCTGGCGACGAGGGCGGCCATGTAGAGGGCGGAGCGGACGATTTTTCGGCCGCCCCAGGTGGTTCGCTTGCCGCGCATCGAGCCGCTGTCGCGGTTGATCGGCGCCACGCCGACGAGCGCGGCGACGGCCTGGCGGCTGATCTGGCCGAGTTCGGGAAGACAGCCGAGCAGGGTGCGGGCCGTCTGCGTTCCGACGCCTGGGACGCTGGTGAGCAGGGTTTCTTTTTCGAGCCAGCAGGGGGACTGCTGAATCAGGCCGTCGAGATCGTCGTCCATCGCGTCGATCTGCTTTTTGAGCACAATCAAGACAGCTTTGATGCTGGCCTTCACCTTCGGCGCGGCGGTCTGGGCCAGGCGGTTGCTCTCGGCCGTGTGCAGTTCGAGCAATTGTCGGCGGCGTGTGAGCAGATCGACCAGCGCCGTGGTCTGTGCATCGGGCAGCGGCCGCATCACGGGATTGATGCTGGCGCCGAAGCGTGCCAGCACGGCGGCGTCGATCGCGTCGGTCTTGGCCAAGATGCCGACCGCGCGCGCGAAGTCGCGGACCTGCCGCGGATTGACGACGACGACCGGCAGAGCCGCGGCGGCCAAGGCGGCGACGACGGCGCGTTGATAGCCGCCGGTGGACTCGAGCACGATCAGGCGCGGCGACAGTTCCCGCAGCCGGTTGATCAATGCGGCGTGCCCCTTCGCATCGTTATCGAACGAAGTGAGAGGCAGCTCCGCGGCCGGCAGGCTGACGACATCGAGCCGCGCCTTGCTGATGTCGATTCCGACAACGGTTCCGCTGAGATGGCCGGTTCCGGCCGGCGAGGAGGTGGCGTGGATCACGATCATTCCCTTCCTTGCGAATGCGGACTTGCCCGCGGGCAGCGGTCCATGCGACTGTTGGGGATGCGATCGAGAACACCGGATCGGGATCCAGCTCCCCCACGGCGTTTGCCGCCTGGGGGGGACCGATCTCGCGACCCGGCCGCGGCGGGAGCGGCTTCGCTACGCTTCGCCGCCCCCGCCGCGAGGTCGGCCACATCCAATGGCTTCACCGGGCGGTTAGAAGGCCGGTAAGTGCCCTGCTTTGCAAGATACAAGGGGCGCTCCGGAGGGGCGACAACGCAAAATCGCACGGCTCGCGTAGCACAGGATAGGCTTCCCCACCGACACGCCCGAAATCTCGTCCCGTTTGGCCCACATTCGACGCGGCGCGTCCGGCTAGTACGTCGCGTCGGAACGGCGCTGCGCGTCGCGTATACGCCAACGTGGCGCGATTGGCGGCAAATCGGACGGCTGACATGCTCTGGCATTGCCTGACGCTCTGAGTCAAGTATATATCGTAGTTGACAATGCTTGCCATCGATCGGCAACAGTAGCATCGATCCACGCGTTAGTAGTGCGAGCGTCAGCTGCCAAGATAAATGTCATTGGTATTGCCAGAGTCGATGCTATACTAGAAAACGGCGCCGCGTGTGTATCGCTGCAAACTGCGGCATTTCATTCCCGTGAAGGGTAGGGACAAAAGCGAGTGCGCGACATGACGACAATGGATACCGCCACATTGTTCGTAACCGCAATGCAATAGGTACTTTCCGCGACCCCCGAAAGCCGTGGGTGGCCAACGCCCAAATGTCGACCGAATTGGTGTGTCGATTTTTCTAGGGTGACAGGGTGACGAGGTGACAGTTGCATGAAGCGGTCGACGAAGAAAAAGGCGAATAGTTTGCGTGAACTCGGCGCTGGCGTCCACCGCGCGCACCAAGTTGTGGCACGCTGGATTGAACACCCGCGCTGGAATCAGCCTCGCAAGCCACCATGGGATATAGACGTGGCTCGCCAATGGGCCGCGGACGTGCTCGCGCCGAATCCGGCGGCGCAGCCATTCATGTCGGAGCCCGGTAGCGAAATCGAAGCGCTGCGGCGCAGCCCGCTGTCGGCCGCCAAATTGAAACTGACGCTGACTCGCGCCGCGAAGTTGGAACTTGAGCGCGCCGCGCTGGCCGGCGAACTGATCAACCGCGCCGAGGTCGAGCAAGCGCTGGTTCGACGCGCCTATGCGATTCGGGCTGCGTTCCATGCGTTGCCGCGGCAATTGTCCGCGCAGTTGGTCGGCAAGGACGACATGCAGATCGAGAACATCCTGATAAACGCGATCGATGGTGTGCTACTCGAGTTGAGTCAGCAGACGTCGATCCCGTCGTTACCCGAAAGTGAGGCCCCATGAGTAACCGACGCCAGGCGCGCCCGATGCGCGACCAGCAGAAACCCCCCGTGGCCGCAGGTGCTTCGGAATCTCGAAGCAGGGCTGATCGGTCGCGTTTACGTTTGGAATGGGTCGAGAGCGCCAGCCTGACGCCGAATCCTGCAAACTGGCGGCGGCATCCGGCTGGCCAGCTATCGGCCATCAAGGGCGTGAAGGCCACGCGTGCGACGGGTTCTTCGTTTTCGCTATCGAACGGCGCGACGGTGACGCTAAAATGCGTCATCGGCGACGATCCGGGGAATTCGGCGCTGCAGGAGTTGAAGGTGTACGTGGCCGGGACGCTGCGACTGACGACGACGGCGATCGACGACACGTGGCCAGGCGGGCATGTGGGCGTGTGGCGGGCCAACCTACACGCACCTACGCCCGACCTACACGCAACCTACACGATGAAAATCGGCATCGTTTAGGTGCGCAGCCGTTATCTGACAAGCACTTAGCGATCAACCTACACGCACCTACACGATATTTTGGACCCTTCGCGCACGCGCGCCGGCGCACACACGCGCCCGCGAGAGTTGCAAAAAACACAGGCAACCTGCTAGCAGGTGCCGGTAGGTTGCCTCCGGCATTCACCCTAATAACCCTCCTTGCCATCTTTGCCCGCTCTCCGCTCACTGTGACCGACCCGACCAAGTCGGCCGGGCGGGAGATTTGAATGGCTACCGTGATCAAAAAGGCCTACACGATGCCGCTGCCAGCCGGCGCGGAGCTGTTCGATCAGGACGGCAAGCGGATGGCGCGCTGGCGGTTGCGGAACGGAAAATTGCGCTGCGCGGAAGTAATCGACGGCGCGAACGGGAAACCGCGCGCGCGGGGTCGATCGACGTTCTACCCGTAAGCGTGTGAATGGTCGGTGGGTAATCGACAAGCGCGACGATCGTGGTCGGACGCTGGATGTCCACGCCCTGCGCCACACATTCGGCACGCATCTCAGCCGGGGCGACGTCGCGCCACGCACGGCCCAGCAGGCCATGCGGCACAGCACGCTCGAGTTGACGATGAACACGTACACTGATCCGCGTCTGCTCGACGTGGCCGGCGCGCTCCATGTCCTGCCGCGCCTGCCCCTCGCCCGGGTCGCCGACCACCACGCGGCCGGTTCAGACGCATAAGCGGCCTCGCGCCGCTCCTCGCGCTGGGCACCCGACTCCTTCCGCGAATCGCAACGCGCCACACCTTGCACCGGCGCTTGCACTAAACCTTGCACGGAAGGCTTACCGTTCCAGTCACTTCCTGTCATTCATCGGCAAAACGGGCATGAAGTCCCCACGCGCGCCGAGCACGAGCAACCGCGTCGTAACCAGCGCGGCCGTCGCTAGTTGGCTACTACTGTTGTCGTTTGTCACTCGCGGATGGAATAGCGGGCGATGGGACTCGAACCCACAACATTCAGCTTGGAAGGCTGATACTCTACCATTGAGCTACGCCCGCATGTTACGACGCATTATATCGCCGCCGGCCGATGCGCAAAGCGAATGCGTGAAAGCGAACCGCACAGCGCCCCTGAAGAATGCGAACGCCACAACGAATGCCCCAGCGCGCGAGCCGCCGATGTCACCAGCACCGTCCTGCGCCGTCCGCGAAAAATGAAAATACATCGGCAATCGCGCCAACGTATGCGACATTCGACGCGCTGCATGCGTCGCAACAGCCCGTTGCCGCCGACGGACAGGCCCATTGCGCCCGACGCACTTGCCTTTTAGCCTATTTCGAGCCTATGTCGAATCGGTCCAGATTCATCACCTTGGTCCAGGCCGCGACGAAATCGTGAACAAACTTCTTCTCGCCATCTGCACAGGCGTACACTTCAGCCAACGCTCGAAGCTGCGAATTTGAACCAAAAACCAGGTCGACGCGCGTGCCGGTCCACTTCAGCTCGCCGCTGGCGCGATCGCGGCCTTCGAATACTTCGGTGTCTGACGTCGCTTTCCATTCCGTGCGCATATCGAGCAAATTCACGAAAAAATCATGCGTCAGCGATTCGGGGCGCTTCGTAAACACGCCATTCTTCGACTGGCCGAAATTGACGTTCAGCACGCGCAGTCCGCCCACGAGCACGGTCATCTCCGGGGCGGTCAGCGTCAGCAACTGCGCCTTGTCAATCAGCAGCGATTCGCCAGGCACTGCAAATTTGCCTCTCAAATAGTTGCGGAAGCCGTCCGCGACCGGCTCAAGCACGGCGAATGATTCAACGTCGGTTTGCGCTTGGGACGCGTCCGTGCGCCCCGGTATGAACGGAACCGTCACCGTGTGCCCGGCGTTTTTGGCCGCCCGCTCAACCGCAGCGCATCCGCCGAGAACAATCAGATCGGCCAGCGAAACTTTCTTTCCGCCGCTCGCGGAATTGTTAAACGCAGTTTGAATCGCCTCCAACGCCTGCAGGGCCTTGGCCAATTGCTCGGGCCGATTGACCGCCCAATCCTTCTGCGGCGCGAGGCGGATGCGGGCCCCGTTTGCTCCGCCGCGTTTGTCGGAACCGCGAAACGTCGAGGCCGCAGACCACGCCGTGTAGACCAACTGCGAAACAGTCATGCCCGACGCCAAAATCCCGCTCTTCAGTGCCGCGATGTCCGTCGCGTCGATCAATTTGTGGTTCGCCGCCGGGATCGGGTCTTGCCAGATCAGTTCTTCGCTGGGGACTTCAGGACCGAGGTATCGGGCCCGAGGTCCCATGTCGCGATGCGTGAGTTTGAACCACGCTCGCGCAAACGCATCCGCGAACTGATCCGGGTTTTCCATGAATCGCCGCGATATTTTTTCATACGCGGGGTCGAAACGTAGCGAAAGATCCGTGGTCAGCATGGTCGGGACGAGTTTCTTGTTTGGGTCGTGCGCGTGCGGAATCGTCGCACCAGCGCCTTTGGCTTGCCACTGATGCGCTCCCGCCGGGCTCTTGGTAAGCTCCCATTCATAGCCGAAGAGATTCCAGAAGAAATTGCCGCTCCACTTGGTCGGCGTCGTGGTCCAAGTGACTTCCAACCCGCTGGTGATCGTGTCGGCGCCTTTACCCGTGCCGAAACTACTCCGCCACCCGAGGCCCTGCTGTTCGAGGCCGCAGGCTTCGGGTTCCGGTGCCACGTGTGACGTCGGGCCGGCGCCATGCGTTTTGCCGAACGTATGCCCGCCGGCGATCAGTGCGACGGTTTCTTCGTCGTTCATGGCCATGCGAGCGAACGTCTCGCGAATGTCGATCGCGGCTTTCAGCGGGTCGGGCGTGCCATCGGGCCCTTCGGGGTTCACATAGATCAAGCCCATCTGGACCGCAGCCAGCGGATTTTCAAGCCTTCGCTCATGCGTTTTAGTATGCGGACGATCGTCGGATGCAGTCACGCCCCCGGATTTGTCCACGCCTTCGGAACCTTGGGCATAACGAATGTCTCCGCCAAGCCAGGTTCGTTCCGAACCCCAATATACGTCCAGGTCGGGTTCCCAGACATCCTCGCGGCCGCCGCCGAAGCCGAAAGTTTTGAATCCCATGGTTTCAAGCGCGACATTCCCCGCGAGAATCATCAGGTCGGCCCATGATATTTGCTGGCCGTATTTTTGCTTGATCGGCCAAAGCAGACGGCGAGCCTTGTCCAGGCTGACATTGTCCGGCCAACTATTGAGTGGGGCGAAGCGCTGCTGACCACGACCGCCGCCGCCGCGTCCGTCGCCGACGCGGTAGGTGCCTGCGCCGTGCCACGCCATGCGGATGAACAAGGGGCCGTAGTGACCAAAATCCGCCGGCCACCAATCCTGCGAATCCGTCATTAGCGCGGCGAGATCCTTTTTTAGCGCTGCGTAGTCGAGCTTATTGAATTCTCGAGCGTAATTGAATTCCGCGCCCATCGGATTCGACTTCGCGGAATGTTGGTGAAGCAGTTCGAGCCTCAACTGAGTTGGCCACCAATATCGATTCGTCGTGCCACCGCTCGCTGCGTGCGCGAACGGACATTTGGATTCGTTTTGCATGCGTCATCTCCTTCAGAATGCATTCGACCAGGCATACGTCTTGAGATCCGGTCAGGGCCCGGCGTTGAGCCGCGCAAGGCGTTTGGCTTGCGCGGCGATCAGCGCACATCATAAAGCTTGCGATAAATCGCGCACTTATTTCGCAAAAACTCTCACAAATCGAGCTTGCCACGGCGTGAACTCGATGTCGTCTCGCGCGGCGTCCATATCTTCCTGCAACGCGTTCACCTCGCAGGCGCTCGCTCGTTGATCTGCAATGCGCCATTGATTGATCGAGAGTCGCGCGGCACGACCTTCGACTTCGCGGAAATGCAGAATCACGCCGCGGCCATCCGCCGCCGGGCGTGCGGCGACCATGAGCAGGTTCTGCGCATCGATCGGCATTACAGAACGCTGTTGCAAGGGCCGTGCCGCGCCGCCGCCCGGTATCACACGCGCGAGCAGCGGGACGCGCTTTGACCAGCCGAATCGCGTCGCTGTGCCTGTAGAGGCGCTGGCGCTTGAGGTGATCGAATAGCCCCAGCGAAACTCACCCTCCTGGCTGGCGCAAAAATTCGTTGTCCAATAGTTGTTCATCACCCATGAGTACATGTGCGGATGATCAATCTGCATGTTGCGTTGAAATTTGCCGGTGTTGATGCCGCCAAACTGGATCAGCGGAATCTCGGAGCTGGAAAGCACGACCTGCGATGCGGGCCACTGCGCTGCCGCGAATGCTTGCGCGGTCTGCCAGTCTGAGGACGTGCCTGGAATGATATCAGTCTCCGGCGCTACGATTCCGCCAAGTGTTTCGTATATCACCCGGCCATCCGACGGCGCAAACGGAAACGCCACATAAATCCCCTCCGGTTCATATACGCGCCGCTTCTGGGCGGTGTAGACGAGATCCAGACGTTTTTCCGGATGAAAGAGCCGAATTTCGCAGCGGACGCCGCCGGGCCCCGCGCAACCCGGCATCTCGCCGTGAAATTGCAGGCTGGTCCAAATCGGTCCGTCGATCGCGCCCTCGACAATCACGCTATCTAATGACCGTCGGGCGTAATCGTCGAGCATGAATCCCTCGAGTTGCTCGCGATTGCCGAGCGTTTCATACACCACCTGGCCCAGCAGCCACTCGGCGCACGCGTCGATGAGTGACGTTGCGTTTGTTTTGTCGATCAGTTCGCGGATGCCGCCGCGCTGCGCATCGATCGCGACCCGGTAGTGCGCGTTCTCGAGTTCATTGACGGCCCGCGGCGCGGGCTTCACCGGCACCTCGCCGGTTGCGGCGTTCTCGATGCTAAACTCCCGCCAGCCGAAAGGCGGAACATCGTGAACCCAGATCGCCCAATAACTGCCGTCATCGCGGCTGCGTAGTCGCTGAACCGGCAGTTCGCGGCCCTGGTCGTCAATCACGCGAAACGGCCGATCGATCGGCATCATCTCATGCTCAACGTAAATCTCCACGAGTGCCGATCGCGCGAAGTTCAGCGTATTCACGACGAGCAGACGCGGTTTGTCGGCGCTACCCGCCAGACTCTGCATCCTGCCCATTGCGACTTCCTTCAGCGTCGCGCTGCGCTTCACCGCGTCCCATGCGTACGCCGACTTGGCCGCCCATTGCACCTGAGAATTTTCACAGAGCGGCTCACGAATGCTCTCGGCCGAGCCCAACGTATGTTCGCCCCAAAATGACAAGCCCTCGCGAATCTCACTGATTTGTGGTCGCGCCGCCGCCGGCGCATCACGCCCCGCGCATTCCTGAAGCGCAAACAGGCTCTCAATCGCGGTCACTTGCGATTGCGTCTGTCGCGCCGCCGCGGACTCCCGCGCATACTGCGCAAAGGCGGCCTTCAGCCGCGCCGTCACGGTGTCGGCACCGACCTTGAATTTCAGGTGGTCGATCGCTCCGACCGGCGTGAGGTCCTTGGTCGAC
>JAEUIR010000161.1 GCA_016795025.1 Phycisphaerales bacterium
ATGTGTCCAGGATCGAGGACGCGGCAAAATTAACGACTGTGACATCTTTCATGTTGTGGATCAGCAGGCTTGGCGCGGACATTCGATCTCCTGATTCGAGGCTTGGATCGTGGCGTCGGTGGCGGATTCTACCGCGAGCGGGGAATGCGGAACGCAAAAATCAATGCGGCGCAGAGCATGCGGCGTCGCGGAGACTTCGTCGCGGTCGGCGCGATCCGGCAGCTGTCGTGCCGGGGGGCGTGCGAATCGCGATATCGCCGCGTTGTGCGGATGGCGTACAATTTCAGCATGTCGAGAATTCTGCCGGCCGATTCGCTGGTTGTGATAGATGTCGGGAATTCGCGCATCGGAATCGGCGTGTCCGAAGACGGCACGCTCCGCGGCGTGAAGCGGTTTGACGCGGACGCCGCCGACGATTGGCGAGCCGGGCTGCGCGAAGCGTGGAAATCGACCGACGGGGCCCGCAGCCGGGCGATCGTGATCGCCAGCGTCGCGCCGCTGCATGATCGCAGGGTGTTTGTTGCGGCGGCTGATGATCTTGGCGAAGAGCCGCTTCGAATTCGCGATGACGTTCCGTTTCCCATGCCGCTCAAAATTGACAACGCAGACGAAATCGGCGTGGATCGCGTGTGCTCCGCCGCCGCGGCGTGGGACCGCGTTCGTGAGCCTTGCGCGATCGCCTCGTTTGGCACCGCCATCACCATCGATTGCGTGAGCGCCGAAGGCGAGTTTCTGGGAGGAACGATTCTCCCGGGGATCGAAATGAGCCTGGGCGCGCTGCACGACCGCACGGCCCAACTACCGCGCGTCGAGCTAAAGGCTCCGCCCGGCCCATTCGGAAAAAACACGCATGACGCGATCCGCGCGGGCGTGGTATTTGGGGCGGTCGGCGCGCTGCGCGAGATTGTTGAGCGGTTCGCGACCGATTTGCGATCCTGGCCGCAGTTGATCCTGACCGGCGGCAATGCGCGGCTGGTGGCGGAGTTGACCGACATTGCGGACGCGGTTGTACCTGATTTATGCCTAATGGGCATTGCGCTGTCTCATCGCAGCGCCGCCGGCGCGGCGCGAGCTTGAGTGGGCATGTTCCCGCGGCTGGCGGCGACTCGCGATCGCGATGCACAGCCATGGACGAGAGACGGATGAATGCCGAATATCGGCGCTGAAATCATCTTCATCCTTGCCCTGACGATTCTGAACGGCTTTTTTGCCATGTCGGAAATCGCGATCGTCTCTGCGCGCCGCGCGCGCTTGCAGCAGCGTGCGGCGGAGGGCGATCGAGGCGCGGCTGTCGCGCTGGAGCTTGCGAAATCCCCGGACCAGTTTCTGGCGACGGTGCAGATCGGCATTACGCTGGCGGGCATTCTGGCCGGGGCGTATGGCGGCGCGACGATCGCCGCGCATCTGTCGAGGGCGCTGGTTGCGGTGCCGCCGCTGGCTCCGTATGCAAGCGCGGTGTCGTTGATTGTCATTTCGATTCTGATCGCGTTTGTGCAGTTAATCATCGGCGAATTGGTGCCCAAGCGCATCGCGCTCAGCCATGCGGAGCCGATCGCCGCGTTCGTGAGCCGTCCGTTGCGCGGCTTGGCGTGGCTGACTTCGCCGGCGGTGAATTTTCTGGGTATTTCGTCGCGCGGCCTGCTCGCGCTGCTGCGACTCAAGAGTCAGGAGGCGACGCCGGTTACGGAAGATGAAGTCCGCATGATGATGGCGGAGGGGCGGCAGGCGGGCGTGTTCGAAAAGGCCGAGCAGGACATCGTGGAGCGCGTGTTTCGCATGAGCGATCGGCGCGTCAGCACGATCATGACGCCGCGCACGGACATGGTGTGGATTGACATCGACGATCCGATCGGCGACAGCATGCGAACCATGTGCGCGACGGATCACACCTATTTTCCGGTGTGCCGCGGCAGTGTCGAGAATGTGCTGGGCATGGTGTCGGTGAAGGAGCAATGGGCGCGAATGGTGCGGCGCCAGCCGCCGGATTTGTCGGCCGAGCTGACGCCGCCGCTGTATGTGCCCGAGACCACGCCCGTGCTGAAGCTGCTCGAGACGTTCAAGCAGGCCGGTCGGCACATCGCGCTGGTCGTTGATGAATTCGGCAGCATCAGCGGGCTTGTTTCGCTGAACGACGTGCTGGAATCAATCGTTGGCGATATGCCATCAGCCGATTCGGAGTCTGATCCGCCGGCCGTGCGTCGCGCAGATGGCTCGTGGCTGCTGGATGGCATGCTGCCGATCGACAAGATGAAAGAGCATTTGCAGATTGACGCGCTGCCGGGTGAGAACGACGGCGGCTTTGCGACGCTGGCGGGGTTCGTGTTGTCGCAACTCGGGCATGTACCGCGCGTGGCTGAGATATTTGAGTGGCGCGGTTTTCAGTTCGAAATCGTCGATATGGACGGGCACCGCGTCGATCGCGTGCTGGCGACGCCGCCGCGCGGGGAGCACACCGGAGCTACGGAATCGCCGCAGGCGGAAGCGAAGGAATAGCCGCGCGGGCAACGATGCCGCGCTGCCGGGAAGTTCAGGATTCGTTCAGGGGGCATCGATCAGCAACGCGCAATGCACACCGATATTCGTTAGACGGGCGCTGAGCCGGCCGGCGGACCACGAATACTCAAGACCGGTTTCGTCCGGCACGCACCTCACTGAGGCGGGCTGCTTGTCGCAACGTAATGTCAGGCTCACTTCCGCCGCTGACGGAATGGATTCAACCGCCGGAGCGCGCGAACGGCCTTCGCGGCCACGGGCGTGGTTCACCAAGTGGATGATGCGGTGATCGCCGGCACGGCGCGAGACGGTCTCGATCCAAGGCGGCGCGGCGACTACGAGCGATGGGTCAGCCCCATCGGACCAGCGCAGCTCATCCGCGAGCAATTGGCGGACACGAGGATTCGCCGCGCGATCGAACTCGGCTGGCAAGTCGGCCGAGATGAGCGAAACGCGCCCGCGCCCCACCGCGTATCGATTGATGAGCGCCGTGCCGCTGCCAGCGATTTCGCGCAGCGCCACAGCACCGGGTGAGCATTGAAGCGCGATGTAGCCGCTTGCGATCGCGCCATCCTCCGCGCCCACGACGCTCAATTGCAATGCCCGAAATTCCGCGGTCGTAACTGGAAACAGCTTGCGATTTTGCTTCAGGCGCTCAGCCGTGTCGGCGGTCGCGGCCAGCGTGATGACGGCGTGGCCGCCATCGGCGACGAACTTCTCCGCGCTCTCGATGAGCGAATTTGATGTGAACGCGGTCAGCGGCAAGACAATCGAGCGATATCGGCGCGGATTCGCCATGAACAGGCTGTCGTCCACGATGTCGAACGCGATGTTCGAGCGCAGCAGCGCCAGCGCCGCGCCGCGCAGGCGTTCGAGCCGATGCGTATGTCGAAAATCGGCCGCCGAGTGAAGCAGCGCGACGTCGGCCGCCGAAACTGACGGCAACAGCGCGGCCGCGCGCGGCCGCGCGAATTGCTCAAGCACTTCGCGCACGTCCGCGACTTCATCGACGCTGAATCCGCCGTCGACATCCAGTCCCACATAAACCGACACACCGCCGCCATGAGACAGAATTGCGGCCATTTCCTGCAATAGTTGCATGCGCGGTTTAGTGTATGCATAGGGCGCGCCTTCTGGCGCGCAGTGACCTGAGATGACAATGTCAAACGGCCGGTTGTCGCGAGCGCCTTGGAAGTGGGCCTCAAGGCTGGCGGCCTCCAATCCAAAATAGGTAGGCACGTCGAGATTCACTCGCGCGACATATGCGGGCAAAGGTTCGGGCTGACGGAGCGTATAAGCGGAGTTGATGACCAGGCCGCAGGAGGGGTTTACCGCGCGCACGGCCGCCGCTACTTTTTCGACGTATTGCGCGTGGCTGCGCGTGGTGAATTCCCAAAATGCGGGAAAGGCGGGATCGGCGAAATCGACCGGCGCTTTGCGCCCCGCCTGTCGTTCGAACGCGCTGATCGAAGCAGGATTCCAGCTTGGGAAAACCGACCAATAGTCGCCGTCAAACCACAGACCGTCCGGGCGATAGCGCGAAACGAGTTCGCGACAGAACGGGATTAGTTTTTCGTCCACGAATGCGGAGTTGTGGTCGATGCGCTGATCGGCGGGATTACCGTTTGAAAACAGCCGCGCATATTCGGGGTGCTCGTGGTTCGCCTTGTAATTGATGAGCGAACTGACGTAAATGAAAAGAGGTGTTTGCGTGCGATCGCAGGCTTCGCGCCAGATCGCGAGGCTGTCTTTGCTGAGTGCCGGGTGCGGCGCAAGCACCGCGCCGGACACGCGCGCCCAGCCTTCGTGACCCAGCGAGCAGACCGTGACGGACGCGGGGCGCAGGCGGCGCAGCGCCTCCTCGCAGCGCTGGGTGGTCAATTTGGCCGACGGATCGTGATCCAGGAACAGCTTTTCGTCCAAGTGGTGATCGAACTGCACGCGAAACAAGCTACCGATCAGCTCGTTGGTGTCGTCGAACTCGGTTGTCGCGGGCTGCGTTGGTGCCGTGCCGCCGCGCTCTAGCGGCTGACTGTCCGTGCGGGCCTTTGTGATGCCTGCGAAAAACGCGAGAGATGCGGCGCTAACGGCGAGAAATCGGGCGCGAGCGAGATTGCGTTGAATCATGAGGAAGATTTTACGCGGCTCAAGGCGCGGCTTCGAGGACGACCGCGCCGATTTTCGGCACGTCAATTTCGATCGCGCCGTTCCTGACATTGGCGCTTTGTGCGTCGCCCCAAATTGACTTCCAGTTTCGCGGCGCGTGCTCGGGCAATGGAACGCGCACGCGCGCATCGGCGCCGGATGCGTTGATGCACACCACCAACTGCTCGCGATCATCCGCTCGCAGAAACGCCCACACATCCAGCTTCGGGTCGGCCAGGAGCGTGCGAAATGAACCCGTGCGCAAGGCCGGATGCGCGTTGCGCAGCGCGATGGCGCGCCTGTAATACTCCAGATGTTCGCGCATCACGAAATTCTCGTCGGGCTTGTCGTAGGGTTGCAGGTCTTCCCACAGCATCGGCTTGCGGCAGGTGGGATCATCCGCGCCCCACATGCCGACCTCGTCGCCGTAATAGATCATCGGCGCGCCGACGTACGTCATCTGCACGAGCAGCGCCAGACGGGCTTTCGCGTAGGCCCCCGCGCTCGGCTTGGAATTGTCGTATGCGGGGTTATTGTCCTGCACGCGGTTTTGCTGGTCGTATGCCAGGTCGGGATTGTGCATCATCGACGCGACGCGATCGGTGTCGTGGCTGCATACCAGATTTTGCATGACCAGCGTCGCTTCGAGCGGATATGCCAGTCGCAGAGAGCGCAGCCGCCGATCGAATTCGACGACGGACATCTTCTTGCTTTTGCCGCCGATCCAGGCGATCAACGGCCGGGAGAATTCGTAGTTCATCACGGCGTCGAAGTGCCGGCCGTCGAGCCATTTTTCGGCGCGATCCCAGATTTCGCCGCTGATGTAAGCGTCGGGGTTGATGCGCTTCACGAGGTCGCGCCATTCGGCCCAGAACGGCAGGGGAATTTCGTTGGGAACGTCGAGCCGCCAGCCGTCGATTCCGTCGCTGGGGTCGCCGTCGCCATTGGGGTCCATCCAGCGCCGCGTGATATTGAAGATGTGCTGCTTGGCGGTCTCGCTGGCCAGCCCGTCGGCCGTCTTTCGAAAGGCGGGCAAAGAGTCAAACCCAGCCCAGCCGGCGTGCTTGAACGGCTCCCAGCTTACGATCTCAAACCAATCCGCATACGCTGACGATTTGCCGGTCTTTTTGACATCCTGAAATGCCGGATGCGGCTGGCCGACGTGATTGAACACGCCGTCGATGATGACGCGAAAGCCCATGCTTTTGGCGGTTTTCACGAACGCGAGAAAACGCTTGTCGGTTTCGGTCCAGGTCCACGTGGTCGGGTCAAGCAGATTTTCTTTCGCCGCCGCGGGTTCGTAGTCGCCTTTTGTGCCGAAATGGTCATCGATGTGAACGTAGTTCGTCGCGTCATATTTGTGATGGCTGTCGGCCTTGAAGACGGGATTCAGATAAATCGCGTTGACGCCCAGCTCTTTCAAATAACCGAGCTTCGATTCCAAGCCGGCGATATCGCCACCGTAGTGGCGATGAAATGCGAACCATTTGTAAAACGTCTCGCCGCTCGTTTCTTCCCAGCGTGACGGGGTGAACCATTCGCTGCGCCATGGGCGGGCGTTATCGGGGTCGTTTTCCGGCTGGCCATTGCGAAAGCGGTCGAGCATGATCTGGTACCACACGGCGTTCTTGGCCCAGTCGGGTGTGTGAAAGATTGGCGTGCGCTTGGCGCGTTCGTGGGCGTGAGCGGGAACATAAGCCAATTCGGCGGGGTGGGTGGCGCGCAAATCACCGTCCTCCAGAATGAACGTATAGGGGCAGGGGGACATTTCGATTTCGGGCTTGTCCGCGACTTTGCTGAAGCAGCCCGCGCGGACGATTGTTTCCCAGAGCGTGAACAACGGCCCTTCGTCGGCGGGAGTCAGTTCTGCCGTCGCGCCGTCGCGAAAAGCGAGCGTGACTTTGCGGACGTCGTGCGCGAGCGTGCGATAGCGAACCAGGGCTCGCTGTTCGTCGAGTTGCTGCCAATAGAGTGTGTTTTGAGCGTCATGCTCCAGGCCGAGAAGTTCGATTTTTCCGTCGCCGATTTTTGCGGGCGATTCGGTGATGTGCGCCAGGAGGCCGAGGCGGAGCACGGAGTTGAACCCCTTGTTTCCGTCGTCGGTTTTTTCGGGATTGGCTTCGTCGTGAATCCATCGCTCGCCGTCGATGACGATTTTATATTGGTGCATTCCAGGCGTGAGATCGATTTCACCAGTCCACGCCCCCGGTTCGTCGGTGGGCGCGAGCGGATTCGCGAACTTGTTCCAATTGTTGAATGTTCCGGCGAGCGCCACGGAACGGGCGGGCTGCTTCAGCGTGATGGTGAATCGAAGGCGATAGCGGCCTGCGATATTTCTAGTCTCGGTTGCGGGCCGGATCACGGTTTGAAACGTCGGCGGCACGGTGCCGAGATCGTCAATGAGCATGCTGTTTTCTGATCGCAACGGGGGGGCCGGCGGCCACCCGGCGGCGACGGCCGCGGCGGCGATGAGGAATCCCATCGTCATGGAAACGGGGTGTTGAATTCTCATGCCGGGATTATCGCGAGAACAGCGCGGTTTGGCACGCGCCGTGTTCCGACGCTACGCCATCATCATCCGCAGCCCCGCGATCGCCAGAAATGCCATAAACACGCGCCGCAGAATTCCCGTCGGCAAAACATGCGTCAGCAGCGCACCGCACCAGCCTCCGAGCGCCGCGCCGGGGGCCATGGCAAGGGCCAACCACCAACCATCGGTGGCCCGCAAGCCGGAGATGGATGACACCGCAGCCGATTGCGTGATCGCAGTCAGCACGCTGATGAACACGATCAGGCATGACGAGGTCGCGATGGCGTTGCGAATCCGCACGTGGTAAATGAAATGCAGGATCGGAACGGCCCAGATTCCGCCGCCGATCCCGAACAGGCCGGCCAACGCGCCGGCCGGCGCGCCAGTGAGCAAAATCGCCGACCAACTGCGATACGGCACCGCGCCGATCGTTGCCGCCTGTGAATCGTCCGCTGACTTTCGCGTCTGCCACAGATTTACGATCGCGGCTGCGATCATCACACCGCCAAACGCCGCTTGAAGGATTTTTGTTTGCGGGCCGACTAGCTGCTGAGCGAGCAGGATTCCCAGCGCCATGCCCACGACCGCAGCCGGGATCAGCCGGCCGACCAACGGCCGGATCACTGCGCCCGAGCGGAGATGCCGCATGGCCGCGGGAATGGAAACAGCCGCCGAGGCGATAAGCGAGGCAAGCTTGAATACGTGCAGGGAGTTATCGCCGAACGGGCGTCCGAGCACGAAAATCATGGATGGGATCATGACGATTCCACCACCCACACCCAGCAATCCGCCCAATGCTCCCCCGGCGAAGCCGATGGTGCAGAGCAGCCCGGCGTGACGGAGGTCGAGTATCTCCGGGGGCAGGATCATTTCGCGGCGTATCGTAGCGGAATGGGGTGGGGCTGGTATTCTGCCCGCGAGCGGCCAACGGCGGGTAGCATATCCACGCCGGCCTCGGTACTGCTCAAGGGGTCAGAACCGCGTACGTCCTTGGAATGGCAATCGCTCGCGCGCCGCGCCGGCGCTTCCGCGGCAACCGAGCGGCGATCGTGAAGCGCGCGAGCGGCTACGCCTGGCGCGCGGCAGCAGCGTTTATGGTAGGCTCGTCAAACACACCCCACAGGTTCCATCGCCGCGCTTGGTTCTATGGCATTCGTGACTGAATTGAGTCATTCGCTGCAGCTTCGTACTCGGTCAGTCGAGTGATGTATTCTGCGCGATCGGACGCATCGCCAGCCAATAGCGAGATCGCTTTCTCTTGCGTGTCCACTGCTTTTGCAGCATCGCCCGTGCGCGCGTAGGCCAGGGCCAGCGTATCAAGAATGGCGGGATTTTCGGACTTGCTGAGTTCGGCGGCCCGCAGCGCGAGTTTCAGCGCCACCGCGGGGTTGCGAATCGTCTCGGGAGTTCCGGTCAGCAGTGTCCATGCCGCTCCGTTCAGGCTGTTTGCGCGGGCCCTGTCGTCGGGCAGGATCGCGATGAGCTTGTTCCATACGTCGACGGCTGTTTCGGTTTGACCGTCTAATGCAAACGCGCGTGCCAAGTTAGTGAGGTAGGCAGGGTTTTCGTAGCCGGTAAGTTCATTCGCCCGCTGCGCGAACTTGAGTGCCGCAGCCGGATCGCGCGACTCAGGCGGTGGAACGTTAAGCAATTCCCATGCGGCATAACTGAGCTGTGCCGCGCGCGACCGGTCGTCGACGATCAGAGCGAACGACTGTTCCCAAGCCTGCACAGCTCGCATCGTATCGCCTGCACGCAGATAGGCCTGCGCCAGCCCGCGAACAAAGAGGGGGTTCCGGTACTCTGCACGCCGGTTCACTTCCAGTTCCAACTCGACCGCCCGTGGCGCATCGCGGAGCTCGTCATTAACGGTAAACAGGAACGTCGCGGCGACGCGATGCAGCGTGCTGATGCTGGCATCCGGCTCGTCGGCGGCGGCCCGGAGAAACGCGATCAACTCGCGCTCGACGTTCAGCGCCTCTTCGCCGGCGCCGCGCCGCTTCAGCACGCGAGTCAAGGCGTACGACGACTGTTTGAATTCGAACAGGTCGGCCCGTGGAGTTTGTCGCCGCTGGTATTCGAGAACCTGTCGTGCGACTTGCTCAGCCTCGACATCCTTACGCTGCTGTTCGAGAAGTTCCGCGAGCGAGCACATTAGCCGGATGGACGTA
>JAEUIR010000162.1 GCA_016795025.1 Phycisphaerales bacterium
AATCCGAGGAGCGCGGGGGCCTTGTGGCGGCCGGCTTGGTTTTCGCCGCGACCATCGGCGCGATTGTATGGATGTCATCGCAGCCCGACTCGATTCTGCGCGATCCTTCGAAGACGGGGATCGACTCCTATCGCCCGCTATTCGACAGCCTGGTGGGGCTGCTGATGGTCGCATTTATCCTGCCGGGACTCGCGTATGGCTGGTGGACGCGGCAGATTCGCAACGACCGCGACGCAGCCAAGATGATGAATCAGACGATGAGCGCAATGGGGAGCTATGTCGTCATGGCGTTCTTCGCCGCGCAGTTCATCGAATGGTTCAAGAAATCAAACCTGGGATTGGTGCTCGCGCTGGAGGGCGCGGCGGCGCTGAAGTCCATTCACCTAACCGGCATACCGCTGATGATCGGTTTCGTCGCGCTCACGGCTCTGATTAACCTGCTGATTTCGAGCGCGTCGGCCAAGTGGGCGATGCTCGCGCCGATTTTTGTTCCGTTGTTCATGCAATTGGGCAAATCCCCGGAGGCCGTGCAGGCGTTTTATCGCGTGGGCGACTCGGTGACGAACATCATCACGCCGCTGAATATTTACTTCCCGATTCTGCTGGCGGTGGTTCATCGTTATGTGCCGTCCGCGGGCATGGGCACGCTGATCGCGGCGATGATTCCATATTCCATTGCGTTTTTTGCGTTCTGGTCGGCGATGGTGGCGCTTTGGGTGGGATTTGGCTGGCCACTCGGGCCGGGCGCGCCGCTGGAATACCGGCCATAGGCGATTAGGACGGGCTACTCGAATCCGGTCTCCGCGAGGCCAGCCACGTACGAGAAACCGTGTGGTTTTTCTCGCGCGGCGTTTTCCATTTTGGACGAGACGAAAGCGACAGGACGGCGGGAATGTACGACTCTTCAAATCACGAGTTAGTCGTCGGCGCTACAGTGGCGAATGCTGCTCGACCCGATTGGGGCGTCGGCACAATTCTGCGCATCGAGCAGACGCGGCCAAGCGGAGACGGTCCGCTGCGCGTGACAGTGCAATTCGCGGTTGGCAGCCGCGTGGTGCAGGTTCCGCCGGCCGTGCTCGCGCCACCCAGGCAGGCGGCCCAGCGCGATGCTGGCTGGCTCGACAAACTGGCCGGAAAAACGCTCGACGACGCGCTGCGTGCGATTCCGGAAGACATCGCCATGCACCTGGGGTTGCCGAGTGAAAAGCTCCGACTCATCGCGCGGCTCTATGCGTTTGACGACGATCCAGCGGCGATTCAACGCTGGGCCATGCGCCAAAGCGGAGTCGGCGACCCGCTCCAGCACTGGACGCGCGATGAACTGGCCGCCGCGTTTGCCGGCTTCTGTCGGGCGCGCGACGAAATGCTCCGCGAGACCGCCGGCCGCATCCGCCGCTCCGACGGCGCGCCGGCCATCGATACGGCGCTCGCGGACGTGCCGCCCCGCGCGGCCGAGCGTATGCGCGCGGTCATCACGCCGATGAGATAACTCAGCGCGGCCGGTGCTGCACTTAACGATTAGAGCATCGTTGGCACACCGCCTCGACTGCGCGAGATGCCGCAACCGACTGTTGATTGTCGCGCAGTCCGGGGCGTGATTTCTGGCGAAATCAGGCTCAAATTTGCTTTTTCGGCGACGTGGCGCAGCGGTTGCCAGTGCTTTGAAGGTTCGGGCGGTGATCGCGACCGTCCCTATCCTCTAACCCATGCGAGGTCGACCATGCCGCTGGTTCTCGATGATCTGATGGCGCCTGAAGCGATCAACGATCCCCATACGTACTATCACCAGTTGCGAGAGCTTGAGCGTGTGCATTGGAACGAGCGGTGGGGCGGCTGGGTGCTGACCGGTTACGACGACGTCGTCGCCGTGTTGCGCGATAGTGATCGATTTTCATCCGACCGCATGGCTTATCTCGAAACCGAGCTGAACGCGGAAGAGCGCTGCCTGTATCAACCCATTTTCGCGGTGTTGGCCAAGTGGCTGGTCTTTATCGACCCGCCGGACCACACGCGCATCCGCCGCCTGCTGAATACGCGCTTCACGCCGCGAGCCGTGGAGCAGTATCGGCCGCGTGTGCGATCCATTGTGAACAACCTCCTGACAGAGATCGAGCCGCGGCGCCGAATGGAAGTCATCCACGAATTCGCATACCTCGTGCCGCTGACTGTGATTCTCGAACTGCTCGGCGCGCCTGCGCTTGATCGCGACCTGATCAAGCAATGGTCGGAGCAGATCGGCACGTTTTTCTTTCTGCGTGCCGATGAACCGCGCCGTCGCGAAATCGCCTGTGAAGGCGTGACGTCTCTCGTAAACTACCTGCGGCCGCTCGTCGCGCAGCGCCGCGAAAGCCCGACGCTCGATCTGATCAGCGCGCTCGTGGCCTGCGAAGACCAGCAGGAGCTGACCGAAGCGGAGATCATCGCGACCTGCGTGCTGCTGGTTTTTGGCGGTCACGAAACGACGATGAACCTGATCGCCAACGGCGTATTGGCGCTCGCAAATCATCCCGAGGAATGGGATCGGCTGAAGGCCGACCCAAAACTCATCGAGTCAGCCGTCGAAGAGTTGTTGCGCTACGACGGCTCGGTGAAGGCGACGGTTCGCTGGGCGCGGTCCGAAGCGGTCGTCGGCGGAAAGACCATCAAAGCCGGCCAAAAAGTGCTGTGCGCGCTGTCGGCCGCGAATCGCGACCCGGAACATTTTCCGGAACCGGATCGACTGGACATCACGCGCGCGCCGAACCCGCACGTGGCGTTTGGGCAGGGCATTCATATTTGCCTGGGAGCGCCGCTGGCGCGGCTCGAAGCTCAGGAGGCGATCGCCGGATTGACGCGCCGACTGCCCGCGCCGCGCATCTCGACGCCCACGCTGGACTATCACCCGACCGTTGTGAGTCGAGCGCTGCGGAATCTGCCGATCGAGTTTTGACAGGCGATTCACTGCGATAACTGAAACCACGCGAGGCCATCATGACCAGCACCCCGGTGCAACTCACGGTTAGGATCGATCCACACAAGTGCGTCGGTTCGACGATGTGCATTCAATACGCACCGGGCGTGTTTGCGTTGAATGCCGATCGTCAATCATCGGTGATCAACGCGGCCGGCGAACCGGCGGAGCGTCTTCGCGCGGCCGCGGAACAATGTCCGATGGAGGCCATCGTTCTGGAGGATGCGAACACCGGCGAGCGCATTTTTCCATAAAAGGATGTGTGCGCCCGGCAATCAAATACGCCACAAATAAGCGTCTCGCCACGGCCTGAAATTCGGATCGTGCAGGCAGTCCGCCCGCCTGGTCACTACCAGCCGGCGAAGCTTCATTCGATCACCATCGATCTCGATGCGTCATTCCCGCCAGCGGCAATCGCGTCTTGCCCGCCGGCCGATCCGCTGCATATCCCACCGGGACGATGATCGGCACGATGCACCAGCGCGGAATCCCCAATAACCGACGCACGCGGCGCTCGTCGAAGCCCTCCATCGGAACGGTTGCGAGTCCCGCCGCTTCGGCCGCGAGCATGAAGTTCATGGCCGCAAGCGCGACCTGCTTGGCCAACCAGAAGCGCTGATGAACAGCGGGAATACTCGGCACCGGCCGAAAGATCGCCGCAACCGGAATCAGCAGGGCTTTCCATAACCAGCCCAGGCCGGCCGGCGCGTGCGAAAACGCGAGCGGCAGGACGCGTCGAAGCAGCGTCTCGTATTCGGGCGAAATGGATTCAGCGGCGCGTTCCTGCGCCAGCATCGCTTCGGCGTTATGTTGAAACGCCCGACGGTCTCCCACGAACACCACGATCGTAGGCGCCTCGACAATCTGTCGCTGTGACATGCACGCGGTGAAAAGGCGCATCTTGATTGCCAGGTCGGATACCAGCACGAAGTGGGTCGGTTGAAGGTTGTAGCCGCTTGGCGCCCACCGCGCGCAGTCGAGCAATCGCATCAGCAACTCGTCCGCGACGGCCCGCGGGTCAAAGTGCCGGATCGAGCGGCGATGCTTCGCGAGCTGTTCGAACGATTCCAGCATCAGCGGGGTTGGCTCTGGCATGAATCACTCAGCGTATCGAATGGCTGCGATCGGAAAATGCTCGCGGATGTTGTCGGTTATCCCTGTGAAGCGCGCGGATAGCAGGTAATTCCCACGTCGAAAGTACAGCGGCAGAATCGGAAGTTCATCTTCGCACAGAATCCGCTCCGCCTCGCTGAACAGCGCAAAGCGCCGCACATCGCCACCTTCGCTCACGGCCCCCGCGATCGCCGCATCGTAGGCCGTATTAGACCAACCCGTGCGATTTTGTCCGCTTTGGGAGGTGAACATTTCAAGAAATGTCAGAGGATCAAGAAAGTCGCCCGACCAGTCGCTTCTTACCAGGTCATAATCCAGCGCCCGTACACGCTCGCTCAGCACTTTTCCTTCGATCGTTCGCAAGACAACGCGCAGACCGAGATTCGTTTCCCACATTGCAGCCATCGCCTCGGCCACTCGCTGATACGCCGGATTAGGCGCGAACATCATTTCGATCGGCCGCGACTGTGGATCGAAACCGGTGGACGCGAGCAGAGAGCGCGCTTCCTCGATGCGCCGCGCCTTGCTCCAGCCGGCGCCGAAACCCTCGGGCGGGTGATAAGCAAGCGGCGTACCGTCGGCGCTCTTCCGCAGCATTCGCGACAAACTCCCGCGCGGCACATAGGTTAGCGCCGGCGTTTCACCCATTCGGGTCACGCGCGCGCAGAGTTCGTCGCGATCCAGCGCGAGCGACAACGCCTGGCGAAATGCGGCGTTATCCAGCGGCGGCCGTCGGCAATTCACGCGATAAAAATACGTGGCAAAACGGTCGCCCACGTGAAAGTCACGCCGCCTTCCCGCGCGCGCCTCCGCGAAGAGCGTTTGTGCAACATTTGCGGGCAGGTCGCGCACGAAATCCACGCGCCCGGATTCGTATCCTCGCAGCGCGACGTTCGGATCAGCGGTGATGTAGACCTCCACGGTTTTCAGCCCGACACGCGCGAGATCGTGATATTGCTCATTGCGGCTGAGCAACAATCGCGACTTGAACTTCCAATCGGTGAGCACGTACGGGCCGTTGCAGACAATGTTTCCGGGTCGGGTCCACAAATGCCGCGTTTGCCGCAGCACAACGCCGTCGCGATAGGCGAAGCGTTGGATCGTCGGCGGGTGCACGGGAAAAAACGTGGGGAACGCGAGCAAGTCCAGGATGTAGGGCGTGGAGTGCGCGAGCGCGATCTCGATGTGCCGATCGTCATCGGCGCGAATCGCGACGCTCGTCGCGGGTAAATCGTCCGCCGGGTCGGCGTTCGCGCGCGAAGCGTAATATGCGGCCGCGCCGTTGATCGCGAACAACATGGTTGCATACTGGCATTCGACCGCCGGATCGAGCGCTCGCAGCCACGCAAATCGGAAATGCTCCGCGACCACCGGATCGCCGTTCGACCAACGTGCATTCTCGCGAATGGTGAAGCGATAGCTCAGCCGATCGCCGCTGATCGACCATGACTCCGCGGTGGCCGGCTCCGGCTGGAGCGATTCCGCGTTCAGCCGAGTCAGGCCTTCAAACAGCGCATCGGCGATCTGCAACTCGTTCAGCCAGCTCGCTCGATGCGGATCGATTGTGCGCGGCTCTTCCGCCGCGATGACGAAGTCGGCGCGTGGCTCACGACTGCCAAACGCGAGCCAGCCAAGCATCAACGCAGCAGGCAACAACAGCAGAATGGTAAGCGTTCGGATCAAGCGGGCGTCCGTTTTCGTGCCGCCGCGCGTCGCCGCGCGGGCGCGGCCTTTGGTCCGAAGTGATTGCATAGAACGCTGACGGTGTCCGCCGGCGTCGCGCAAAAATGCACGTTCTGAAGTAGCGGCCGTTCTCGCGTTGCCGCTTCGACTACGCCGCGCCAATAGTCGCCGAGGAAAATCAGAGGACGATTGCCTGTGAGCATGCGCTTGTTGGCGAATTCGAGCACGAGCGACAGCTCGACCAGCGTGCCGGTCCCGCCGGGAAGCACGACATATGCCGAAGCACTGCGAATCAGTGTTTTCAATCGGTCGAACAAGTTTGTTGTGCGAATCCTTCGGCGAACGTACCGATTCGCCGGGCGCGGGCCAAAACCGCTGCACGTCACGCCGATCGTCAAACCGCCCGCCGTTGCGGCGCCGCGCGCGGCCGCCTCCATTGTGCCGCCATAACCGCCATTGCAGATCGTCCAACCCTGCTTGGCGATCAATCGACCCAGCTCGAACGCCGCGATATAGGCATCGCTGCCGGGTTGCGGCGCGCTGCTGCCGAAAACGCTGACGACGGGTGTCTTCATGTCGCCAGCATGCGCGCGAATCTCATCACTCGCAAGCAGGTGTCCGGTCGGAATCCGCCCTTAGAATCTGCGCGATGATCGACGCCGCCGGCCGCCCAGAGATCGCTCCACAGACCTGCACCGTCGCGGCGACGCACCATTGGCTCGTCCGGCGGCGTGGCGGCGAAAAAGTGTTTGAGGCATTATTGGAGATTCTGCCGCCACGAACGCCGATTTACACGCTGGTTTACGACCCGGCCGGCTATGACGACGACGCGGCACTCAGCGGTCACAGCATCCACACATCCTGGCTGCAGAGGATTCCCGGCGCGCGCAGGCATTATCCGAAGCTACTGCCGCTCATGCCGGCAGCCGCCCGCGCATTACGCCTGCCCAACGTCGATCTCGTGGTCTGTTCCGATGCAGCGATCGCCAAAGCCATGACGCCACACCCGCGTAGTCGCGTTGTGTGTTATTGCCATTCGCCGATGCGCTATGTATGGGATTTGGCGGAGGTGTATGGACGCACGCTGCCAATCTTCCTGCGACCGCTGTGGCCGGCCGTGTGTGCGCGCCAGCGAGCTGCGGATGCCGCGGCGGCCGATCGTGTCGATATTTTTGTCGCGAACTCAAATCACGTCGCGGACCGAATTCGTCGGGCTTACGGCCGGGAATCGACGGTTGTGTACCCGCCGGTTGAAATCCCGGAAGCGCCGCCCCCGGCCTCAGCCAAGCGCGAGCGGTTCTTCCTTTGCGTCGGGCATCATGTCGCTTACAAGCGGCTTGACTTGGCTGTCGAGGCGACGCGCATGATTGATCGCGAGTTGATCGTCATCGGCGAAGGGCCTGGCGTCGAGGCGCTGCGCCGCGGTCCACCGCCGCATGTCCGGCTGCTTGGCTGGCAGCCGGATGAGGTCGTGCGCGATCATTACCGTCGAGCGGCCGCATTGCTGTTCCCCGGCGAGGAGGATTTTGGCATTGTGCCCGTCGAGGCCATGGCGCATGGTTGCCCAGTCATCGCTTTCGGCGTCGGTGGCGCGGCGGAGACGGTTATTCACGCCCGCACGGGCGTTCTCTTTCGCGCGCAGGTTCCGGATCAGGTTGTGGAAGCCATCCGTACGGCGGAGCGGATTTCATTTGACGAAATGGAGCTATATGAGCGCGCCAGGCAGTTCTCGCATCCGCGATTTCTGGCCGCGATGCGAGCGGTATGTTCCGCAGCGCTTGATTCCGAATGCCGCTCGGTTTGATACAATTGACGCGCCGAATGGAGCAAAACCGCGTCCCTGAGGAGGCGGTCGCCGGTGACGATCGCGTCGCGCATTGTTCGGCGCATTCGAGATGAACCGGGAGTTCATTGGGTCGCTAAGCAGGACGGAGTCAGTTTGGAGATCTGGAAGGCTTTTGATCAAAACGTCGTGTCGCACTCCGCGGCGCATCACCTGATGGCCATCGACGAATTGATGCGCCGACTGGGCTATGCGCGCGTATCGGATGTCGCGCGTACGTTGAACATTACGCGCGGCAGCGTGTCGGTGTCGCTGCAACCATTGAAAGACGCCGGCCTGGTCGTGCAGGACGAGAATCGCCATTTGAGATTGTCGCCGCAGGGCCAAAGCCTTGTGGATGCGATCCGCACGAAGCGCCTGGTCATGACGCGCCTGTTGTCGGAATTTTTCGGCGTCGATGCGATTCACGCAGAGCTCGACGCGTGCAAGATGGAGCACCTGCTCAGCAACGCAACCGCGCAGCGCCTCGTTTCTTTTCTGCGATTCATCGATGCGCACGGGCCGGAGATCGAGCAGTTCCGCCGCGATTGGGCCGTGCATGACGCGAACTGCACGCATCAACCCGAATCGTGCGCGAGCTGCGACGCCGTGTGCCTGGCGGACACCGTGGCGGCGGCGCCGCCTTCGAGCGAGAGCGAAACATGACCAAGCTGACGCCGGCCGAGGCGGCCGCGGAGTTGAATCGACTTTTCGCCGAAGAGGTTGAAGCGTCGATTCGCTATCTTCATCTGGTGAACGCCGTGAAGGGGCTGGATCGCGTGTTGGTCGAGCCGATCCTTCGCGAAGGCGTGCGCGAGACGCTCGAACACGCGGATGTGATCGCTAAGAAAATCCGCGCGCTCGGGCACGTTCCGAAACTCGACATCCAGCTCTCCTGCCCGCCGCGCGCGGTCGGCGCTCGCGAGGCGCTGCGCATCGCGCTGACGTTCGAAGAGGCGGCGCTCGAGGCCTATCAGGATGTGCTGCGCCGTGTCGAGGGCGATGTCCCGCTCGAAGAGTTCATCCGTTCGCAGATCGCCGTGGAATCCGAGCATGTCGCCGAACTAAAACAGTTGCTCGTCGAGTAAGCGCGGTTAGCCGGGCCTGGAGAGCATCAGCGTCCCGCCGGAAACAGCAGTAATTTTGGGATTGCGGGGGAATGCGGGAAAGTGAAGGGGAGTGAAAACGGGCACGGCGACATGTGACAGGTGAGGCGAAAAGGTAATCACGTAAAAATGTGAAAAGTGAGGCGCGCGGGGCGGGCCAAAATGTGATTGGCGGTGGGCGGGGCGTCGAAAGTCCGGTGCGTGACTGTTATCATCCGCGCCGAAATTCGAGATGCTCATCGGTGCGGGATCAGCACGTGGCCAGAACCAACACGAAAGCGAAATCGAAAGAAGAAGCGAAACCGCGCAAACCGAAGCCGGCTCCAAAACTCAGCAAGCTGATCGAAAAGTACTACGCCGACCTCAAAGACCTCGCCCACCAGAATGTCTTTCAGGAATTAGGCACGCGCAACCCGTTCTACAATCTTCTCTCCGACTTCGGCAAAACTCACGACTGGACGCTCATCGCGGAGCACGAAAAGAAACTCGGCGGCCGCTCCGTCTACCCCGATGGCACATTCAAAGACGACATGTACCTCGTCCGCGGCTACTGGGAGGCCAAGGACACCGCGGACAAACTCGACGTCGAAATCGAAAGGAAGCGCAAGGCCGGCTACCCGCTTAGCAACATGATCTTCGAGGACACCGCCACGGCGGTGCT
>JAEUIR010000163.1 GCA_016795025.1 Phycisphaerales bacterium
CAACCGCCCGCTTAAGTCGCTGACTGACATGATCAAGGGCAAGCAGGGCCGCTTCCGCGAAAACCTGTTGGGCAAGCGCGTCGATTATTCAGGCCGATCGGTCGTCGTCGTCGGGCCGGAGTTGAAGATCTGGCAGTGCGGCCTGCCGAAGAAGATCGCGCTGGAGCTTTACCAGCCGTTCATCATCCGCAAGCTGCGCGAGCGCGGCCTGGCCGACACGATCAAGAGCGCGAAGAAAATGATCGAGCGCCGCGATCAGCAGATATGGGACATTCTTGAGGAAGTGATCTATCAGCACCCGGTGTTGCTCAATCGCGCTCCGACGCTGCACCGCATGGGCATTCAGGCGTTCGAGCCGGTGCTCGTGGAAGGCAACGCGATCAAGATCCACCCGCTCGTCTGCAAGGGCTTCAACGCGGACTTCGACGGCGACCAGATGGCCGTCCACCTGCCGCTGTCGATCGAGGCACAGGTCGAAGCGCACGTAATGATGATGTCCACGAATAACATCTTCGGCCCCGCCAACGGCGCGCCGATCATGTCGCCGTCGCAGGACATCGTGCTCGGCATTTTCTATCTCACGTGCGAGCACGGCGGCGAAAAGGGCGAGCGTGAAAAAGGCAAGGAGCGCGCGTTCAATTCGCCGGCCGAAGCGCTCATGGCGCTGGAGCTTGGCCAGATCGGCATTCATACGCCAGTTAGGGTGCGCGTTACGAAGAAGCAATATTCGCAGGGCATGGACAAGGGCTTCTTGGCCGTGCCGCGCAGCGGCGTACTGACCACGACTGCGGGGCGATGCATATTCAACGACATGCTCCATCAGGACATGCCGTTCTACAACTATCCGCTGTCGCAAAAGGGAGCGGCCCGCGTCATCGCGGATTGCCACGAGCGACTCGGCCGGGCCGAGACCATCCTGCTGCTCGACCGCATCAAGGAACTGGGCTTCAAGTACAGCACGCTGGCGGGCTTGTCGTTCGCGTTGTCCGACCTGCGCATTCCCGAAACCAAGCAGAAGATCGTGGACGCCGCGCAGAAGTCGGCCGACCGCATCGAGAAGAACTTTGAATCGGGCGTGATTACGCCGATGGAGCGTCACAATCAGCTCGTCGACGTCTGGGTGCATGCCCGCGAGCGCGTCACCGTGGACATGATGTCCGCGCTGAAATCCGACTGGCGCGACGTGGGCGGCCGGGACGCCAAGACCGGCGAAAAGAACGCGCGACCGTACCTCAACCCAATTTATCTGATGACCGATTCGGGCGCCCGCGGTTCGGTTGACCAGATTCGTCAGTTGGCGGGTATGCGCGGCCTGATGGCCAAGCCCAGCGGCGAAATCATCGAAGCGCCCATCAAGGCGAATTTCCGCGAAGGCCTGACGGTGCTCGAATACTTCAGTTCGACGCACGGCGCACGAAAGGGTCTGGCCGATACGGCTCTTAAGACTGCCGACTCGGGCTACCTGACGCGAAAGCTGGCCGACGTGGCGCAGAACGTCGTCATTAACGAAGTGGACTGCGGCACGGTGGAAGGTGTCACCAAGAGCACGATCTATAAGGGCGAGGAAGTTGACGTCAAGCTGAGCCAGATGATCGTCGGCCGTGTGGCTCGCGACACGATTCGCGACGTGCGCACGGACGAGATCATCGTCCGCGAAAACGACCTGATCACATCCGATATCGCGCGGCGGTTGGAGTCGTCGCCTGAGTCGGGCGGTCTGGGTCTGGACAGCGTGCGCGTTCGCAGCCCGTTGACGTGCGAAAGCAAGCTGGGCGTTTGTGCGCGTTGCTACGGCGCGGACATGTCCAGCGGCAAGATGGCGGAAGTCGGCCTGGCGGTCGGCATCATCGCGGCTCAGTCGATCGGCGAACCGGGCACGCAGCTCACGATGCGAACGTTTCACACGGGCGGTGTCGCCAGCCGCGCGGTTGTGGAGAACCAGATCGTCTGCGCGCAGGGCGGAATCTTCCGCCACCTCGACCTCAAGACCGTCGATACGAAAGACGCCGAGACCGGCGACCGTATCTGGCGCGTGCTGAAGCGCAATGGCGAAGTCGGCGTTTTCGACGAGAAAGGTCGCGAGCTCGAGCGCTATCGCGTGCCGTATGGCGCGACGGTCCTGTTTGCGGATGGTGCGAAGGTCAACCCGCGCACCGTCGTCGTTCAGTGGGATTCGCACTTCACGCCGATCCTGGCGGAGGCCAGCGGTATCGTCCGGTTCCAGGACGTGGTCGAAGGCGACACCGTGCGGCCGGAGCAGGAAGGCAAGCAGGGCAGCAAATGGGTCGTCATCGAACACAAGGGCGACAAGCATCCGCGTATTCTCATTGAGGACAAGAGCGGCAAGATTCTGGATTTCCATCATCTCCCGGCCAAGGCGCGTATCGAGGTGGCCGAAGGCGACAACATCGAGGCGGGCGGCTTGCTCGCTCGCCAGCCGCGCGAGATTTCGGGCACGCAGGACATCACGGGCGGTCTGCCGCGCGTGACGGAATTGTTCGAAGCCCGCAAGCCGAAAGAGCCGGCCACGATGGCGGAGATTTCCGGCTCTGTGGAGCTTCAGACCGACAAGCGCCGCGGCAAGATGACGGTCATCGTTCGCAGCGAATCGGGTATGGAGAAAGAGCACCACGTCCCGCAGGACAAGCAATTGCTCGTTCACGCGGGCGACCATGTCGAAGCCGGTCAGCCGCTGTGCGAAGGCCCGATGATTCCGCACGACATCCTGCGCATCTGCGGCGAGGAAGAGTTGCATCGCTACATGATTCGCGAGATTCAGGGTGTCTACCGCCAGCAGAACGTGACCATCAACGATAAGCACATTGAAACCACGCTATCGCAGATGCTCCGAAAAGTTCGCATTGACAGCGAGGGCGATTCCGCGTTCCTGCCGTACGAAGTCGTCGATAAGTTCCGATTCCGCGAGGAAAACGCGCGGTTGGCGCGCAGCGTGAAGGTCGTTGAGCCGGGCGACACCGACTTTTCAGTCGGTCAGATCGTCTCGCGCGATGAACTCGGCAACAAGAACGACGAAGCCGAGATGAAGGGCGGCGAGCCGGCCAAGGGCCGCAAGCCGAAGCCCTGCACCGGCAAGACGCTGCTGTTGGGCATCACCAAGGCATCGCTGCAGAGCGAGTCGTTCATCTCCGCCGCGTCGTTCCAGGAAACGACAAAGGTGCTGACGCAGGCGGCGCTCGCCGGCCAGACCGACACGCTCGTCGGCCTGAAGGAAAACGTCATCCTCGGCCGGTTGATCCCGGCGGGCACGGGTTTCCGCGGCTATCAGGAGCTCAAGCTGGATTATGTCGGCGAGCCGATCGAGATCGACGCCGAACATATTCAGCCGGGAGCGCCGATGACGGCGCTTGGACCCTCGGCCGAAGTGGTCGGCGCGGCTCCGACGCCGGTAGGCACGCCGGGCGCCTAGGACGGCCCCAGCCGCAACGGCGCGGAATCAGCGTATTTCCGCCGCGCCGCCCAGGGGTTTCATTTCGCGCCCGCCCGCGGAATGAGACCGATGCGAAAGAAACGCAAGGCGGTGCTTGATCTCAATCATGCGCCGCCTACTGCCCTTCAAGCAGTTCCACGAACGCATCGATGTCAAAATTATTGACGACGCCGTCCTGGTTCGCGTCGGCCGGCCAGCGGCCCGCGCAATTTGGATATTCCGCCGCGTACGCAGCAGGTTCGGAGAGATACAGAACGAACGGATCGATGTCGAACGCATTGACCAGGTCGTCGCAATTCATGTCGCCCAGGAAAAACGGCGTGAGCACCAAGCCACTGTCAATATTATTGCGACAGGCGATCTGTCCGCGATTGTTGATATCCCAGGCGAACCCGATATCCGCATCGATCGGCGGCGTGCCGGCCGCGATCAAATCGCTGATGCGCCGCATGCCATGCTCGCGATCCCAAAGAAATGCCTGAATAAGCGGTGTGTTCGGCGGCGGAGGAGGCCAAACACGCTTGAACGACGGCCCAACCATCTGGCCGCGATCATTGATCCCCATCGCATAGGCGTTGCCGTTGTGCGGATAGGGTAACGTTCCGGCCGGGATGATGCCCTCGACCGGATCCCACATGGCCGCGCCCGTGAACGCGTCGCTGCCGGCCACCTGGTCGAGTTCGTTAATCGCGTTGGCATCGACGATCCAGTTCCCATCCGCGCCGGCGGGTATCGGGCGGATGCCGTTTGCGATATCCCATAGAAATCCGCGGCCACCGATGTCCGACTCCGACCAGCCGACGGCGATACCGGCGTTGTTGATGTCATTGGCGACGCCGTTGTCGCCGCCGCCCGGCAGGTCGCCCATGTTGAGCATGCCGGTTTCGAAACTCCAGAAAATTGGCGTTGAGCCGGTAAACAGGTAGCACAGACCGCTAATCTGGTCCAGATCGTTCATGCGGCGCGCCTGGCTGATCGTCGCGCCAGCGAGTACGCCGCAATCGATTACACCAGTTTTCTCGCTCCAGAACATGGCTGTGTACGAACTAAGAGACAAATGTCCGAGGTCGTTGACGTCAGTAGCTTCCCCTCCGACGGGCAACACTCGCGGCTCGGTGGACACAGAATCCCAGAACGCGGCAAACATACCACCCTCAGACGATGCAACATCACCGCAGACCCATCCGGCGTTGTTCATCCCGACGGGAATGAAGATACCGCCATATGGCGGCTCAGGAGGTGGCACTCGTTGAACGCGATAGCGCAAGGCAGGATCACCTACCGCTATTTGGCTATTCGCAATTACAAAACTCATAAAAATAATTTGGCGCGAGCGCATAACAATACTCCAAAGTGAAACGGGCGCGCCGAACTGCGCGCCCGTTTCAAATCAAATGGTTAGTATCCGCCGCTTGCCAGGTAGGCGTTGAGCAGCACGCAGACCGTGCCATCGTCTGTATTGGTCACTACGATGTCGTCAAAGCCGTCCTGATTCATGTCGGATACTTTGACATAACGCGGTTTTGGGCTGGCGTTTGAGTTGGGGTCGGTGCAAAAGAGCGCGCCTGGCGCTAGGAACGTGCCGCCAACATCGCCCTTACCGACAAATACGGCCACTCCCCCGTGTGTCGGCTCGCCCGTATTGCATGGCCAGCCGGTTGAACACGCGACTACTACATCGGCCTTCTTGTCCGGATTGAAGTATCCTACGGCCACACCCCAAGGATTCGTCGCGTCGTGCGTTCCATCCCAAAGTCGATAGTCATCGGTTATCGCGGTACTCGTAAAGTCGCCGACTGCATTGGCGTGAAAGACTTTCCATTCGTCGAATGCTGAAGCGTTGCCCACCGCTAATTCCGCATAAAGCTGTTGTCCCTTGAATTTGCCAAACGCGATGCCTTGCGTGCCAACGCTATCTTGCTCCGATGGAAGGAAGATGTTGTTTCCTTGCGGCGGATCGTTGATGAGTACGAGCATTTTGTTGGCGTCTGTACCCATCACAACATCCAGCCGCCCGGGAATCGTCGGTTGACGAATGTCGCCCTTGGTCAGCGACGTGCCGCTTGACGTAGGAAATGTCGGCGACACGTCAAACACGGTTGTCGCGTAACCGGACGTGGCCAATCCACGGAGCAGCACGGCGCGTGCTTTTTGCTGCGTACCACTGGTCTTGCTGCCCGCGACGACAACGTCTTTTCGGCCATCTACGTTAAAGTCGTCCACCAGCACGGCCACCGCCGAGTTCATATCGGCGGGCAGGTCGATGAACTCTGGCGTTCCGAACGTGCCGCCATTGTTCTTGAGGATGGCAACGCGAAAGGCGCTGGTGATCAGGCTGTACACCGGCAAAACCAAATCCAAGTCGAGATCGGCATCCATATCGACCGCATCGATATCGCGAACCGGGATATGATCTTCGATTGAAAATGGAGATCCTGCGATGGGTTCCAAGCCGCAGGGAATTCCGAGGGGCGTTGCCTTCCATGTACCCGTGTTGCGGAGCACCGAGACATTCCAAGTGGCGGGATTCACGACGGCCACGTCCGGCTTGCTGTCGTTGCCGACCAGATTCGCCACGACCAATCCCTCCGGATAGGTTGCAGTATTGACGACTTCGTTGTGGCAATCAGTGCCGCTTGTCCGCACGCTGGCGAAAATGCGCGGCGTTTGGAATAGCGGCGGATCGGGATTCTGTGCCCGTCCGTTGGCGTTGGCTGCGCTGAGGATCATGATCAGTCCCAGAAATGTGGCGGCGTTGAGCCGTTTCGTTCTTTTTCGATTGTTCGTAAGTTGTGTGTGTGTGTGTGTGTTACGCGCGTTTCGCGCGCCGCCTCATGTGAGCGCGTCATGCAAATACCCCTGCGACATGAATTCGACCTCGGCGACGCGCGCCACGCGGCGCGGACGCTGCGAGGACGGTGACTGATGCCGTAAACTACCACCCAACTATTATGATAGTTCGTTCAGCTTGCCAATTGCAACCAAAAATCAGCGTTCGTCCAGAATAGCGTCCAACTATCGAGCCACCATCGTCGCGTATGATCCCGCTATTCTGATCCGGAGCCACGCGATGTTACAACACAAGTCGATTCGCGCCCCCCGCGGCCGCGAGATTTCTTGCAAGGGCTGGCAACAGGAAGCCGCCTTGCGCATGCTGATGAACAATCTCGACCCCGACGTGGCCGAAGCGCCGGATCAACTGATCGTTTACGGCGGCACGGGCAAGGCCGCGCGAAGCTGGCCGGACTTCGAGCGCATCGTCGCGGCGCTCCGCCGGCTCGAAAACGACGAGACGCTGCTGGTGCAGAGCGGCCGGGCGGTGGGCGTCATCAAGACGCATGCCGACGCGCCGCGCGTGCTCATCAGCAACAGCATGCTCGTGCCGAAGTGGGCGACGTGGGACGAATTCCGTCGGCTCGAAGCGCTCGGGCTGACGATGTTCGGCCAGATGACGGCCGGCAGTTGGATTTACATCGGTTCTCAGGGCATCGTTCAAGGCACGTACGAAACGTTTGCGGCCTGCGCGAAGCGGCATTTCGGCGGATCGCTGCGCGGCAAGCTGGTGGTGAGCGGCGGCCTGGGCGGCATGGGTGGCGCGCAGCCGCTCGCGGCAACAATGAATGATGCGGTGTTTCTAGGGGCGGATGTCGATGCGGCCCGCATCGAGAAGCGCATGAAGTCGCGCTATATCGATAAGATGACGGACAATCTCGATGAAGCGATTCGCTGGGCGCGCGATGCCGTTGCGCAACAACAGGCGCTGAGCATCGGCTGGGTAGGCAATATCGTCGATCTGCTGGCGGAGCTTTCGCGTCGTGAAATCACGCCGGAGGTGTTGACCGACCAGACGTCGGCGCACGATCCGTTGCACGGCTACGTTCCAAACGGCATGGCCTATGAGGCGGCGCTCGCGTTGCGCGAATCCGATCCGCAGCGATACGCGCGAGAAAGCTACCGCACAATGGCCGAGCATGTCGCGCTGATGCTCGAATTGCAGCGCCGCGGCGCGATTACGTTTGACTACGGCAATAATCTCCGCGGCCACGCGCGCGAGGCCGTCGAGCGCGGCTTTGCGGATGCGGAAACGCTGCGCGGCAGCGTCGGCTTGGCGAAGAGCGCGGCGGCTACGCACTCAGCGCCGCAGAATTCCACCGGTTTCGACCCGTTCAAGATTCCCGGTTTCGTGCCCGAATACATCAGGCCGCTATTTTGCGAGGGTAGCGGCCCGTTCCGCTGGGCAGCTCTCTCGGGCGAGCCGCGCGACATCGCCGTCACCGACGAGGCCGTGCTCGCGACATTCCCGGAAGAGGCGGCTCTTTGCCGCTGGATTCGCATGGCAGGCGAGAGAATCGCGTTCCAGGGTCTGCCCGCGCGGATCTGTTGGTTGAAGTACGGTCAGCGGGCCAAAATGGGTTTGATTTTCAATCGCCTGGTTCGTGAGGGTCGCGTGTCGGCGCCGCTGGTCATCGGGCGCGATCACTTGGATTGCGGGTCTGTTGCCTCGCCGAATCGCGAGACAGAGGGCATGCTTGACGGCTCCGACGCCATCGCTGATTGGCCAATTCTGAACGCGCTGTCGAACACCGCCTGTGGCGCGACGTGGGTGAGCGTGCACCACGGCGGCGGCGTAGGCATTGGCTACAGCATTCACGCCGGCCAGGTGATCGTCTGCGATGGCACGCCGGAGGCGGACAGGCGAATCGAGCGCGTGCTGACGGCCGATCCGGGGCTGGGCGTCATGAGGCACGCGGATGCCGGCTACGAGCTGGCGCAGCGGGTGGCGCGGGAGAAGAACGTCGATTTGGCCCGCGGCGAGTAAGGTTTGGCCGTTAAGCAGCGATCACCGGCAGGTGCCGAACCGGCCCATATCCAAATCAGTGGCATCAGTAATGCGCCGCTCTTTTTTTCGCCCGGAGGGCGCACGATGGTTGCCAGTGACTTCAGTCACTGGTAGGCAGGCCTACCACCCTTTTCTTCCGCCCGGAGGGCGGACGGAGGGCTGCGATGCCCAGCGCCTATACGCAGAACTTCTATCACACGGTCTTCAGCACCAAGCACCGCGCGATGTTGATCACGCCAGATCTGGAAGAGCGCCTCTACCCCTTCATGGGCGGCATCCTGCGCGACCTGCGCTGTACGTTGCTGGTGATCAACGGCGGGTGGCATGGGTGGCATGCTTTCGCGGTACTCCGCGTAAGCATGTTGCGCGCGCGGCACCACCCTTAGCCGCAACTCCAATACCTCCAATGCCTGGGCGGCACTGGAATTGAATCTACGTCCGGTTTCAACGGTGTCGTACCCGTCCCGGCGAAGTAGGCCGCGCTCGACCAGCGCCACAATTCAGGCCGTTCGACCAGTCCCGCGCGAACGGGGTTAGCATGGATATAGTCGATCGTCGCGTGGACCGTCCCGCGCGCGTTCGAGGGCCTCGATCAGCCAACTGCAAGTGCGGTCGCTGGCCAGGAATTTCTGGCGGCGAAAGCACGAGAACGTCAAGGCATGGGCGGCTTCGAAATCATCGGAACTGCGGCGAAGCTTGCGAATGCGGCCATTGGGGAGACGCATGCGGAAATGATAACGGGTTGCGAGGCCACGTCCGCCTTGCGCGTGTCGAGAAGCATGCTTACGCGGAGTACCGCGAAAGCATGCCACCCGCCCGGTGCCCTGCAAAAAAGGCCCAGCTATGATGCCAACTTCGCCCACGCTGGTCGCGAAACCGCGCCGTTACCGGGCGAGCATCGTCGATAATGGAGCGCCGGCAACACTGGCACTTCAGGGAGGTATTGTGATTCTCTATTGCAAGACGTGT
>JAEUIR010000164.1 GCA_016795025.1 Phycisphaerales bacterium
TGGGACTGTCCTTGGGGCAACGAGAACCACATTCGGCGCTGAGCGCCTCGCGGGGAAAGCGCAACCGCGGCGTCACTCGGCGAGCGTTCATGCGAGGCGCGGCGGGGCTGAGCAGCTCGGCGGCCCTGGCGGCGATCTATGCCAGGTTTGTTGAACCGTATTGGTCGCAGGTGGTGAATGTTGAGATGGACATTCTCCACCTTCCGGACGCGCTCGTCGGCACAACAATCGTGCAGATTTCGGATTTGCACGTGGGAATTCGCGCGGACGCGAATTATCTAAGCGAGCAGATCGAGGTGTGCAACGCGCTGTCGCCGGACTTGATCGTCATCACGGGTGACATCATTCACGAAGGCTGCCGGCGCTATCTGGATCGAGCCGTGAATCTGGTCGGCGCGTTACGTGCGAAATACGGCGTGTTCGCGGCATTGGGAAACCACGATTACTTTGAATATTGCCGTCATGCCGGCCACAGCCACCTGCGAAGCGCGTTCGTGGCCGACGAGGTGACGGATGCGCTGACACGATCGCGCTTGACGGTGCTGAGGAACGAGTGTCGGCGCGTTCGGATCGCCGGCGCAGATTTGCAACTGGTGGGGTTCGAGGATTTGCTATCGTCGTACTTCCTGCCGGAAGCCGCCATGCGGCGTGTCGATCCAACACTGCCGACGATCGGCCTGTCACACAATCCGGACACAATGGCGCGCCTGAAGTTCCAACCGCTGGACTGGGTTTTGTGCGGCCACACTCACGGCGGCCAGGTGCGGATTCCGTTCCTGGGCGCGCCGGTGTTACCGCTGAATGCAACGCGCTACGACGCCGGAAAATTCATCGTGGGTCAGCGCCGGCTGTACGTCAATCGCGGGTTGGGATATCTCATGCCGGTCCGATTTGCGTGCCGGCCGGAGATCACGCGCTTCACACTGACGCGCCGCGCGTAACGCGCTTTGCCGTCGCAATCAGTCCGGCGCAAATCGCCACGACGATGAGCATCGCCAGATGCGCGCCGGCCAGGCGAACCAGCGGCATCGGCCAAATCGCCATTCCGATCAGCCACGCGCCGAGCCCAACCCACGCGCAACGCGGCGTGCGGGTGGCGATCGATCGCAGTGACTGGTCCGCGAGCAGCGCCACCGCCGGCCACGCCCAAATGAGATAGTACTGCCGCATCAGTGGAGAAAAGACGAGCATGCCGATCATCCAGATCGCCGCGGATGAAAGTGCGGTGCAATCAACATGCGATTGTTGAGTCGCGTCGTTCGCCGAAGGGATGAGTTCGGAATGAGCCCCGCCGGGACTCCGCCGGATGTCCGCCGGCCGCTTCGAGACGCGCAAAGTCAGCGCGATCCAGATCGCACACAGCGTGACCGTTAGAATCTGCGCCAACGTGTCTGACGCGCTTCGCGACAGCTCGATCGGCTGCCTCGGAAGCCGAAATGGATGCTCCGGCCAGGTCCAGCGCGCAACCACCGCCCGAATCGACTGATTCGCATGGCCGAGAAAGTGCTCGTCGATTTGCGGATCGAGCAAATCAAACGCACGGGATGACCCGCCGTTGTGCTCGACCCACTGCGCGAGGTACTTGTGCGTTTCGGCCATGCCGAATGCGAGATAACACGGAACCAGCGCGAAGATCGCCGCAAACAGCAGCGTCATGGCGCAGGTGCGCAGCCAGCCTCGCGGACGCTGCATAGCCAGCCACACGATCAGCATCGCAGGCAACAGCTTTGTGATACAGGCGACGCTCAGAGAAGCGGCGGCAGAGATCGTTTTGTTTGATTGAACGAAACGAATCGCGAGCAGGCATAACGCCAGGATCGGAAAACTAAGCTGGTTGAAAAACGCCGCTTCATAAATCACGGGAAGCCCGCAAGCGACCGCGAGCCAGAACGCCCCGGCCGATGACACCCAGCGGCGGCGAATCTCGTGCAGTGCGGCCGCGAGCGACGCGGTTTGCAGCGCCGCCCAAAGCACAGCGGCTGATGTAACTCCTCCGGCGGTCAGCGGCGCCAGCGCCAGCGGCACAACCGGCAGATAAAACGGCAGTTGGCGTTGGGCGACTTCATCATCGGCCTTCAAGACAGGATTCAGCGCCGCGTGATCCCATACATAGCGAGCATCGCGGTAGAAGTGATGAAAGTCGTATCGCAACTGTCTGGCGCGCTCGAAAGAGAACAAGCCCACCGCCAGCAGCAACGCACAGATTACGCAGGTTTCAAGTCGGGCGGCGTGTCGCATCAGGTCAGGCCGACGTGGGTTGGGTTGCGACAGGGTATTCGCGCGGTTGGGATACGGCGATTACGCGTCGGCGCGTCGCGAACAGCCGGTCGCGCTGCTCCATCGGCAGGCGCGCGAGATAGATCAAAATGAATATCACGGGCAGCGCGAGCGCAAAGACGGTCGCAAGGAAAATGCCGCCTGCTTCGAGCAGGTTGGAGTCGATGTATTCCTGAAAGCCGATGACGAATTGCGCGACCATCACGAGGATGGTGGTGCCCAGCGCCCATTTCGACCACCACGATCGCAAGCCGACATGATTCAGTGCCGCACCGAGAATCACAATGGTCGGAAACGCCCAGATCAGGTGATAGCGCCGCATCACCGGCATCAACCAGAGCATCGCGAGAATGAATAACGCCCATTCGAGCCGCAATTCCCAGGGCGTCATCCTGGAAGCAGGTCTGCGGCCGAGCCAGAAAAGTCCGAGCGCGCTGATCGCCGCGATTGAAAGGACGATTTTGACGATGGTCGGCCGCGCCAGATCGGCGATGTTTATTTTCAGATCGCGCGTATCGACGCGGATGCGCGGGTCGTTGTCGAAGTGGATGTCGTATGTCGTGGGGTGCAGCCAGCGGCTGGCCACGGCGCTAAGACTCTGGTTGCGCCAGTCGATTTCGCGCTGATCCAGAATCAGACCGGTGTGGGAACCGCGGACGATCGCGTTGTGAGCCCATGCGCGATAGACATCGGCGACGTGGTCCGGTCGAAAGACGATCAGATCGGCGAGCGGCCCGAATGTCAGCGCGGTGAGCCCGGCCACGAACACGACGCGGTATTGCCGCTTCAACAGAAACCATATCGCAAGCAGTCCGGGCGTGAGTTTCAGCAATATGGCAATACCCAGCCACAGGCCGCTCACGTTCGGACGTCCGCGCTGCCAGCAGACAAAAGCGCCCGTGAGCAGCAGAAGCGTGAACAAATCGGTCTGGTTCAGTCGAAATTCCCAATGCCAGAACACGGCGGTGAAGATGAGCGGCAGGATGGTGTTCACCGGCCAGTCGCGCGGCGGAAGATCGGTGAAGTGCCGGCCAAGTATCACCATCAGGGCAATCAGGCATGTCGCATTGCTCAGCATCCAGGCGTAACCGGCGATATCGTGCGGCATCCACGAGATCAGCGTGAAGAAACGCGACGTGAACGGCAAATACCACTCAATCGAACCGCGCGGGATCACGCCGCCCGTGGGCGTAAGATCGTACGATCCGTCCATGCCGCCGCGTTCGAGCAACCAACGCGACGCTTTGTAGAAATACTCAAAGTCCGCCGCCTCGCGGCTGATGGCCATGCGCGAATAATGACAAAAAAACGGGATCAACAAAATGATGACGCCCAGGCAAAACCAGCGCAGGCGAGTGGGCGCCCCGTGCGGGAAGACGATGCCCATGCGCGAGGCCGTGGCGTCTGGCGTCATGGCGTGAATTCTACGCGCTCGCGAGAAATTACTGAATGTTTGCGCCCGGCGAGCCGATGCGCATCACTCCAGCGCGCTCTGATTTTGCTTGAGCAGGCTTTCGAGCTTGGCCCGGTTCTCCGGCCGCAGCGGGCACATCGGCAGGCGGAATTCCTCAGCGCACCAGCCGCGCATGGCCATCGCCGTCTTGATCGGCCCGGGATTCGTTTCGAGCGAAAGCAGCGATTGCCCCACTGCGAATGTCGCGCGATGAGCGCGGAGCGCGGACGCGGCGTCACCGGCGAGAGCGGCGGACGTAAGCGCCTTGATCGCGCGCGGCGCGAGATTTGAGAGCACCGACACAACGCCGATTGCTCCCAAGGCCATCAGCGGCCAGGTGATCGGATCGTCGCCGCTCAGGACGTCGATGCTCGGGCAGGCGGCGACGAGATCAGCCGCCCCGACAACGCTGCCGGTCGCGTGCTTCACCGCGACGATGTTCGCGTGCTCGCTTCGAAGTCGCGTAATGGTCTCGACGGTGATTTCCACGCCGCACCGGCCGGGAATGTTGTACAGCATGATCGGCAGCGGAACTTCTCGCGCGATGGCCGAGAAGTGCAGGCGGAGACCTTCCTGCGTGGGGCGGTTGTAGTACGGCGAGACGACGAGCAGGCCGTCCGCGCCGAGTTCCTGCGCTTCGCGCGCCAGGCGAACCGCTTCGGCCGTGTTGTTGCTGCCGGCTCCCGCGATAATCGGTACGCGCTTGCGAGCGGTGCGAACAACGGTCTCGACGACGCGCTTGTGTTCGTCTTTGGAAAGCGTCGGTGATTCCCCGGTTGTGCCGCATGGGACGAGCCCATCGACGCCGGATTGAATTTGATGTTCGACCAGTCGCTCCAGAGCGGCGATATCGAGTTGGCCGTTGCGGAAAGGCGTGATGAGCGCCGTAATCGTCCCTTGAAAATGCGTCATTTACGTGGATTCTCCAGTCTCAGGTCGTTCCCCGGCGATTGCCCGCCAGAGTGTAACCGCGTCGCGCAGCGCCCGCACGTCATGCGTCCGCAGATACTGGACGCCCTGCGTGTACGCCCAAAGTTCCGTCGCGAGCGTTGCCGCGCCGCGATCGGCGATCGGCCGCGGAGCGCCGTGTGCCCCTAGCAACGCGCCGATGAATGACTTGCGCGAAACCGAAATCATCAGAGGATGGCCGATCGCCCGAATTTGGCCCAGCGACCGAAGCATCGCGAGGCTGGCGTCGGCTCGGCTGCTCAGGAAAAAACCCATGCCGGGATCGAGCACCAGGCGCGTGGAATCGACGCCGGCGGCGATGAGCGCACTGGCGCGGTCGCGGAGGAATCGCATCGCGCCATCCACGGCGGCGGCCGGCGTCGTTGCGATCCGTTCGGCGCGGGCGGGATCCGGCTCGGCCGTGCGCGAGCGCACCGCGTGCATGACCACCAGAAGCGCGGACGAGGCCCCAACGGCCTCGATCGATCGCGGATCGCAAAAGCCGGTCACATCGTTCATCATCGCCGCGCCGTGCTCAACAGCGAATTGCATGACGTCCGGTTGGGCGGTGTCGATACTGATTTTCAGGCCGCGCGCTGTAAGCGTCGTGAGCACGGGGGCGAGCCGTGCGATTTCCTCGTCGGCGCTGACCAACTCGGAATCCGGATGGGTTGACCGTGCGCCGAGTTCGACGATGTCCGCTCCGTCGGCGATCAGGCGCTCGGCGTGCGCGATCGCGTCGTGCGGCGCGAGAAACCGCCCGCCGTCGGAGAATGAATCGCGCGTGATATTAACAATGCCGACGATTTTCATGCCACGAATCCATCCGGGAACGCAGCCTGACCGTCCGGGATGCGTTCAAAATCGCGTCACGCTTGAGAAATTGAAATCTCGAATGCGCATCGCCGGGAGCATCATTTTGTCGCGTTCCGCGGTGATGGCGTCGAGCGGCGCTGTGAACGCCTCGACCGCGCGCAGCGCTCGTAACGGGCTGTCGTGCCAGCGAAAATTCACCAGACCGCCCGCGATCTTGCCGTCCTCCACGAGAAATGTGCCGTCGCGAGTCATTCCGGTAAGCGTCAGATCCGTCGCGTTGACGCTTCGAATGTACCAGAAATTTGTCACAAGTATCCCGCGCTCGGTTGACGCAATGAGGTCTTCGACGCCGCCAACCCCGCCCTCTTCGCCGGATAGATGCGGTGCGTCGAGCGCGTAACTCGGCGCGACGCCCGCCTGCCTGGCCGTGAACCGATCATACGCCATCTGCAGCCAGCGGCCGCGATCAATCCATGTGCGGAAGTCGCTTGCGAGTCCCTGCGTGTCGAACGCGTCACCCAACAGTTGCGGATGGTCCGGCCGATTCCGCAACGTCAACCGCTCATCAACAATCGCTTCGCCGAAGCGATTGCGCAGCGGACTCGTACCGCGCTGATAGCTCCGCGCGCTCAGCGCTCCAAACAGTGGGCCGATGAGTCCCGCAACCGCCGCGGGTTCGAGAATGACCGTGTACTTTCCCGCGGGCAACTCGCGTGGAGCAGCCGAGCGACGGGCCTTATCGATGGCGATGCGCGATTGAACGGCGATGTCCAGGTCGTCGAATGAGCGGCTCGCGCATTGCACCCATCCGCTCGAATCGGCCGCGGTGGCTGTCAGGCTGAATTCGGCGCGCGTGCGGCGCTCGAATGCGAACAGGCCGCTGTTCGCGGCGATGCACACAGCCGATGCGCTGCTGGATACGATGCCGGCGGCCGTCATCCCCGCCTCTCGCGCAGCGCTAATGGTGGTGCGCGCAGCGGCTGCGCGTGCCTCCGCGCCGGCGGCGGCGGTCTCTTCTCGCCAACTCGCGAGAACCGGATAGCGCCGCGGCTCCAGCGGCGGAAGATATTCCGGGTCTTCGGGAACAACCTTCGCGACAGCCTCAGACCGCGCGACGGTCTCGCGGATCGACTCGTCGCTCAACTCGGTTGTAACGGCGGCTCCGCGGCGCAGTCCGAACGCGGACTCTATCTGAAGCACCAGCCGATGAGACTCGACGTTTTGGACAATTTGATTGTTGGCGATTCGCGCGGTGCCGCCGTTCTCGTCGCTGATGGAAACCAGTGTGTGATCGGCTTTCGCCGCGCTAAGCGCCAGGTCGGCGATTCGCCGGCATTCCGTTTTGTCGAGCAGATTCATGCGCACGTTATCTCTCTTTCGAACAGACGCGGCGAGCGGCGCAACCTGTGGTCTGACCGCCGGCAGCGGGTGTCGTGTTTGCTCCGCGAGCAGCCTGTTGATCGTCCAGGCCGGCTCATGTCTCACGTCTGGGCCGTAGCGCCGCGAATTACGTCGATATCGCGGAATCGCGCGTGCGATGCGGCGTGCGTCATCCAACCGGATTGGCCGGGCTGCCCTTTTCCGCAAGTGATGAACCCGTATGTGCGGCGATGCATCGCATCGGCCACCGCATCGCACCGGCTCCAGAATTCCGGCGTGATCCCCGCATAGATCACATCGCGAAGCATGTGCGTGCGTTTGCCGTTTTCGATCATCCAGAATGCATCCCCGCCGAATTGGAAGTTATATCGCTTCTGGTCGATGCTGAACGAATCATGGCCCTCGATCAAAATGCCGCGGCGAATATCCGCGATCATGTCGTCGAGTCGCCCATCGCCCGGGGCCAAGCCTACATTCGCGATACGCACGATCGGCACATTCGCCCAACTGTCCGCCCGGCACGAACCGCGCGAGCGCGTCTCGCCGATCTTGCCGGCCACTTCACGATTCGTGCAATAGCCGCTGAAAACGCCTTCGCGCACGATGTGCCAACGCTGGCATTCCACGCCGTCATCGTCGTAGCCGGTGGCGGCCAGCGTCCCGGGCTCCGTGTTGTCCGCGATCAGATTCACAACGGGCGAGCCGTAGCGGAACGAGCCGAGCTTGTCGGGAGTGAGAAAACTCGTGCCGGCGTAATTTGCCTCATATCCGAGCGCGCGATCCAATTCGCTCGGATGCCCGCACGATTCGTGAATCGTGAGCGAAAGATGCTCTGGGTCAAGCAATAGATCGTATTTCCCCGGATCGATCGTCGGAGCCTGCGCCTTCTCGACCGCCTGCGCGGCGATTCGTTCGGCCTGCGAAACCAGGTCTGAATCGCGAATCAGCTCGTACCCGGTGCGCAGGTATGGCGTGTGAAATGCGCGCGATGCGAAGCGACCTTCGAGTGCAGCCGTGGCTCGCAACTCGGCGTTGATCGCAAGCAAGTCGAAGTCGATCCGCGCGCCCTCCGTGGACGCGAAGAATTTCTCGTCGCGCTGCATCCAGATACGGCCCGAGCTGCGCGAGATGCCTTCCTGAGCGTGGATCACGCTCATGGAGTCGAGCAGCAGCGCCGCACGCTGATCGAGCGGCACTTCAAGCGGGTTAAGCTGAAAGGGAGTCGCGACTCGCGCGATATGCGGCGGCTCAGGCACGAGCTTCACCGGGTCGCTGACTAGCGCCGCCGAGGCTTTTGCGATCGCGCACGCCAGATCGGCGACGCGGCGCACTTCTGCTCCGTGGACGAGCGCGCTCGAAGCGAATCCCCAGGCACCGTGATACAGCACGCGCACGCCGAAACCGCGACTGACACGGTCGCTCACTCCGGCGATGCGACCATCCTCGCCGCGCACGACCTGCGTGGTCGAACGCAGCAGCCGAACATCGCCGTATTCCGCTCCGCAGCGGCGGATGCGCGACAGGGCTTCGTCGGCGAGCACGCGCCAATCCTTCGTATCCGGCGGCGGCGGCTCCGCGGTGACCGGCTCGCGCGATACGGCTGCCGGGGTGTCGCGGCGCGCCCCGCTTTCGCAACCGATGAGCAGCGCGCCGGCCGCACCGGTCGAGGCCATGCGCACGAAATCTCGTCGAGTGATTTGCGGGTTGTCATTCATGTTGCGGCGTCTCCAGAAGGCGATCGCGGCAGACGCCGCCTTGCGGCGAATGCGGCTGGCGCAAGAGTTTCGTCGAGCGCGGCGATGTAGGCAATTGAACTCCGAATTTTGAATTTGATTTTTGCGCCGGTGGTCGCCGCCACGAGACAGCCAATGGTATTTTGCCGTCGCCGCTCCGCGTACTGCAGTTTCCGTCGGTATTATGCCGGACCATGACGCCTGCGGACGCGGCTTTTGTCAGTGTGGTCGTGCCAAGCTACAACGAGCGCGAAAATCTCGCGCCCCTGGCCCGTGGCGTTTTTGCCGTGCTCGACCCGCATCGCTCGGAACTCATCATCGTCGATGATCAGTCGCCCGACGGCACGGCCGACGAGGCCGGGCGGCTTGCCGCGCAGTTTCCGATTCGCTGCATCGTGCGCCGCGGTGAGCGCGGCTTGGCGACAGCGGTGATTCGCGGATTGCGCGAAGCGCGCGGCGACATGATCGTCGTGATGGACGCTGATCTTTCGCACCCTCCCGGCGCGATTCCTCAGCTTATCGCGCCGCTGGCGGACTCGGCCGTGAACATGGTGATCGGCAGCCGTTTCGTTGCGGGCGGCACGGTTGATCTACAGTGGCCGCTTCACCGCCGGCTGAACAGTCTGTTCGGGCG
>JAEUIR010000165.1 GCA_016795025.1 Phycisphaerales bacterium
GCGCAAACAGGATTTCGCACCGGCGAGACGCCGATGCTCCCCTCGATTGATGCCGGCCAGTATTTTCGATGCTCGACACTTGCGGCGGAAGCTGCCCGGCGTGGTACGATGCCGCTGACAGGTTCACCAACGGGTTCTGGAGGATCGCCATGTCCGCGCGGATTCGATTTGTGATTGTGGCTTTGATGTCGATGGTTGTGTGCGTTGTCGCTTCGGCGCAAAGCGCGACGGAGCAGCAGCCCGCGAAGAAAAGCGACGCACCCGGCGCGAAGGCGCAGGTTTACGATGAATCGGCTGATGCGAAAGAACAAATCGCGGCGGCGCTGAAGGTCGCGGCTCGCGAGAATCAGCGCGTGCTGATTCAATGGGGCGGCAACTGGTGTTCGTGGTGCATGCGCCTGCACGAGCTGTTTGTCGGCGACGCGGCGATTGCAAAGCTGCTTTCATCTGAATACGTCATCATCCACGCAGACGCGGGGCGCAACAACAAAAATGTCGATCTCGCGAAATCGTACGGAGCCGAACTGCCCAAGAGCGGCTATCCGTATCTGACCGTGCTCGACAGCGCGGGAAAGCCGATCGCAAATCAGGAAACCGGCTCGCTCGAAAAGCAGGACGCATCCGGCAAGTCGATCGGCGTCGCGGCCGGCCACGATCCGGTCAAGGTCAAGCAGTTTCTGGATACTCACAAACCAACATGGCCGGACGCGAACGAAGCGCTGCGTGCGGGCCTTGAGCGGGCGAAGTCGTCAGAGCGCGTTGGGTTGGTTCATTTTCGCGCGGCGTGGTGCGGCTGGTGCATCCGCATGGAAGAATGGATGGCGCGGCCGAACATCGCGGCGATCCTCGACAAGGCGATCGTGGATATCAGGATCGACACTGAGCGGATGGTGGGAGGGAAGGAATTGTTCGAGAAATACAGCGGCGGCGGAAAGGGCGGCATTCCCTGGTTTCTGTTCGTCGATGCGAACGGCACGAAAATCATCACAAGCGATAACGGCTTAGGCGGCAATATCGGATATCCCGCCAAGCCCGCGGAAATCGCGCATTTCGAGGCGATGCTGAAAAAAGCGACGAAGCTCACGGCGAAGGACATTGAAGCGCTGGTGCAGTCGCTTCGCGAGGAGGGCGAAAAGTTGGATGAGCGGCAACGAGAAGCCGAAGCGCAGGCAAAAACAAACAAAGAAAAATAGGGCCGGACGCCCGCGGCAAGCGACGCGTTTCGTTATAGATTAGGGGATCGAGATCCACCTTGGCCGCATCGCTATTTGTTGCTCGCGAGATAGTCCTGAAGCGCCTGCACATCCATCTCCTTCTCGCGCATCGCCCGGATCGCTCCGACCGCCGCTTTCGCGCCGGCCAAAGTCGTGATCAGGGGCACACCCACCTGAATCGACGCCGAACGCCAGCGGCCCTCGTCGCTTGCGCGGCCGGTGTGAATCGGCGTGTTGATTAGTAGAGCAAGCTCGCGGCGCAGGATCATCTCCAGCAAATACGGATGCTCCTGATCCGCGAATTTGCTCACAACCGTGGATGCGACGCCGGCCTCGGCCAGTACCTGATGCGTCTTAAGCGTGGAGAAAATCTCAAAACCCATGGCGTGCAATTCGCGTGCGATCGGCACGATGCGCGGCTTATCCGGGTCGTTGACGCTGACCAGCACGCGACCGCGCAACGGCAGCTTGATGCCCGCGGCCAGCAGGGCCTTCGCGAAGGCCATCGGATACGTCGCGTCGATGCCCATCACCTCGCCGGTGCTGCGCATCTCCGGGCCGAGCACGACATCCACACCGCGAAACCGCTTGAACGGAAACACCGGCGCTTTCACCGAGAAATGCCGCGGCGTTTGCACATCCGGATTTCCCACCGCTCGCAGGGCCTCGTCGAGTGATTGACCCAGCATGACGCGCGTCGCCACTTTCGCCCACGGAACCCCGGTGGCCTTGCTGACGAATGGAATTGTCCGCGAGGCGCGCGGATTCACCTCCAGCACATAGACCGTGCGGCCTTGCACCGCGAACTGCACGTTCATCAATCCGCACACCGACAGACGCCGAGCCAGTAGTTTCGCTTGATGCTTGATTTCATCGATCAGCCAGGGCGAAAGCGAATGCGGCGGCAAAACACAGCACGAATCGCCGCTATGAATGCCCGCTTCCTCGATGTGCTCCATGATGCCGCAAATGTCGCAGCGACCGTCATCGGATTCCTGATTATGGATTTTGGACGGGGAAGTGGTGTCATTGCGATCGAGCGCGCGGAGCGCCAACGGGTCGGCCGCCGAGCGATAGTCGGCGATCGCGTCAACATCGACCTCCACCGCGTCGAGCAGGAATTTATCGACGAGAATCGGGTGCTTGCTGTCGATGTTGATGTCGCGGTCCGTGGCTTCGAGCGCCTCGGAGATGTACCGCGCGAGGTCGTCCTGATTGTTGCAAACCTGCATGCCGCGGCCGCCGAGCACATATGACGGCCGAACGAGCACGGGGTATCCGATCCGCCGTGCGACCTGAAACGCCTCTTCGCGCGATGTGGCGATGCCGTTGTCCGGTTGACGCAGGCCCAGCTCGCGCAAAATCGCCTGAAATCGCTCGCGGTCCTCGGCTAGGTGAATGCTCGCCGGCGGGGTTCCGAGAATCGGGACGCCGGCGTCGAATAGACCGGCCGCGAGATTTAGTGGCGTTTGACCGCCGAATTGCACAATCGCGCCGACGACTTGATCGCCATTCGTCGTTCGAGCGTCGCTCGTCGCGGCCCGAACCCGCGCGAACGGCCGACTATTCAGCCGTTCGGCAATGTTCAAGACGTCTTCATGCGTGAGCGGCTCAAAAAAGAGCAAGTCGCTGATGTCGTAGTCGGTGCTTACGGTCTCCGGGTTTGAATTAACCATCACTGTTTCGACGGCCATTTCGCGCCCCGTCATCGCCGCGTGAACACAGCAGTAATCGAACTCGATGCCCTGGCCGATGCGGTTTGGGCCGCCGCCCAGCACGATCATTTTGGGTTTCTCGGTGACGCGCAATTCGTCGTCGTGCGATTCGATCAGTACGTGCTGGTCGTCCAGTACGCGAAAGCGGTAGGGCGAATCCACGCCCAACTCAGCCAAAATCGGCATGAGCGCCTCGCGCCGCCCCGTGCGCTGCGCTTCGCGCAGTGCCGCAACCGCGGCCGGATGCTTGACGACGCGACCGATCGGCCGCTCGTGGGTCGAGTAGTAATAGGGCGTGTATGCCTCAAATTCAGCCGCGCAGGTGTCCACCAGTTTGTATTTGGGGCGATCGAGCTGAGCCTTGAGCCGCTTCAATTGGTCGGCGTCGAGCCGCCAGACCGTGCGAATCTGCACGTCGCTATAGCCTAGCGCCTTGGCTTCGAGAAATGCATCGGCGATTTCCTGCGTGAGCCGCAACGGCACGCCCTCGGGCGGCGCTGCGTCCAGCAATCGCTGCTCGAAATCGACGAGTTCTTTCAACTGATCGATGAACCAGCGGTCAATCCGCGACGCCTCGCAGACGCGCTCCACGGTCCAGCCGAGCTTCAACGCATAGCGAATGTAGTACAGTCGTCCCTGGCAAGGCGTCGCGATTTTTTCCATGAGCGTCGCTTCGCTCATCGGCCATTGCTCGGATGCGCGCTCGCGCCAGTCGCCCGGCGCTTCACTCAGCGAGCTGCCCGTCAGCAGCGGCGCATCGTCCGACGACTCCTCACCGAACGCGTCGAACCAGACTTCCGCGTCGCCCGCCGCCGTCGCGCCGCGCCGCTGCAAAGACTGAAACCAGCGGTCGTTCGCGTCCAGTCCATAGCCGGGCCGCTTGATCTCCATCGAGCGAATGCACTTTTGCAGCGCTTCTTTGAACGTTCGGCCGATGGCCATCGCTTCGCCCACGCTTTTCATCGCCGTGGTGAGCGACTCGTCGGCTTCCGGAAATTTTTCGAACGCAAAGCGCGGAATTTTCACGACGCAATAGTCGATGACCGGCTCAAAGCATGCGGGCGTCTCGCGTGTGATGTCGTTGCGGATTTCGTCGAGCGTGTAGCCGATTGCGAGCTTGGTGGCGATCTTGGCGATCGGAAAGCCGGTCGCCTTTGACGCCAGCGCCGACGAGCGCGACACGCGCGGGTTCATCTCAATGACGATCATTCGTCCCGTTTTCGGATCGGTGGCGAATTGAATATTCGATCCGCCGCATTCGACGCCGACTGCCCGCATGATCGCGATGGCCGCGTCGCGCATCCGCTGATATTCCTTGTCGGTCAGCGTCAGCGCCGGCGCGACGGTGATCGAGTCCCCCGTATGCACGCCCATCGGGTCAAGGTTCTCGATCGAGCAAACGACCACCACGTTGTCGCGGCGGTCGCGCATCATCTCCAGTTCGTATTCCTTCCAGCCGGTCAGGTCTTCCTCGATCAGCACCTGACTGACCGGCGACGCCGTCAGCCCCTCATGCGCGATCGAGTCAAACTCCTGCTGCGTCCGCGCCCACCCGCCGCCGGTGCCGCCTAGCGTATACGCCGGCCGAATGACGACCGGCAGACCGACATCGCGCAGCACGCGCTGCGCCTCGTCCATGTTGTGCGCGATGCCCGAGCGCGGCACATCGACGCCGACCGCCATGACGGTTTTCTTGAACAGCTCGCGATCCTCGGCGCGGCGAATCGTCTCGCAATCGGCCGCGATCATCCGCGCGCCGTGGCGGGAGAGAATGCCCGCTTCGTGGGCCGCGACGGCCGTGTTCAGTCCGGTTTGCCCGCCCAGCGTCGGCAGGATCGAATCGACCGGCGTGCCCCGCTCGCGTTCGAGGCGCAATATTCGATCGACCGTTTCCGGTGTGATCGGCTCGACATACGTCCGTTCAGCCATTTCGGGATCGGTCATGATCGTCGCGGGGTTGCTGTTCAGCAGCACGACTGCGACACCTTCCTCGCGCAGAGCACGGCACGCTTGCGTTCCGGAATAGTCGAATTCGCAAGCCTGGCCGATGACGATCGGGCCGCTGCCGATGATCAAAACGCGACGTATGGACGGGTCTTTGGGCATGGCTCTCTTACGTGCGGAAGTACCGGCCGCTCCGCGCGGCGCAAAGTCCGTGAAGGATAGCGAAATTCAGCGGCGTCGCACAGTTTCATGCTCCACGAAGTGGCACGCATTTTGTCCGTGCTGCAAACCAAACACACGTCGGTGGTGGGGCAAAGGACGCCACGAATCACGGCGAAATCGACCGCCGAACCGCGGTAAATGGCGCATCGGCTGGCGTGATCGTCCGCGTGCGCGGCCTGTGGCGCGAAGGGTGCAACGAAATCACGTCACAAAACGTACTTTCGATAGAATTTTCAAATCCGAGCTGCGTATCTGAATCGCGATATCCTGGATTTTTCTTGACTTTGCGTCGCGCTGGTACGGATAATGCTGGGAAGCACCTTCGGAAATTCGCCGCCGAGCGTTCGACCTCGGTCGGCCGACACCGGCGGCGGTTTACGCATTTCCGAGGATTTGACATGGCCACCTCTTTCGACAGTGGTGCCAGCGCCCCGCGCCGCAGCGCGATCTCGCGCACCGTAGGCGCAATCCTGCGCACCTGTTCTCTCTCTCTCTCTCTCTCTCTCTAGCGCAACGGTGATTGTCTTGCTCGCCTCGGCGCGGGTTTCGTGGGGGCAGTTGGATGCGAGTGATCCGTGGCCGAAGTTTGGGCGGGATGAACGCAATAGCTGCTACACCCCGCACCGAGGTCCGCATTCGACGCCTCTCCTCAGGTGGTACGCGGATGCTGGCAGGGAGCAAATCATCGGCGGGGACAATGTCGTTCGTTCTGGCGCCGCAATCGCCAAGATAAACGGCACGCGCTACATCTTCGTTCCGGGAAACTATACGCTTGAGCCACCGAGCAATTGGATTGCACCGCGCCTCAAAGTGTTTCGCTTCCACCCGAATGAGGTCAGTAATCACTCGCCATGCTGTCCCGCTGTTGCAATTCATAACATCGCAATCGATGTCGGCACGTCTAATCCACACTGCCCGAGTGACAGCAATGAGTCGATAGAGTCGACTCCGCTGATCATCCACCGACAATTCGGCGAGCAAGCGCGCCTTTGGATCGTCCTTCAGACGAACAAGAAACTGCGCTGCTTTGAGTGGGATGGCACGAGCCAGAATCCGCCTACCGTTAGATGGGTCTATCCATGCAACGATTCCTTTTCGCCAGCGGGCAACCTATTCGCCTCATCGCCGACGATTGGCAAAGCATATGCGGATGGCTCCGGCCCGGATTATATTTTCACCTTGGCAAACCAAGATGGAGCAACTTACCTTCATCGGCTCGAGGCTGATGCTGCTCAACCGGAAATAACGGTGGTAAAGGTGAGGGTGCGCGACAATGGCGAAACTCTCCAGAGCCCCGCAATCGGGCCCGCCTGGGGAGATATCAACAATCCGACGCGTAATTTCGTATACGCATCGACCTTCGCCAGCAACGATCAATACGAGCTGCGTGGTGTTCTTGGCGATATGAACGCAACTTCGCACTCGGCGCATATCGACCTGTGTCCAGGTGAGCAGGTGTTCAGGCAAGGATCATATGGCTCGCCAGGAGTTCTCGATTTCACCGGTGTTACATCCCCCCACGCTACAGTAGTGGTTGCTTCGGACGACACCGGAATTTACGCTTTCGATAACACATTTATTCCTGGAAACGATCCCCACCTGGTCGAGCGTGATCACGCTTGCTATCAGCAGATTCCAGGCTTCAATTCCTTCTCGGGAACAGGAGTGATTTTCCCGAACCGAAACGCCGTCTGGATACACGAGCAAGGTCGAATAATCATGCACCATGTTCCGGAATCAGGCGATTTCGTCCAATGGTGGCAAGGCAGCGTGGACGTTCAGAAACCGGCTTGGGAATGGACGCACATGGCCGGTGATGCCTTTGGTCGGTTTTTTGTTCCGACGCCTGGAAGCGGGCAATTCGAGCATGAACGGCGGGTGCTCGCGTATAAACACCCAACCAATTCAGAGCCGGGGAGTTTTATCGATCAAGATTGGAATATCACTGCGTTTACACCCCCTGGTGTCGTTTGTGGAAACTACATTCCCACACTATTCGAGCAGTTTGAGGCGCCTCCGGCGATTGACGAAGACGGTACGATCATCGTTTGCAATCGCGGATACGTCATGGCGTTGCGCCCACTGCTCGGCGACCTGAACGGCGACGGTTGCCGTAACAACTACGACATATTCCCTTTCCTGATGGCGCTGAACTTACCATTCAATTGGGAGTCAACATATGGCGCGCCGCTCGGAATCAACCTTCTCGGGGTTGGCGACGCGGACAATGATGGCGATTTCGACGCCGACGATGTCGATCCGTTTGTCGATCTCATTGTGTATTGGCCGGGTTGCTCCCCCGGTTACGGCACGCCGCCGTTGATGGCGTGTCCCTACGATGATGGACCAGCCGGTCCCGCAGGGGGAGCGAGCGACGGCGCTGAAGAGCCGGCAGGCTGGAACGATCCGGCGTATTGGCCTGAATTCTGGACGATCGTCGAGCAGATTCGCGCGCAACGCGATGGAAGTGGGCAATGAATTTTAGAAAGGTCTGCGTTTGGTTGTGCGGCGGGTTGGGGTTGATGCAAGACTCCAATGCCGTGCGTGCCGAGGTGGTTATGGATGCGGTGTGCTCCGGCGATCGATGTTACCTGCGCACCGCATTCCTGCCCAACGAGCCGTCTTACGCGGTGGATTGCTACATCTGCGCGGACGCCGGCGTCGGCGCGGTTGCGTATGTGACCGGCCCCGCGGAGGATTTGCGCGGCTATGTCACGCATTTCGATCCGTGGGGGCGTCGGCTGCACGAGCCGGCGCTGATCGATCAGGATCACAGCTACCGTCCGTACTATATGTGTGCCGATCGCTCAGGCGATGTGACCGCTGTCTTCTGGCGAAGCGGGCTGGTGAATGCCCATTTTCTGCGGAATTTCGACTCATCCGGAGTCGCGCTGTGTAATCTTGTTCGAGTCAATGATATTTCGCACTCTGCGCCAGGAAACTGGACAGTTAGTGTGGGACCACAACGGGTGGCTGCCACGATGATTCGGAATACGCAAGTGCCACCTAAGGAAATTGTCTCTGCCGTCTACAGCCCCTTCGGTGAGCCGCTCTCGTCAGCGCCGCCGTTCGACACACAGGCGGGTTACGCCGTCCGACCCAAATCGAGCATTACAGTCAACGGCGATCTACTTCTGGCGTATTCGAGCGGAGTGTCGGACCCATATGAAGCTGGCGTTTTCCATCGCGTGTTCGCTGACGCAAGCGGACAGACACCCGCGTTTGCGGAGCCGTTTGCGAATCCGATTGACGTGTGGCCTCTAAACAATGGCTTGGCGGCTCTCGCTTTTGTCAATTTGGAAGAAGGTAGCCCGGATTTCGCCGTGGAATTTATTCGTATTCTCACTCTCGACGGCGAACCCGTCGGTGATCTTATTCGCTTGGCATCGGCGTCTACGATCGACATCGCGGGAGATCGCGACGGCGGCGTCGCGCAATTATCCATCGATGAAAACGCCGTGATGCGCGTCGCCGTCTACGACCACGAGTTTAGTCTGGTGAGTCCGGCATTTCCGATTCAACCCGCGGCTATCAACGCGCCAAACCAGGACACAATCTACATTGCCAAGCCGTTGGCGCTTGATCCGAACGGGACGATCTGGCTGGCTTGGCACGCCCGCAGCGGCCCGGACGCCAACATCTACATTGGCACACTTCAGCCGTTCCTGCCCGGCGACATGAACCGCGACGGCCTGGTCAACAACTTCGACATCGACGCATTCGTCTTCGCGCTCAGCAACCTGCCCGGCTACGCGGCCACATACAACATCCCCGAAGGCGCGGCCGTCATCATCGGCGACATCAACGAGGACGGTTTCTTGAATAACTTCGACATCGACCCGTTCGTGAGCCTGCTCGCGGAAGAATGAGGAACTGCAACGCAGAACGAAAAAGAATCTAACCGCTGCTCGGCGACTTCAACGGCGATGGTTGCCGCAATAACTTCGACATTGATGCGTTTGAGCTTGCGCTCGAGGAATACGAAGATTGGGAGCAGGAGTTTGGA
>JAEUIR010000166.1 GCA_016795025.1 Phycisphaerales bacterium
CGGTGTAAATCTCGCAGATATCAGCTTGCATCGCCGAGGCCAGCGCGACGGCCGTCGTGTCGCTGCCGCCGCGGCCGTGACGGGCATCCGGCAGCAATATGCGTGTGATCTCGATCTGGCCGGGCTTTCGGTTGGTGCGGGCGCCGCAACCCAGTCGCCCGCCTGCCGACGCAACGGCCGTCGGCAGGGCACCCGGCCGGTCGCTGTCGCAACCGACCTCTCTATCAGCAATTGATTTCGGATCGATCGACCTGCCGCGGGAAGGATTCGACGTCGAGAAGTTGCAGGATCTGGAACTACACCTGCTCACACAGGCGATGGATCGCGTCAAGAACAACCAAACGCAGGCGGCCAAGCTGCTGAACTTGTCGCGCGATCGGCTGCGCGATCGGTTGCAGAAGCACGGAATGCTATGAACGACGTGGCGGCGCACCAAACCGTCACATTCGATTGATCGCTCGGCAAGGGTCGCCTTTTGCAGGCCAGCCCATCGCGCGATCTTCTCGGACCAACCCATATTTGATGTGCGAGTTCGCATTTGATGTAGGGTTCTCTCACCGGTTTCGCTACGATGGCGCGGACAGTAGGCGACCGTAGGCGAATATCCAGCCGCACGATTCGAGGGATTACCCGTGAAGGCACATCCGCAACATTTATTGATCGCAACGATGGCAATTACGTTGATGCTTCCTCGCGTTGACGCCGCGCCTCCCGAGTTCCACCAGGCCGTCGCGGATTCCGGCGCCGCGCTTCACTATCGCTTTGACGAGTCGGCCGGGCCCGCGATTAATTACGGCACGCTGGGCAGCGCATACAACGCCAATTATCTCGGCTCGATCCAGCGTCTGGTTCCAACGTGCATCGGTGATTTTTGCGTCGCGTTCAACGGTTCGGACGACTACCTCGAATCGCAAGCCGCGGCTTCCGCGGCATTTCTTGGGAATCCGACCTTCACCGCGGAAACCGTCGTTTTCATTCCGACCAATGGGTTCGCGACTTTGTGGCCGCCGTTTCTCCACTGGGGCCAGGGCGCGACCGGCCGCGAAGTGTATTTCAGCCTGCAACACAACCGGCCAGACGTAGCGTATTCCGGCTTTTACAACGCGGGGCTGCGCGCGACACTTCCATTTCCTCTGGGGCGCTGGCATCATATTGTTTGGGTCAGACAGGGCGGAGGGAATGCGATAACCGGAACAACGCTCTACATCGACGGCCAGTCGGTGGCGTTAGAGGTTGATACGGACCTGTGCTGCAACGCGACTGTGCCGGATGTGGTTTCAACCGCATTTCGCGTGAACCGCGCGAGAGATTTCACAAGGTACTTCACCGGCAGCATGGATGAACTGGCGTTATATCCGCGGGCGCTCGCAGAGAGCGAAGTCATCGCGCACTACTCCGCGACAAGAATTGGCCAACTTCCCGGCGATCTGAATTGCGATGGGATTGTCAACAATTTCGACATCGACCCGTTCGTTCTGGCGCTGGTCGCCCCCGACCAATATGAAGCGGCATTTCCAAATTGCGATCGAACGGCCGCGGACGCAAACGGCGATGGATCGGTGGATAACTTTGATATCGATCCGTTCGTGCAATTGCTGACTTGCGGATGATGCCGAGGCGAACGCGGCCAAAGAACCAAGCTGGCCGGCGAACACACAAGTTCAGACGCTGCGAATCGGAACCATCATCTCGCTACTTCGCGCCGACCGGAGCGATACGAAGCGTCTCGATCTCAACCTCGCGAAACTCGGGCAAGACCCCTCCAAAACTCTCGCCGAAGCGCTCGGAGCCCTCGACCGAACCGAAACGCCCCCGCCATTGCTCGAACCGGCAACGACAACCGCCGAAAAGTTACTTCGGCGTGATTCGCGTGCGAACTTCGTCCGCGAAGTCCTGAAGCCCGGTCCTGATCGATTGATTGCACCGGTCGATGGATAATTCGCGGGAAAGGGCTGCCAACATATCAATCGAGCTCTCGCTTGGATTGTCCCGGCGGCGAGGCGATTCCTCCCATAACCTGTTAAGCTCCTCCTTGGGAGACTTCACGCTTCCAACCCCGCGAATGGCTCGATTGGTTGCAAAAGCGAGGGTGGTTCTCACGGCCTTTTCATCGTCAAGCAACCAGGCTTCGAGGTGAGGATCGGCGTGGCCAAGAGCCATAGGCGGGCCGACCGTATTTTGCTCGATGAGCATCCGCGCCTCCCGCAAAGCGGTAAGTCTGGCCCCCTTTGAATCATCGTTGTCGACAACCGCGGCAACCGCCGTTGCCCCTGATTTATGCGCCTGAATTAGCGCCATTTTGAGCTTACGCACATACTTGGGGCCGGTTCGAACATCCTCGGAATTCAACCTCGCCCACGGCTCAAAACTATGCGAGATCTCTCTGTCGAGGATCTTCGAAACCAAATGAGGCAGTACGGCTTTGTCGCGATCGCCTTCCCCGACAATCAGCAGCTTCATGCACCCTCCGCCTTTACCATGCCTTCTTCGCGCAGATTGAACCAGAGCTCACCCAATTTGAAATCGCTCAAATGGAATTTGAGTTCGTCTACATCCGCAGGCGTTACGGTGCGATTCCCGGATTCGGCATTTCGAAAAACGAGCACCTGATCGTTCGCGACGTCAACGTAATCAAGCAGATAAGGAGAATGAGTGGACAAGATCACCTGCGTTGCACCGGCCGAATTCGGCGGCGAAATCAGGCTGTGCATGAACTTCATGATCTCGCTCAATCGATGCGGATGGACACCTGTTTCGGGTTCTTCGATCAAGAGTAATTTGGGCGGATTTGGTTGGGTCGCGAGGGTGGCAAAGAACAGCAGAAACCGCGCGCCGGCGGAAAGCGCCGTGTCCGGCTGAAGGGTACCATCTTTGTACCTAAATTTGATGGTGCATTCATTCGCACTGGAGCGCAATATCTCCAGGCTCCTAAAGTTCGCGATCTGGCGCTTCATCGCGGCTTCGATTTCGAATAAGCGGTCACGATCTCGCCGCGCCAAATAGTCCAATACCGCCGCGATACCGCCGCCGTTGGATTCCACCGTGGGAGCACGATCGCTGTCCGGGCCGATGTTGCCGCTCAATCTCATGCCGCTATTCGGCAACTGAACAAATAGAAACGGCGTTACACTTTCGAGGGCACCGCTTTCGGTGGTTGTACGAGGTTTACCACCCCCTTTAGGGTCAAAGGACTTGGAGACCTTGCCGGCATCGGTGGTGATTTCAATTGTGGGCTGTTTTGAACGGTCTCGGTTCGGAAAGTCGTTCTCCCCGAATTCTACGGTTGGCTGGAGAACGGATCGGATTGCCTCCAGAAATGAGCTTTTTCCAGAGTCGTTCGGCCCTATAAGAACGGTCAAAGGACGCAAACCCGTTTGTACCGAATTGAAGCAACGAAAATCACGAATTCGAATGCTCTTGATCACTCAAAGCTGCTTTCGTGAAGACGATGAAGTTGTCGCCCAATCGGCGAACTCACAGCATCCAATACTACGTCACACCTGCCAATCATGGTAACTGGCGACAGCGAAAAAGGCGATAATTATCTGGCCGCGCCCGAACCGGTGAGCCTCAAGGTCTTGATCTCAAACTTTTTGAATTCGGCGGTGAAGCCGTTGCCGCTCATCACCGCGTCGGACAGCGCGTCTTCGACGAAATTCACCCATTTTCCGCCGTTGCTCTTGAATGTCGGCCGAAGCGCGGCCTGGCTCGCGCCTCCTGCCGCCTCATACATTCGCACAACGATATCGCCGCCGTCTTCGGCGCGTTTCAGGCCGGTGGGGACGATGCTGGCGTTGTCGATGCTGAGCAACGACCACTCGGCCGGCGCTTCGCCGGTTGCGTCGAATGGAACGGTCGCGGAAAGCAGCGGTTGGTTAAACTCGGCAGCGCGGCGCGAAAGAACGGCGAATTCAGGAGCGGCCGCCCGCGCGTGAGCGGTTTGTTCGTTTTGTGCCGGGGAAGCCACTTGCGCCAGGCGTTCCAAGTTGGATGAAACCGGCACAATTGCGTAACGGCTGACGTGGCGGCCGGGATTCGGAATCGGGTCCGGATCGTAACTCGGGCGAATCAGCGTCATTCTCAGCGTCCCATCCTTCGCCGAGAAACCGTGGCGGTTGTCGTTCAGCACACCAAGGCTGAATGTGGGCAGTGTTACCTCGCCCCCGGTTTGCAACCATGTGCCCGCGACCCACTTGAGCGCCGGCCATTCGCGGCCATCCGATGGGCGGTCGATGTGGCCAAAGGGCACTTCGTACGTAAACGGTAGCTTCTCCGCCGCACCGGCGAATGCGACCTTCAGCGACGGGTTCGGCTGCTTCTCGTTGCCGACGGCCTGCCAATCGGTCTCAGCTGTGCATTCGATCTGATCCGAGCCGGCCAGCACGCGGAAACTCTGGCGCGCGGTTGTTTTCGCGCTGACGTCGTTGTGCGCTGGCAACTCGTAGTCAAAGGTGACATCCACGAAATCTGGGCCATTTGTGACGGTCGTGCTCGTCGGCTTCAATGGTTCAGTCTTTTCAATCTTTCCGATGACCCACGCGCTCATGCCGCCCGGATTTTCCCAGGCGACCTCCAAGCGCCCCAGCGCCGCGCCGGCCGTCTTCGCTCCTTCATGTTCCAGCGACGTAATCACGCCATTCACCAGATCAAACGTGACTTTTAACTGATCGGTCTGAATCGTCGTTTTGTCATCGCTGGTCGAAATCACGGGCTTTGTCGGCGCGCCGTTCTTGATTTCGAACACGCGCCAACCGAACGCTGGAATGTCCGCCGCCCAAAACCGCGCGTGGCGGCTGCGCGGATCGATGACAGTCACCGGATGGGCCTGCCCATCCGGCGCGACGGCGACGGCTTTGTTCAGATCGAGGTTTTGGCCGTGATTCCAACCGCTTTTGACCAGGTATGTTTCGACCCATCCGCTGCGTGACCAGCCGAGTGGGTTGAACACCATGACCGTAATCAGGCCGTCCCTGGGTTTTACGCGTAACGTGAGCAACTCCATCGCGCGCGTGATAATCTCGCGATCCTCCGCGATCACGCGGCCGAGCGTGGTTTTTGTGCGTTCATACGGCGCGTGAATCCCGCTGCCGGGGAGCGTATCGTGATGATGATTGAAGCAGATGGCCTCCCAGTTTTTGCGGAACGCCTCGCGCGGATACTTGAAACCGAACTCTGCTGCGACCGTCGCAACAGCTTCGGCGGAGGTGGTCATGGCTTCGGCGTCGCGATTGAGCGTTTTCACTTCGACGTGGCTGGTGTAGCACCCATCGAACACAGGATTCAGTTCATCGCGAATCGTGGGAATTTTCGAGAGGTCGAGCGTCTGAAGCCTGGCGAAAAACTCCGACGCCGTGGAAAAACGCACCTTCGGCATGTATGAAGTTTTCATCCACGCCAGGGCCTGCTCGATCTGCTCGCGGGTCGGGCCGCCACCGTGATTGCCGATGCCATAGACCCACAGCGAATCGCGCGAGCCACTGGTCTTCTCGAAATCGAGAAGCTCCTGCAATTGTTGGTCGGTAATACCGGAGTTGTACCACGATCCGGTGGCAGGCTCGTCGAATGTCAACACGCGCGTGCCATCGAGCGCCTCCCACCAGAACAGCGGCGTATTCTTGCCTCCGCGGCAGAAATAATAGAAATCACACCCCCCAAGTTTCAGAATTTGCGGCATTTGCGCGCAATGCCCGAACGTATCCGGTTCCCATCCGACGGTGGCCGTCTTGCCGAAGCGCTCTCGGAAATAGCGCTGCCCGTAAAGAAAATGACGCGCGTGCGACTCAGGCGAAATGATGTTCAGGTCGCCCTCGCAGACGCGGCCGCCGACCAGCTCCCATTTGCCCGCTTTGACCTTCTCCTGAATTTTCTTGAATAGCTCTGGATAATGCTCTTCGATGGTCTCGTATAAACAGGAGCTGCTCTGGCTGAACGTGAAATCCGGGAATTCGTCCATGAACCTAATCGCCTGCGCGAATGTGTCGCGCGTGCAGGCGATGCCTTCCTGCCACTCCCACAGCCATTGCAAATCGATGTGCGCGTGTCCGACGAGGTGACCGGTGTATTTCTCCATGACCGGGTGCGTATGCGAGAGCGCGTCCTTGGTTTCATGCAGCGCGGCCTCGATTTCCTGCGTGGTGGCGTCGGCGCGCTCGGCGGCGTTGAGCCTGTTGATGGCGTTCTTCACGTGCGTATCGAGATGCGGATCGGGATTGCGCTCCAGGAATTTTCGCACAAACTCCACTTCGCGGCGGGCTTCATTCAGCAGACGGGTGCGCGTGACGAATTCTTCCACGAGCTTGCGCGTGGCCGCCAGGTCCGCGCCATTGGAGACGCCTTTGGCCGGAATCGCGACGCAACCTGGTTTTTGCGAATAGCCGGTGGCGGATACGAAGCTGCGCGAAGGCGGCAGGCCGGTGCCGTAGATGACGGTTTTTGTTCCGTCGGCATGTTCGATCGTGACGTCATCGACGAACTGCAAATATTTTCCGGATTCATCGCCTTCAAACACGACAACCCACGCGGTCGTGGTGAGCTTGGCGCACTTGTCGAGCGCGACGCGGCGCGTGAGCCACTTTCCGACGGCCTCTGAGAGAATGCCATCGCCGTGGACGCGCACGCCTTTGTCGTCGTTCAGCCGCAGATCGCGCAGCGGCGTGCGATCTTCGCCGAAGAAGATATCGACGCCACCCTTGGCGACCGGGTTCCCCGGATCGAGATACACGCGATATGTGAACACGTCTCCATCGCGGATGGCGATTCGCTGGTCGGAAAAGCGATAATACGTGAACCAGTTGCCGTTGCCTTTGGCGAGATTCTCGCTGCTGAAGGCAATGCACATGTCGTCGGCGGCCTGGGGTTGCGCAGCCTCAGCGGCGCTCGCGACGAAAAGTGCGGACATTGCGAGCGAAGCGAAGAGTCTGCATTGCGTGAATGACATGGCGTCTTCTCCAATGGATCGATTTCACAGCGCCGGGGCTGACGGGCGTTCGCGAAAAAAAAAATGCGGTCTGTTGCGATTTTGGGACAGTGTTGCAACTGGCCGCACCACGCGGGGTCGAGACGCATCTTAGTGGGCGGGCGGCGAAATTTCGTCGGGCGGCGCGCAGGTATTTCGCGCGACGGCTGAGAGAGGAAGTCGCCGCGCTTATCCCCCAGGCTTCGCCACGGCCTCCATCGGAAACTCCACGGTGCGGTAACCCTTCGCCTCGCCTTCTGAAATCAGCGCCGCGCGCAGCGCCGGCGGTGCATCCCCGAATGGAATCAGCATCGCATACGTCTTGTCGCCGAGCGGATCCACCGCCACTGTCCCAAAGGCCGTGATATGGCCGTCGTGCCAGGCCGCCAGCAGCTTGCACTTGCCCTGCTCCTGATCGTCGACCAATCGTAGCGCGAACTCTTCCGCGCCAATGGCAGATTCGTCCGGCGTCGCGCGCGGGTCGTGGCCGGGGCGATGTTGCAACAGCGATACCAACAGCGGCCAATCCGCGCGGGTTACGTCGCGAATCTTCTCATCGCCGCGCAGCGCTTCGAACGGCGATGGAATCATCACATCAACCGCGCGCTGAAGAAACACATCCTCCCGGCCGTCGCGTGACAAAACATGCAGCACGCGAAAACCATAGCGATCGCAAAGTCGGCCCGCCGCCGCGCCGGCCGTCGCACAATAAAGCCAGCGGCCGTCGGTCATGTCGAACCACGCGATGAGCGATTCAATTAACTCCGCGGCGAGGCCCTTCCCGCGATGCGTCGGGCGCGTGACGACGTAGCCCAACACGCCAACGTCGTTGCGCCGCGTGATGCTGGCGCACGCGATGCTCAGACCACCGTCAACGATGAGCGCAAACGCATCCGTCGCGCCTGCGACGCCCTCCGAGAAACGCAACTCGGCGTCGCGCACAATCGCCGCGTCCTGCTGCCCGAGCAGGTCAGCCAGCGAGCGCCAGCGTGCCGAAGCGGGTGGGAGTATTAGCAGCGGTTTCATAATCGTGCGAATCCTGAAGATTACGCAGTGTGCCGCGCGTGCGGCGGTTTGTACACCCCCACGGCGACCCGGTAAATTGCCGCTAATCGGGTTCGAGAGAGTTCGCTTGCTCCGTTAGGGTGCTCCTGATTTTTGGTGACGGCACTTCGATCTGTGCGGTCACTCTGCCCGCGAATGCCGAGTGCAAGCCAGTCGGGCGTGCAAGAATGCGGCACCACCCTTACGGGCGACGCCCCAGCCGATCCATCGGAGAAATCATGGCCGCCAAACGACCAATTCAACTGAACGATCTGTTCAAACTGCACATTCTCGGCCGGCCGGCGATCTCGCCCGATGGCCGGCGCGTGGTTTTCGAGCAAAAACGAAACGATCTGCAGGACAACAAGAATTACTCGCGGCTGATGATCGTGGATGCGGCCGCCGGTCGCGTTCGACCGCTTACGAGCGACAAGCACGTCGATGCTCGTCCGAAGTGGTCGCCGGACGGCGCGCGCGTGGCCTTTATCTCGAACCGCGATAAAGGTGCGTGCCTTTTTGTGTTGTCGATGGACGGCGGCGAACCCCGGCGCATCACCGAGCCAGATGGATTCGTACACGACTTTGCGTGGTCGCCGGACGGCAACCGGATCGCGTACACATACCAGGAGATGAGCGATCGCGAGAAGCTCGAACGAGACGGCAATTCCGTGGAACCTGCGAAGCGCCCGCAATACAAACACATCACGCGATTGCATCACAAGCTCGACGGCGCTGGTTGGTGGAACGGAAACTACACGCACGTTTTTGTTTGCGACGCCGACGGCGAAAAACGCCGGCAACTCACGTCCGGCAATTACGACCACGCCGAACCAAACTGGAGCCCGGACGGAAAGCTCGTGTCGTTCACTTCGAATCGCATCCAAGACCCCGATTCGTTCACCGAAAACGCAGACATCCATGTCGTGTCGCCGGGCGGCGGCCGCATCCGGCGACCTCCGCCGCACCACCGGCACGGGCTCGGTCGAAGGCCGGGTCAAGAACGCCGCCACCGGCGCCTACCTGAACAATGCCCGCGTCGCCGTCGCCGGCACGACCCTGCTGGCGTTCACCG
>JAEUIR010000167.1 GCA_016795025.1 Phycisphaerales bacterium
GTCAGGAGCGAATAGTCCTTGATCTGCTTGAGATAGTCGCCCAGCGCTGTTTCGAGCTTAATTCCCATCAGGCTGCCATTCAGGGGTTGTGGCGGCGGCGATCGCTTCATTACGAAACAGCGCGGCCGATGTCGCCTATCGTCTGCGCGTCATTCCCGTATCGACCGATTACCCACTGCCGTTCAGCATGAGAGTATAGCACCCATTCGCGTGACGACTACCCGGACGCGCGGATTCGGCTTCGCGCCGGAGCGCGTGATTTATCAGCAATCGCCGCTGCAACCCGCGGAAAAATTCCTGAGCAAGCGCATCACCAGCGCCACCGGCAGCCCGACGACATTGTCGAAGTCGCCGTCGATTCGCTCGATGAGCCTGTCGCCAATATTCTGAATTCCATACGCGCCGGCTTTGCCCGCCCAGTCGCCGCTCGCGACATATTCACGAATGAGCGCGTCGTCGTCGCCCATTCGCACGTACGTGACTTCGTGCCGGATGATGCGGGTTGCTTCGAACGGTTTGTGCGCCGCTGCCCTCGGCAGGCACAACACGGCCACGCCCGTAATCACCTCGCTCACTCGGCCGGCTTGCAATCGAAGCATACGTTCGGCATCCGCGGCATCGAGCGGCTTCCCCAGCACGTCGCCTCCGCATTCCACGATCGTGTCTGCAGCGAGAATCGTACGTCCGCGATGCCCTTCCGCGACGGCGCGAGCCTTGAAATACGCGACAGACTCCGCCCAGGCGCGTGGTGAAACGGTTCGCGGCGGCCGATCCGGTTCCGGCAACGGCGACTCGCGCACATCAAAATCGATCCCTGCGCGAGTCAGTAATTCCCTGCGTCGCGGGCTGGCGGACGCGAGAATGATTCGCTGCTCCGTCATGCCGGCCATATTCGGTTAAAGTTGTCCCGAACACAACCGCGTGCGCGCCGATGCTGCATCGCCAACAGTCGAGGTAACACAGATGTCCAGAGCCGCCGGAAAGAGCAATCTGCCGCAGGGCGGAACGAAAAAACCGCGAGGTGCCGCAAAGAGCTCGCGGACAGACGCGGTTGTCGCGACGAAAGGACGAATCGCGAACAAAGTCGCGACGAAATCGCGAGCGCGGACTGACAAGCCCGCGCCGCGCGGAAAAACCAGCGCGGCAACAAACGCAAGTCGATCCGCCGCAGGCCGGAAAGTGCATTGCTTTGGCTCACACCTTTCGATCGCGGGTGGAATGCACCACGCGATTGAAGCAGCGCTCGCGCTTAATCTCGACACCGTTCAGGTATTCGTCAAAAACCAGCGCCAGTGGAAGGCGACCCCGTTTCGCTCGGATGATCTGCAGCGCTGGCACGCGCTGCGCGCCACGCCGGGATTCTGTCCGCCCACCGCACATGCGACGTATCTGATCAACCTTGCGTCGGGCGATGATGCGTTGCGTGAGCGCAGCCGTATCGCGTTCGCAGAAGAACTTGAGCGTTGCGATACGCTCGAAATTCCATATCTGGTGATTCACCCCGGCGCGGCCCTGGATGCGCCTGCCGAGGAGGCGATTGAGCGGGTCGCGTCGTCGCTTAACCAGATTTTTGCCGAGCGCCCCGCGCTGCGCACCATGCCGCTTTTGGAGGCCACAGCAGGCCAGGGGTCGACGCTTGGGCGCACCATGGAGCAGTTGGCGGCGATCATCGAAGGGGTGCGCGAATCTCGTCGCGTCGGCGTGTGCATTGATACGTGCCATGTATTCGCGGCCGGCTATGACATACGCGACCAGCGCGAGTATGAGAAGATGATTGCGACCGCGGATCGGCTGTTCGGCGTCGAGCGAATTCGCTGCTGGCACCTGAATGACAGCCGGGGCGCGTTGGGGTCGCGGGTGGATCGGCACGAGCACATCGGCAAGGGACAGATCGGGCCGGCGGGCTTCGCAAACGTCCTGCGCGACAAGCGTTTCGTGAACACGCCGATGATTCTCGAAACGCCGAAGGAAACCGCGCCTGACGGCCGTGATTGGGATACGGTGAATGTGGAGGTTCTGCGCGGATTGGAGTGAGAGACCAATCAAGAGCGCAGCATGTGAAAAACGAGCATCGTGCATACCGGCCGGCGCGATCCGCGGCTGATGCGCACGGTTTTCTGCGAGGGCGAATATGGCCGCGATTTGTGCAATGTTTTTTGCGTTCTGCATTCTGCATTCTGAATTGCCCCAAACCACGCAACCGGCGACCACCACATCTCAACCGGCCGCCGATCTGGCGACGCGCCTCGACGCGAAAATCGACGACGCGATGGAAAAGCTGCGGCTGTCCAGCGTCGCGGTCGGCGTCATCCGTGAGAAAGACGTGGTCTATCGCGCGGCGCGCGGCTTCGCGAATCGCGAGAAAAGCGAGCCGGCCACGTGCGACACGCTCTACGGAATCGGCTCGATCACCAAGACATTCACAACGACGTTACTGGTCATGTTGCGCGATGATGGTGTGCTCGCGCTGGATGATCCCATCTCGAAATACCTGCCAAGCGATCTGCCGCTGCCGACGAGCACGCGCGGCGATCGCCAGATCACGCTGCGGCACCTGGCCACGCATTCATCCGGGTTGCCGAGGGTGCCGCCAAATCTCGTCGCATTGCTGCCCGATCCTTACGGCGGTTACTCAGTCGATGACCTGTACAAAGGACTTGGCGCGACGGGATTGATCGCCCCGATCGGCGCGAAATGCGCTTATTCCAATCTTGGCGTCGGCCTGCTCGGGCACCTCCTGGAGCGCGCCGCAAGCAAGGGATACGACGAATTATTGCAGACGCGCATTTTCGGGCCGCTGGAAATGACGAATTCGTTTCCGCGGCCAACGCCGGAGCTGCTGATCCGCATGGCTCGGCCGTACAAGGGGGAGCGATGCGAGAAAGACGCGCACACTTGGACGTTCGACGTTCTCGCGCCGGCCGGCTCGATCGTTTCGAGCGTGAATGACATGATGAAATATGTCGCGCTTCAGTTTCGCGCGGGCGATGCGATTGAAACGCCGATCCGCGGCGGTTCGCTGGCCGAATTGCACCGGCCGCAGCGCTTGTTGGACGAGCGCTGGAGCGCGGCAGTGGGGCTGGGCTGGCACATTACTCCGGATCGAAAGATCGGCGAGATCGTGTGGCATAACGGCGGGCTGGATGGGTTTCACTCGTTCGTCGGGTTTTGTGCGAAAAAACGCGTTGGAGTAGTGGTTTTGACGAACTGCGATCGGGACATCGATGGATTGGCGATGGAAATTCTGAAGCTGGCGGCTATTGGCGATTAAACACGACGGCATGCCCGAATAGGCAGACTTTCGCTAAAAATTTCAAGATGGCCGCCTAGTTGCGGGGCCGCGCGGACTCGATATGATCTGGGATGATTCTGATTTGGCTCCGATTTTGGTGACCAAGTGATGCTAGCAGCCGCTTGGACGAAATGCGAAACTGATTTTTCGCGTGTCGCGTCAGAGTTCATATCCGCGGTAGAGCGAAGATCACTTACGCCAGACGGCTGCAGATGGGAGCAATTCGATGGGTGCCATTCGGTTCTGCAGCGGCTCTAACTATCCCCAGTTAATTGGAGAACTCCGATTATCTCATTTCTTGATGTTGATGGCCATACTGGTGTTTGGTTGCCCTCCAGAGCGGACAGTGATTATCGAATGTGATCCGGACGCTAAGGTAACGATTGACAGTCAGCAAGTTGGCACCACTCCCTACACGGGCAAGCTGCGTTGGGATCGCGAGGAAACTATCCGACGCATCCAAGTGCAGGCGTCGGACTATGAACCGAAAGAGATATCGCTGTCCCACCTGATCGCCAAAGATGCGCCGAATCCATGGCGTCATTCGTTCTCGCTTGAGCGCATTTCACATGCCTTGCCCATCAAAGTCTCGACCAACCCACCGGGGGCGACGCTCACGGTCAACGGAGAACCGGCAGGACAAACGCCCCGAGAGCTCTTTGTCAGGTTCGCTCGCGAATCAAGCAAGGCCGCATGGGGCGCAGCGCAAATAAGAGCGGAGTTACCTAACTATCTTTCAAAATTACAATCGGTGTCGTATTCCGAAGCACAACGTGGCGCAGTGAATCTAGAGCTCGATGAAATTCGGCGGGAAGTCACGGTCTCGTTTACATCGACTCCTGATCAGGCGGAAGTGATGTTCGGCGACAAAATCGTCGGTCTTACTCCCTGCAACGTCACGATTGTATTCTCACGAGAACGCGGAAATCTTCCGTGGTCGCAGCATCCAATAAGGATTTCCAGAACGGGCCACCGCTGGAAGCGCCCCGGCGGGCCGGTTGCCAAGGGCGACGTTAGTCCTTTTACCTCGTCTATCACGCTTGATGATGCAATGGCTGGGCGGATTCACGTTGAATTTGAACCAATCCTGTTCGTGCAAACTCACCTTCATAGCCTTGAATTCACCCCAGAGGGAGCAAAACGAACTTCAGGGCTTTACCTCGCCGAGGTTAGTGATGGTGAAACATCTCCCAACGTGAGCGCACCAACGCAGATTACGCGAGCCCCATCGGGAGCGTTGCACGACACGCGAATTTGGGTTGTGCCAGGAAGTTATGATGTTGTGTATAGTCTTCCGAGCTATCCTAGCGATCAGCAAGACCTGCAGTACAATCTCGTGATGATCACTGCTGCCGGGCAAACGAGTTTGACGAACGAATCATATCGGGATATGCTAGCGTGTGTTTCGGCCGACGGCAAGTTCATTGCTTTCTCTTCTAATCGCCTTCACGCCACCACGGAACGCATGAGCCTGCATGTAATCGCACTTTCCGGGCAAAAAGGACTTGCGCGACTTACCGATAGTCCAACGAGTTATTTCGACCTTTACCCCGCATTTTCACCGGATAACGAGTGGGTCTCCTACACAACGCAGTTATTTCAGGGCAAGCCGCCCGTTTGGATGATGAAGTCGAACGGAACTTTGCCTACGCAATTGAGCGCGGGCACCAACGCGGCTTGGTCTCCGGACAGTAAGCGACTCGCTTTCGTGAAGTTAGATGAGAAAGAATTCCGCCAAATATGGATTCTGACCGTCGATGGCAGTGAACCCCCTTTGTGCCTAACTACTGGAAAGAGTAACCATGACTGGCCGGTATGGACTCCGGATGGTGTGAGTCTCATATATTCATCGAATGTGGCGATCAATGGAGAGGGCGATAATAATTTTGATCTCTGGTCTCATCGCGTGGATGGCTCTCAGCCTCCCATTCAGCTAACAGTAAATGGTTCGCACGATATTCGGCCCGCGATCAGTTCCGATGGAAAATATGTATTCTTCCTGTCGAATCGAGGGAGCAGACCCACGCTTCCCGACAATTGGCAAATCTGGAGAATCCAGTTGAAGTAGCTCAAATGACGGGCACCGCTTGTGCGACGCCGGAGAAGGCCGCAGCATTTTGTCCAAAGTCTGAGTCCAAGAGTGAGCATTGGATACGTTTACCCCGTCGGCAATTTGCTGAATCAGAGAATCAAACCAGCGCCGGAACCGCCTTGCGCACCTCGTCCGTCTTCCACGTCGAATCCATGAATTCGATGTGCGCGATGCTGGATGCGCGGACCATCACCGTGTCGCGTGCGTGCTTTGCGTCCGGCGTCTCGACCGTCACGTTGGTCAGGATGAAAAATTCGGTGTCGAGAAAGCGGAATGCATCCGACGGCCGCACCGTCGAGCTGCTCGACATGTCGATGTGGAACCGACCCGTCAGGCGCAGGCCGTTCACCATGCTGATCTCAACTTCGCAGTATTTGGTTCGCTTCTGCATCGGCGTCTCCCGGGTGCGGCGATCGCTCGCCGTTGGCCTGCTCTAAGGTGGCTTCGGCCGCAGAGGGTCGCGGCTTGCGTTATCGTTGTGAAATCGCCGCGCTTCATGCAGGAGTTGCGAGATTCCGCGCGATTGAGTTCGATTTTGCGCGACTTTGCGCAATTGCGGCACTTCCGATATCATTGGCCCAGCCGAAACGCGTCGAACTCTTTTCGGCAGTCAAATTCGTTCAGGATCAACAGGCGGGAAACCGCGATGGGAGAATAAACATGGCTCGCACGACTACGCTTAAGGGCAACCCACTGAATCTTGCCGGCCCGCAGTTGAAGGCCGGTGATCAAGCGCCTGATGCGACGCTGAAAAAAGACCTGGTCACAACCATTCGCATCGCCGAAACCAGCGGCAAGAATCGCGTTTTCAGCGTCGTGCCGTCGCTGGACACACCGGTGTGCGCGGTGCAGACGAAGCGCTTCAACGAAGAGGCGTCGAAGTTGCCGAACGTTGAATTTTATACGATCAGCGTCGACCTGCCGCCCGCGCAAAAGCGCTTCTGCGGAGCGGAGTCGATTAACGCAGAGCGTCTGCATGTGCTGAGCGATCACAAAGACGTTGCTTTCGGCCAGGCCTACGGCACGCTGGTTCCCGATCTGCGGATCAACAGCCGGGCGGTCTTCGTCGTCGATAAGAACAACGTCATTCGTTACGCGGAATACGTGCCGGAGATCGCGGATCATCCGAATTACGACGCGATCATCGCCTGCGCCAAGGGCCTTTCATAGCGATCGCGATCGGCGATCGTCTCATCTCCCGCGGCCGAATTCGCGCAATTGCGACGCGAGGGCCGCGGGCGTCGTAACGGGCGAGCGGCAGGCATAGTTTCTGCATACGTAAGCCGCGGGGGCGCCGTCCACCATTTTGCGACCGGCCACCAGCGGGGACGCGGCCGATATGTCGCCATTGTTCGGGTTGACGCGCAGCAGCAGCCTATTCGGGAGGTATTGTTCGTACACGGTGCGCTCCAGAGCGTGCGTCCGCGCGTCGCCCGCGTCTCCAACAATCACGATTTCCACTGATCCGTGCAGCGCCATGTCCGCGCTGGCGAGGAATCGCTCGCACGCGCCCGGGGCTTGCAGCAACTCGCCGGCGAACGCGTCAATGGTTTGGGTTGCGCGCTCGCGGCAGCCTGCATCGTCAAACAACACGGCCAGCCGCAACAGATTGCCGAGTTGCACGGAGTTGCCGGATGGCGTCGCGCCGTCGCGAAAGTCTTTTGGCCGCAATATCAGCGCTTCGTGGTTTGCGGCGGTTGAAAAATAGCCTCCGCGACCCTCATCCCAGAATTGGGCGGTCAACACCTCGTCCAGTCGCCGCGCGGTCTCAAGCCAGCGCGCGTCCTGCGTGGCCTGGTGCAACTCGATCAGCCCATCGATCATGCACGCATAGTCGGTAAGAAACGCCATATCGAGCGTGCGACCGTCGCGATACGAGCGCATCAGCCGGCCATCACGATATTGTCGTCGCAGGATTGAATCGGCCGCTCGGCTCGCGGCGTGGACGTAGCGCGACTCGTTCAGCGCCGCACCTCCCCGCGCGAGCGATGCGATCATCAGGCCGTTCCATTCGCATAGCACTTTCTCGTCGCGATGCGGCGGAATTCGTTGCTCGCGGGCCTTGAGCAGTGCGGCGCGTGCGCCTCGAAATCGGTTCGCCTCGTTATCGTCTGTCAAGGGCTGCGCGACGTGCAGAATGTTCTTCGGCGCCCCCGGCGTATGCGGATCGTCCCAATTTCCTGCTTCGGTGACACCGTAGTAATCGCAAAAAGCGTCGAGCTCCGCCGCTGGCAATGCACGCGCGATCTGCTCGCGCGTCCACACGTAATAGCGGCCTTCTTCGCCCTCGCTGTCGGCGTCGCGCGTGCTATAAAATGCGCCATCAGGCGAGCACAGATCTTCCAGCACATATTCAAATACGCCACGGGCGACTCGCGCATAACGAGAATCACCGGTGAGCAGATATGCCTCGACATAGGCGCGGCTGATCAACGCCTGGTCATAGAGCATTTTCTCAAAATGCGGAGCGAGCCAGTCCGCATCCGTGCTATAGCGGTGAAACCCGCCGGCGAGTTGATCGTGGATCCCGCCATTTGCCATTCGATCCAGCGTTACGGTGACGCGATCCATCAACTGACGCCGCGCAGCATCGTCCTCGTTTCGCCGCGCAGCGCTGCGCATCATTAGTTCCAGCGCCATGCTGGGCGGAAACTTGTTCGTCCCTCCGCTGAGCAGTCCGCCTTTCCGGGCGTCAAACGCGCCTGCGAGCAAATCCGCCGTGCGGTCGATCACATCAGGCGTCAACGCAATCAATGTCGGCTGAGACGAGGTCGATTGGCCACTCAGATGCTCCGTGATGCGGTTCGCGTCAGATTCCAGCGCAGCGCGATCGCCGGCCCACAAATCCCCGATGCGCTCGCAAATTTCGCGAAACCCCGGACGGCCGTAGCGCTGCGTCGGCGGAAAATAGGTTCCTGCAAAAAACGGTTTCAGCTCCGGCGTCAGCCAGACGCTCATCGGCCAGCCACCCTGACCGCGCGTGTAAACAAGCGTCGCCTGCATGTAAATGTCGTCGATGTCGGGCCGCTCTTCGCGATCGACTTTGACATTCACGAACAATCGGTTCATGACATTTGCGATGGCGGGATCTTCAAATGACTCGTGCGCCATTACGTGGCACCAATGACAGGCGGAGTATCCAATGCTGAGGAAGATCGGCTTGTTTTCGCGGCGGGCTTTGTCGATGGCCTCCTGTCCCCATTCAAACCAATCAACCGGATTGTGCGCGTGTTGTTGCAGGTAGGGCGACGTCGCGTGTTGAAGTCGATTCAGCGCGTGCTTGCTTCGGTTGGTTGATTCGGTTGTCATTTGCTGGTCCTTGTTGCAGGCGGCCGGGATGAGGCAGAGCGCCACGGCCATAGCGGCTGCGGCCTGTCGCACGCGCAGCAAAACGGCGTGAGGCGCGTCGCGGGGAAGTCGCTGCCGTGAGTAGCCGCGCTGCATTTGAGATCTCCAGGTGGCTGTATTGCGTTCAGTCGAAGAGCATCAAACAGCCGGCTTGAATGAATCGTAGCAGCGTTTGATCGAGGATGGAGCTTGGAACAGGCTACGCGAATCGCAGGCTTGGCTGCCGTCTCAACCTCGAATCGTGGGCGCAGGCATGGCACGCGGATTGTACGCTACTTGCTTTTGGGCCTGATGCTCAATATCGCTGCG
>JAEUIR010000168.1 GCA_016795025.1 Phycisphaerales bacterium
GGGTCTCCTGATATCGAACACGAAATCTCCCCGCGCTTTCTTGCGCAGGGCTTGGGTTTTGTACCGTCTCACGCCGACGTCGGGCCGAAGCGTACACTCCCCTCGCTCTCAGGCAGGGGAAGAATTCGTGCACGTCGGCGATTGCGCCATCGCGTGTGCAAACCCGACGCGCGGCCGCGCGTGCGTTTTCGCGCACAACGAATGGCGAGCACAAAGTGCGCTCGTCGCGGTTCAAGTTGTCGTAAAAAGAAATCTTCGCCGCAGTCGGGGGTACCGGGCAAATCAGGCCCGCTTGCTGCTCGTTGCTTCGACTTCGGCGAACGGCGCGGTTGTTATCGCGCCGGCTGCTTGGATCTTATGAATGAGGCCGACTCAAATCGGTTATCGCAGCCGTTCGTTACGCCGTCTGATCTCTGCAAAAAGCGGCCAGCCATGCCGCATCGCCTAGGGTCCGGCGGTCGACTCGCCGCCGAATCAACTCAATCGCGCGCTTTCCGCGCTTGAATTCAGCCGGAAGCCGCCGAGTGCCGCTCGGCTGCTCCTATCGGGTTCGACGGTCCGCCAAAACGGTGGTTCCCGTGGGGCGCACGGATGTTACAAAACCGTCACACGGTCGAGCTTTCGAAGCTCGTTGGCCGTAATCCCGCCGAGGCAGCCCACCGGTCGCCGCAGCAAAATTACTCCACTAACAAGTTATCTCATTCCGCCCGACTGTCAAACACATTCATAAGAAAACGGGGCGATCGGGGCCGACGGGAATCGGACCACGCCAGCCCAGCGCGGCCCTTGAATACCTAACAGAAACCGAATATGATGTCTGCGGTGTTCATGCTCCGCCGCGTCGCCAATCCGCCGAATCCGTTCACCGCCGAGCACTGCGAATGGCTCGACGAGCCGCCCGCGATCTCGCTCGATGTCTACGAAGAAACCGCCAAATCCATCCTCTCCGAAAACGACAGCCCCGATATCCCATTTCGCTGGAGTCTCAATCCCTATCGCGGCTGCCAGCACGCCTGCGCTTATTGCTACGCTCGGCCGTATCACGAATATCTCGACCTCGGCGCGGGCACGGATTTCGATAGCAAAATCACGGTGAAGGTGAACGCGCCCGAACTGCTCGCGGCAGAGTTGCGTCGGCCGCGCCGGCAGCGCGAACAGATCGTCTTTTCCGGCGTCACCGATTGCTACCAGCCGCTCGAAGCCGTCTATCGCCTCACGCGCCGCTGTCTGGAAGTCTGTCTGAGCGCCGGCAATCCCGTCGGCATTATCACAAAGTCTTATCTCGTCGCGCGCGACGCTTCCCTCTTGGCGCAGCTCAACGCCGCCGCGGGTGCGCGCGTGCATATGAGCATCTGTTTCGCCGACGACGCACGCGCACGCGCGATCGAACCCGGCGCGCCGCCGCCGTCACGGCGCTTCGACGCCATGCGCCGCTTGCGTGACGCCGGCGTGGGCGTCGGAATCATGCTCGCGCCGCTCATCCCCGGCCTGAACGATGGCGACATCCCGGCGCTGCTCGAAAGGGCGGCCGAATGCGGCGCGAGCAGCGCCGCGTATACCGCGCTGCGCCTGCCCGGCAGCGTGCGCGAAGTGTTTCTGACGCGGCTGCGCGAAGCGCTTCCCGATCGCGCCGCGCGTGTGGAAGCCCGTATTCGCGACATGCGCGGCGGACAACTCACCGACCCGCGCTTCGTTAGTCGCATGGACGGCCAAGGCCCATATTGGGAAAGCGTTCGCCAACTCTTCGAAAAAACAGCCAGCCGCCTCGGTCTCGCCGAGCCTCCCCCGTGTGGCGCGGTCGGCGAACCGGGTGGCCGGACGAATTCCAACCCCGTCGAAACGGATCGCGAGCAACCGGCAGGCAGCCCGCGGGATCGGTCCAGCCACCCCACTCAACTCCCCCTTTTCGAATGATCCCAATCAACTTCGATCAGCTTGCTGCATCTCGCAAATTCGCGGATTTTGCGAATTGGTATTGAAACGGGCGCGCGTGGTGGATAGGCTTTCTCAACTATGAATTCCAATTCAGATTCGCCGGGGACGATCACGGTTCTATTGCAGCGCATCCAGACCGGGGACAAAAAAGCGCCGGAAGAGTTGTGTTCCCTGGTGTATGGCGAGTTGCGGAAACTCGCTCGCGCTCGCCTCCGCGGCCGGCGTGACGAAACCATGAATTCAACCGCTCTCGTGAATTCCGCGTTCGAGCGTTTGCTGGCGCAGGACAAGCTGCACGCGGAGAACCGAAGACATTTCTATTACATCATCTCCCGCAAATTCTCAGACATTCTCGTGGAGTACATTCGAGAAAAGCGGGCGAAAAAGCGAAACGTCGGGCAAAAACCCGAACAGCTTCATGAGGATCCGCTCGACACGGGCAATCCAAGCATCGACGTCATCGACTTGCACGAAGGTCTCAAGAAACTCGACGAAAAAAAGGCGGCCAGCGCGACGGTGATTCATTTGCGGTTCTTTGCAGGGCTGACGCTGCAAGAGACCGCGAGCAAGATGGGCCTCACTATCGCCGAGGTCCGCGGCCATGAAAAATACGCACGCGCGTTTTTGCGTGACGAGTTGACCCGGGACGAGCAAAAATAAATCAGTCGTTCGCAGCGCGGGGGATCACTTTCGGCTGAATTCGTAGCACGATGGGAGTCATGCGACGGTGGACGCTGCGTGGGACGAACAGGCTGTTTTCCTTCAGGCTCTCGAGCTCCCTCCAGAGCGCCGGGCGGAGTTCCTCCGGCAGGCGTGCCCGGACGACGCCCGGCGCGAGCGCGTGGAAGACCTAATCCGCCACTACGAAGTGGGAGAGCAGGAGCGTTTCCTTGAAGCCGGCTTACCGCAGTTGGACGATTCGGCGACTGAAAGCGGCCACGGATGGACGAAGTCGGACGATGCCACGCAGACTTCCAAAGAATATGCTCCGATCGACCAATTTCAGCGCATAATCTGGCTCGGCGGGGGTGGATGGGGCGATGTATATCTCGCCGAGGACACGGAACTCAGGCGTCGCGTCGCGATCAAAGTGCTCAAACCGGAGCTGACCGGTTCGGCCGACGCTCTTGAGCGATTTCGTAACGAGGCTCGCGCGGCTGCGGCCTTAAAGCACCCCGGGATCGTTCCCGTTTTCACGTTTGGGAAGAGCACCGAAGGGCATTACATCGTCAGCGAGTTCGTAGATGGCCCGACACTTGCCAAGTTTATTCAACGGCAGCGAGATGAGCGCGACACTGGGGGACAAACGCTTAGCAGCCGCGACTATTGCCGGTTTGTGGCGGAAGTCATCGCCGGCGTAGCGGATGCGCTTGAAGCGGCCCATCGTGCAAAGATCATTCATCGCGACGTAAAACCGGCGAACATCATTCTTGAGGGCGGCGAGTGCCCGCGATTGACGGACTTTGGAATCGCCAAGCAACTGGACGATCGGGGATCGGCCGCGGACACGCGGCCGCTGGCGACGCCAGAATACATGAGTCCCGAGCAGGCTAGTCACGCAATGGCCAGGGCGGTAGTGATCGATCATCGCAGCGATGTGTTTTCGCTCGGCGTGGTGATGTATGAGATGCTGGCGCTGGAGCGACCGTTCCGGGGCAAAGGCATGGATATGGTCCGCGACGTTCTCGAAGTGGAACCAATCCGCCTGCGCCGGCGCGACTCGCGCGTGCCGAAAGACTTGGAGACAATTTGCCATAAGTGCCTGGAGAAAGAGCCGCAGCGACGGTATCAGTCCGCTGCGCACGTGGCGGCCGATCTGCGGGCGTTTCTGCGAAATGATCCGATTCTGGCGCAGCCGCCGCGGCTGGTGCGGCGCATGTGGCGATTCATTCGACAAAGAAGGATGGCCGTCTCGGTAGCCGGCATATTGGCGCTCGTCGCCTCGATGATAGTGCTTTCGCATCAACTACAAACCGCTCGCGACGAACGATTGTCGTGGATCTCGATTCAATCAAGTGTGCCCGGCTTGGCGGCTACGATTCAGGCGGTAGACCCCCATACGTTGGAACTGGGCAGCCCAAAGAAAATAGGCCGGTTGCCAGTCGAGCGGTTTCTAACGCCCCCCGGCCGGTACAGAATCACCGTCGCTTCGACCGATCACGCGGCAACGCAATTCGTTGAAGTTGATGTATTGACGCTGGAGCCGGGAAGCAAGGAATCGAAGCGCGTGATTGTGCATGGGGATCAAGAGCATGCACGGTTTTCGAGATCTGATCGCGACCTTCACGCCTTCCTGAGGGCGCGGGACGATCCAAGAAACGCGGACATGGTGAGAATCGAAGCCGGACAATACTGGATCGGCCTTGAACCCGATGGGAATCTGCCGTTAGAAAAGCGGCGACAAGTGGTTTTGCCGGCATTTTTGATTGACAAACGCGAAACATCGATTCAGGATTACGACCAATTCCTGAAAGCCACGGGCTATGAGCCTCCGGATCACTGGGATCGATTCATTTCAGATCCTGAACTACTTGCGCGGCCCGTGTGTGTTTCATTTATGGATGCGGAAGCATATTGCCGTTGGCGGGGAGTGCGGTTAGTGAGCGCTCTAGAGTGGCAAGCGGGAGCGTGTGGCTCCGAAGGCCAGCTTTACCCGTGGGGAGATGACTACGCGCAACGCCCGGCGCTGCTCGTCATTCCCGAAGCAGAGGACTTATGGCGCACTCGAGGCTTTGAAGAGGAATTTGGACGATATTCCAGGAACACGGTTGCGGTATCCTCACGCGATTCGATGGTTGTCCCGACTGGTCTGACGCATGTTTTCGGCAACGTGAGCGAAATGACATCGAGCATCGATACGGCGCGACGTCAGGTTTACATCATGGGACGCGCGTGGTCGGATTCCATGGAGACAATTACGCTCCCCACGGGCGGGACGTATTTGTTGGACAGGTATTCGCTGAAAGTGGGTTTTCGATGCGCGATCAGCGATGCGCCGACATTTTGAGTCAGGATGGCGATGGACAATTGTCCGCGCTCCACACTGGTGACAACAACGGCGGCGCAGAGTGCGGGTTTCAACCGGAACCTCAGACTCAGGTACCGCCCGTTTCGGATGATCTTGGAGAACATGTAGATGTGTACCAACTTCGAAAGCGTATCAGTACCGCGTGATCGCGGCGCCGCAGAATCGCACTCTTCGAACACTCGTCCTCGCCGTTCGCAGACTGTCAGCTCCTTCGCGAACATGGTGCTCTGTTTCGTATGTGCGGCAGCGACGGGCGGCTTCGTATTCGCCCCGGCGGTCGGAGAGGAGTATGAACTAAAATGGCTCGTGGTCAGGGCGAGCGGAATTGACCCCACGACAGATGATACTACGATCATTGCAGGCATCGAAGCGACGATGACGAGCAAGTTGAGCGCGGCCCCGTACAATTTCGATTTCGAAATGATGCGCAGCAACGTCACGAGCGCGCTGGCTAACGAGAGCTTTGCGGGCGGAGAACAGGCCGCAGATTACTCTCGCCAGATCGCTGACGACTCGCTTACGGGTTATTACCTTTATCTGCCGAATTCAGGAATATACACGCCGAACGGCAACCAACATGAGGGCGTCGTGCCCGTCAAGCCAAACAACTCAGTTCAGCAGGTTAGGTTGTCGAATCTGGTTGTTAATGGTACGGCATATTCCGCGAATGTTAACTTTCGCATTGTGGTGGAAAAGAAATGACGATGAACGGAGATTTCATGCGGCTCTCGCGCGCGACCTCAACTGTGATTCTCGGCTGCGCAGTCGCCACCCTCATGTTCTCGGCGTGCGCGCCGCAGCGGCGGGCGGGCCAGTTTCCGGACCCTGTCATCCGGGAGGCGATGCGAAAAGAGCATCATCGTCAAATTCGCCGGATCGCTTGGTCGCAACTCGCCGATGTCACTCGGCGCGTAAATGCCAAAGAATGGGAGTGGCAGACCTGGATCGGAAAAAACAATCTGCTCGGAAATCGCGTGTGGGAAGGCGATTTGGGCGAATTGGGGCCCCCGCTTCAACTGAACGTCGCGCCTCTTTCAGAAAGCACAGCGAAACTCCTCGATCAACAGTCTCGCCGCGCGGTACAAATTCAGGACGACAATGGCGTTGGATACAGTTCTTCGTCCGTTGCCGGCGGAACTCACATTTGTAAACCTCGCCCAACCGCGTTTTTTGGCGCTGCCATCGGTCAAGAGGTACGCTATGATCCCTGCGCTGAGAACCACATTCTGTCGGAGAAGCTGAATGATGCGGCTCATCTGCGATATTTGACGAATCGCAATAGCCTCTCCGACCAATCGCGGGAGATTCCGCAGTTTCCATTTGGCGCACGTGTAGTTAAGGCCATCTGGTGGCCCATTCAGCAATCCAAAGGCAAGCCATACGAACGAACATACTCTTGCGTCCCAGTCTGGGACGATGATCCGCCGCGGCCCACCGGCGCGGGCAGCGGTGGGGTCGGCCATTTGCAGGTGGGGAATGACGCTTTTCGGTGGGATCGGCGCGTCGCGATAGAAACTGATCCGGCACGTGCGAAGGAAGTTAGCTTCGCAACTGTTAAACGCCTGAATTGGGCGGTTCTTGGAATTCACCATGTTACTGAACAACTTCCGGTCGTGTCGATTGAGAATCTGTTCTATTACAAACTCAACGCAATTGATCTCAAGCCGGGCAACGTCCCCGATTCAACTAGCACGATGACAGTCGTTCCGGTGCCCGCAAAAACGCTCAAGCTGATGTTCAACACCATTTACAACGAGGATCCCAAAGAGGGCGACTTTCTAGTGCTTGTCGGATTTCACTTGATGGCACAAGAGCATGAAGACTGGATGTGGACCACGATCTGGTGGCACCAGCGCCCTAATAACGGGCCATATTCGAAGGACAGAACCGACGATGTCATCGGTCCGTTACGGAATTACTTGATGGATGTATCGTATATGGATGACACTCCACGCGGCTACAACCGCGCCGAGCGCCCGCAATTCAACCCGTGGCTGGAGGCGCCGCTCATCAACGGCGTAATCTCAAACTGCATCGCCTGCCATCAATATGCGGCCTGGCCTGCCAGTCCGAACGATCCCTTGAGCGACGTACGTCTGGGTGACATAGCGCACGATGATGAATTTTTTCGCAACCGCTTGCGGCTCGATTACCTGTTTTCGCTTAGGGAGGTCGGTGACACGCCGTAACGAGTTACGCAAACCCGTGCTCGCTCGGCGAAGAATCAAAATGACGATGATCTTCCGCAGAATACGTGTGTCGGGTCCGGGGAAACCAGAGAACGCGTATGGAGCGACACCCCGCCCGAGCGCGACCAGAACCTTCCGAAGCAACCGACACGACTGCGCGGGGCCGCCCCGTAATCCCATCCTCTCGGCCCTGCCGCCGGCGATTTCTTCGCTCCGCCCCCCAATTTCGATGTCCCGTGATCCCCATGATCCTCTTTCGCCGCGCGGCAAAATTCGAATATTCGCGGCAAAATCGCTCCAGTCGCAACAATCTGCTGTTCATCGCTCGCCACCGCGCTCTCGCTCCCTAACATGCTTCCCAGGAGCCGAGTATGTACACTTTTTTTCCTCGGCCAGCCGCCTTACGCCAAGTCTCTGATGCACGCACCCGATCACCAACATGCTCAAAATGGCGCTGCAAACTCTTGAGCGCCTTGATCACCTTCGACATGTCGCGGCCGGCGCAGCGGGAATGCCGCCGCCCCCCTTTCTTGAGTCCGACCGTGAATCACATTGCTCGTTCTTCGCTTAAGTATCCGAGCGCTTGCACCGCTATCATTGCGCGGCCGTCGCCGGCGTTTTCATCAACAGCGCTCGTTTGCGAGCGTCCCGGAAAGGAGCCGAAATGTTGCCCCGCGTTCGACTTGGGTTTGCCGTCGCCATCCCGCTTGCGATGCTTGTTGGTTCTCCGGTGGCTCACGCCGGCCCCGGCGACACCACCGCCGACGCCGTGCTGGGACAGGCGGATTTTGCATCGGGAGCCGCCAACGCCGGCGGCGCCGTGACGGCTTCGTCGCTCAACGAACCGCGCGGGCTGTGTATCGACCGTGTGTCGGGCCGGCTGTTTGTGGCCGACAGCTTGAATCACCGCGTGCTGAGCTGGCCAAACGCAGCAGCCTTCACCACCGGGCAGGCGGCAGACCTCGTTCTGGGACAGCCTGACCTCACCAGCAACAGCAGCAATCAGGGCGGCGCAACGCCTGGAGCCCAAACACTGAACGCCCCGAAGAGCGTCGCCACCGACAGCGCGGGGCGACTCTATGTCGCCGATTCACTCAACATCCGCATATTGCGCTACGACCCGCCGTTCACGACAAACATGCCGGCCGTTGCGGTCTTCGGACAGGCGGGCAGTTTCACGACGGCGAATCAGGCGAACATCGGGGCGCCCAACGCCGACAATCTCGGCAATCCCGACGGGCTTGCGATTGACGCGAGCGACAGGCTTTTTGTTGTCGATCGATTCCTTTCGCGGGTGACGATCTATTCCACGCCGCTCACCAGCAGCAGCGCCGACCTGGTCATCGGGCAGCCGAATCTGACCACCGCCGGCGGCAACCTGACCCAATCCGGACTCGATCACTGTAGCGGTGCGGCGCTGGACGCGGCCGACAACCTCTGGGTTGGCGATGAGTTCAACAATCGCGCGATGCTGTTTCTCGCGCCCCTCGCGAACGGAAAGACCGCAGACCGCGTGATCGGCCAACCGGATTTTGCGAGTAACACGGCCAACAACGGCGGCATCGGCGCTGGAACCATCAATTACTCAGGCTCATCCGCGACCGTCGCCGTCGATCCCGTCAGCGGCAATCTCTATGTGTCCGACGCGCTCAATAATCGAGTGCTCGAATTCGCAAATCCGCTGACCAACTCGGTCGCCGCTCGCGTATTCGGCCAGCCGGACTTCACGACCGCGACCGCGAACACCGGCGGGCGCAGCGCAAGCACACT
>JAEUIR010000169.1 GCA_016795025.1 Phycisphaerales bacterium
CGAGCGATCGAGGGCGTTAAACATGCCCTCGATGTCGCGGCCCTCAATCGCCTCGCGGCCCTTCAGCGCGAAACGAATGGCGCCGTCGATAAGCATGAGTTGTAGCTGCTCATGGCTCGCGGTCATCACCGCGTTTTTCAGGTATTGTGTCGCTGCGCTTTGATTCACGTTTCAGATATCGGCATTGCTCATATGCCCGTTCAGTAGCATTTTCCAAATAACAAACGCAGGGTAGCCACAAAGCTGCATTTCGCATTACCTGCTCGCCGACGACACCAGACCCGCCAGGCTCCCCAGCGCCGATTGCTGCGATTGCAATCCCGAAAGCGCCCGCTCCATCGCGAGAAACTGCCGCGTCAACCGCTCGCGCTTGCGCTCCAGCAGCGCGTTCAATTGCTCGATGCGCTGGTTCATCTGCTCGGTCTGGCCGCTGATCGCTCTGTCACGCCGCTTCAGAATCCCCTCGCCGCCGTTGAGCGACTCCAAATCCGCCTTCAGCTTCGCCGCCATTCCGGTCGTGGTTGTCGTAAAAAATCGCGCCACTTCCTCCGAATTCTGTGTGACGGCCGCGTTTAGCCGATTCGCATCGACCTCCAGCCGCGTATCGCCGTTCAGGCGAATTCCGATGTCGCTCAGCCGCTGAATCTGCCCGCCCAGGCCCGCCACTCGCTGGATCACCGACCGGAACAAACGCGACTCCACTGTTTGAAGCGTCGAATCGCCCAGCAGCGGACCGCCCTCCTCCGTGTCGGCGTTGTAATCACCAAGCTCCGCGATCCGATCCATCAGCCCGTTGAAATCGCGGACAAACGAATTGATCGATTCCAGCACGCGCGACGAATCGCTGCCGACCGTCACCGTCACCGGCTCATCCGTCACGCTTGTCAAATCCAGCGACAGTCCTTCGAACACGTTGGCAAGCGTGTTCGTGCTGCTGTTCACAAGCAGCCCGGTCGCGCCGTCCGCGCCGACCAGCACACGCGCATCCTGCGCTCGCGTCAATGTTCCAAACGACAACGCCGCGCTTGTCGAATCCAGAATCAACTCGCCCGCTGATCCGCTTGCCCGCGCGACAATGTTCAATCGATACGGGTTCGATGTCCCGTCATTCAAGATGTTCGCCGTCGCGATCGAGGTTTCAGTCGAGATTCGGGCGGCCACATCCGAAAGCGTCTGCCCCGACGTAATATCCAACTTGAATTCGAAAGTGCCGTCAATTCGCCCGGCCGTCGCACTTCGCGTCAAATTCAGATCGCGCGCCGCCGTGCCGCTCACATCCGACACGGAGAGCACGCCGCCTCCGCCCGAGTTGTCGATCAGCACCAGCCCATCGCCGGTCTCGTTGATTTCCGCGCGGACATTCGCGGCCGAATTGTTGATCGCGCGCATCACGTCGCCCAGCGTCTTCACCGACTCGGGATTCAGGGAAATATTCACCGCTGCGCCGCTGGAGTTCGTAATGCGCAGCGTCCCCAGCGCCACGCCGCGCCACGCGTTCAGCGTGGAAAGCCGCGTGTTTTCGTTGACATACTGCCGTTGAAGATTCGCACCGCGAATCTGGGAACTGCTTTCCGCGATGCCCAGCCGTTCGGCCGTTTCGCCTTGCACGTCGCTGATTGTCACCGCTGCGCCGTCGCGCGTGTTGCGAATCAGCAATCGCGTGCCGGTGTGGTCCACTTCGGCCAGCACGCCAAGATTCGCGCTGCTCGACGCATCGTTGATTGCGTTGATGATATCGCTGAGCGATTCCGCGCCTGACAAATCAATGTCGGTCGTCGCACTGCCGATCTCCATCCGAATCGTCCCGGCCGCGATGCCCCGCCCGCCATTCAGCGTGCTCAGCAGCGCCGAATCCACGCCGCCGATCAGCCTTCGACCGGCCGCCGGCTCATCCGCGCCATAGTCGCGCGCCTCAAAGCCCAGATCACCCAGCGCATTCGATCCGTTCACCGCTTCGAATATCAATCGCCCGGTCGTCCCGCCTACCGTGTCCGCAATCTCAATTCGGCGCCCATCGGCGCTGATCGACGCCCGCACCTGCCCATTGTTGCCGTCCGCAAAGTTAATCGCCGCGAGAACATCGGCTACGCTGTCCACCGCCAGCACGTTTCGCCCGTCGATTCGGTTCGTGCTTGTGCGACCGGCGATGCCCAGATCGCGCGCCGCGACGCCGCCGTCCAAGTCTTCGACCGCCAGTTCCGGCGCGCGATTCGTGCCGGTCGCCGGCGTGGACGAGTCGCTGACCAGCATCCGTCCGCCGCTGAGCACCACGCTGACGCCGATATTCGTAGTATCAATCGCGGCTTTGATCTGGCCGACTGTCTGAAGGCCGGTCAGGTCCACATCCGCAGTGCGGCCGTCGCGAGCCGTCAGGCGAATCCGACCCAATCGGACTCCGGCACCATGGTTCAATCGCTCGACGCGCGTGTCCGACGTAATGATGTTGCTCAGATCGACATCGATCTGTCCGCCGGCGCTATCTGTAATTCGAAAGTCACCCCCGCCCGTGGAGCGTCGCACGCCCAACCCGTCGTTCAGGGCTTCCAGTCGCGTCGTGTCCCGCATCGCAGATAACCGCGCGCCGCTCAAACGGCCCGTGCCGACGGAATTTGCCTCGGAGAATCCGAGATCCGCCGCGGTTCGCCCGCCCTCGATATCGCTGATGCGAACCTGTCCACCGGTTGTTTCGTCCAGCACCAGTGCGTCGCCCCGGATCGACGCCCTCACCGCGACGTCGGCGTCATTGATGCGGTCCACCACGTCGCTAAGCGTCAGCGCGTCTCGTACGTCGATTTCCGCGGATCGGCCCGATGCGTCTGTGATTCGAACCACGCCGCGTTGCACACCCGCGCCGCCATTCAGCTCCGAAAGCTGCATCGCACGATTCACCCGCGCCGCCGCCGATTCGATCGTGATCGTCCCCGTGCCCAGAGTCGCATCGCGGTCGCGAAAGCCATTGCTGATCAGATGATGTGTCGTTGCGAGCCCCCGAACGTTGAACGTATATGTGCCCGGTTGCACATTCTCGGCGACCGTTGCAGATAGCGCGTCCTCGTTTGAGGATGTCGCGCGGTAGCTCAGAAACGATTGGCGCTGCGCGAACGAATTCACCCGGCCAAGCAGCGCCGTGATGCGCGCCGTGATGTCCGCAAAAGCCGCCTTCTGCGTGTTTAGAACGCCGATGCGCGCTTGCAGCAAGTCCCGTGGCCGAGCATCGACCGAGATGAGCTGATCGACGATCTGCTGAATATTCATGCCGGATACAAGCCCGACGCCCGTCGAAATTCGCGACATCGAAATTTCCTCCGAGGGAAATCCCGGAGCCGATCGCGCGGCGCCGGAGGCGGTTTCAATCCCATCGCGCATTCGCGCGTGGCAGCGGCGCATTGGCGCATCGGAATGCGCCTCAAACGCACTCAATTCATTGATATCGGTAAGAGAATGTGATCACACAATGCGCGTTGCGAAGCCGGCAACGGAATGCGCGTACGCGGCGCGTACCGATGTCGAAATCTCGCGATTCATTCACATTTGCGCAATTATCGCGCGGCCGAGACGGCAACCCCCGAAACGACTTCATACGCTATCCGCGCCTACGGTGCCGGATGCCACCCCGCATCCGCCCATAGCTGGCCGCTCACCGACGCATTGCGGATCAAGAAGCAAATCGCATGCGCGATTTCCTCCGGCCGCAGCAGGCGACGAAGTTGCGTAAACGGAATGACGTTGGTGTTGATGAACTGATCGCCGAGCGCCCGCACCATCGCCGTGTCCGTGTAGCCCGGATGGATGATCGCGCAGCGCACGCCGTAATAGACCGCCTCGGCCGCCATCGTCGCTTGTGCGCCTTCGAGTCCGGCCTTGGCGGTCGCGTACGAAATCTGGCCTTTGTTGCCTGCAGATGACACTGATCCGATCAGGACAATCACGCCCTGAATTCCTTCGTTCGGATCCCAACGGCCCTTGCCCGCGTGCTGGCGGTGTTTGGCGACGCTGGCAATGGTTTCAAGTCCCCAATAAATCGGCGCCGTCAGGTCGATTTCCATTACCCTGCGAAATTCTTCTTCCGGGTACATGTCCACTTCGCCGGTCGTCTTGTCCAGGCGCACCGCGAGACGATCCCGCGTAACTCCCGCGGCTGGAACGCAAATGGACACCGGCCCGAAGCGCTGCTCCATCGTCGCAAACACTTGCCGGCGAAATTCACGCTGCGTGACGTCGCCGCGGAACGGAACCAATACCTCGCGCCCGAGTTTCTGGTTCGCATTGACGCAGATCTCGTCAACGTCATCCCCCATATCCACCACAGCAATTGCTTTGATGCCTTCCAGAGCAAGCGCGTACGATGTCGTCCGGCCGATGCCCCGCGCCCCGCCCGTCACAACGGCCACACGATCCTTCAGATCTAGAACGGCCTCGCGCCAATTCCGCTCGATTTCGCCCCAGTAGCCGTTGCCATTCTTATTGCCGTTTCCCGCGCTCATCTCACACTCTCGATTCTAGTCACAACGAGTCTCGATCCACTTCATTCACGATCCGAACGCCCGGCCTGCCGGTATCGATGATTAGCTCTTGATTACCTCGCTCCGCTCTTCCAGCCAGGCGCACGCGGCCGGCCACAAGTCGCGGTGAGCCTTGCCGCCGACAGCCATGCCGATATGGCCGGCGGGAAAGTGAATCGTCTTGCGATCGCTCGACCCCACCGCGTCGTTCAGCGGCGTGCTCTGGCTTGGCGGGACAAGATGATCGTGCTGCGCTACGAGGTTCAACAGCGGCGCGGTCAGGTTCTTCAGATTGACGCGCTCGCCGCCGAGCTCCAGCTTGCCCTGCATCAACAGGTTCTGCTGGAAGCAATACTTGACGAACTCCCGAAACGTCTCGCCCGCCACGGGAATGTTGTCATTCAGCCACGTTTCCATCGCGAAGAAATCATCAAGGAACTTCTCGTCCTCCATGTTTTCATAGAAATTGATGTACTTTTCCATCAGGTTCTGAACGGGCTTCAGCAACAAAAACGACGTTTGCAGCCAAATCGGCGGTGCGTTTCCGTGAACCTCGATCATGCGATCAACGTTGAAGTATTTTTCGTCCGTCCACAGGCAAAGCAGGCTGTCCCTCGAGGACCAGTCATACGGCGCGGCCAGCGAAATGAAATTCTTCACGCGCTTCGGCCGCAGCGCCGCATACATCGCGCTCAGTGAACCGCCCATGCAGTAACCGAGAATATTGACGCTCTCGCTGCCTGTTCGCTTGCAGATATGCTCGACCGCGTTGTTGAGATAGCCCAGCACATAGTCTCGAATCGCGAGATGCCGATCGCCCGGCGTCGGAACGCCCCAGTCCAGGTTGTATACGTCAAACCCGCGGTTCACAAAGTGGCTGACAACGCTCTTGCCCGCCCGCAGATCAAGAATGTAGGGCCGGTTCACCAATGCGAATACGACGAGAAGCGGCGTTTTGTAGCGCTTTTCGAGCGACGCCTCATATTGCATCAGGCGTACGTTGTCTTCGTGATACACCGCGCGCGACGGCGTCACGCCAACGCGAACGCGCTGAACCGCCTCCATGACTTTCGGCATGGCGAACGCCTTTTGAACGGCATCCTGCCACTGTTGAAATACGTGCGCCGTCGGAAATACGCTCGATGGGAATGTCGTCGCGGTCATTCGATCACCTCAATATCCCCTCCCTCTCAGCGAGGTGTCAGGGGAGGCTCTTCCCTTTTTTGTATCCCTGCCCTCGTAGGGAAGGGGCGGCGGAGCGTCAAGCCTTCGTTCGCTTGCCGGATTGCCCGTTCGCTGTGGCTCCCGGCGAATTCTCCAACCGATCGATGCGCTTATGCAGCTCGTCGATGCGGTCCAGCAGCCGATCCTCTACGCCGCGCACCAACATCGCGACGTGATCCGTATCCATGCGCGACGGCATTTGCATCGCGTTTAGGCCCTTCTGAAGCTGCTGATTGATCATATTCTGCATCGCCAGCCCGCTTTCCATCGACTGGCGCATCGCGTTCAGAAACGCGTCGCTTCTCATGTATTGATCAAAATACTGCGTCAGCGAGTCAAAAAACGCTCGACGCATCTGCTGCGCCGCGTCCGATCCGGCCTGCGGCGGCGTCATGCCCACGGCCGACATTCGCCCGGCGAAGTCGTTCCACATTTGCATAAATGGATCGAGGCCCGGAAACGCATTCTGCGGCTTTTCACCAGACATGATTCGCACCTTTCCAGCATTGAAAACCGCCGAGATCGGTTCCGGCGATCAAGCGCAACAACCCGAGCGCGGCCGGAACATTCCGCCACGCCCGGGTCATCTGCTTCTTATCCACTCGCAACGGCCGCGCCAATCATTCATTCACCCGAGCGTTCATCGCGCCGGCCGGCCAGGTCTGCGCGGTTTTCGTTCCGTGCGGCGAAACTACTTCGCCGGTGTCGGCTTGATCGTCTTGCTCGGCTCATTGTTGCCGCAACGGGTCATCTCGGTGACGTTCTCGAACATCTCATTTGAGAGCTTCGTCATCGCGTCGCCGCTCTGGCGCATCGCATCGAACGAATCGCGCCACAGCGCGAACATGCGATCGTACATGTCGCTCGGCTGTCGGCCCGCGAAAACTTCGCCCGTCTGGCGAATCAGGTCCATGCCGCGCTGCGTCTGCTCGTCCATCAGACGCATCGCGCGATCCGTGTTCTTGCGGACGACCGGATTGAACTCTTCGGCCGCCTTGTCGAAACGAGCACGGAACTGTTCGTTGTTGCGGCGCGCCGCGTCCACGAAAAATCGCATCGAATCTTCATAGAAACGCATGCTCGTGCGCATCGCCGTGCCAAAATTGTCGTTGAACTGCTGAACCATGTCGTTGAACATGTCGCGCTGCTGATTGGCGTTCATTTTCCTGCCCTTTCGTGTCTTCGGACGCACTTATCTCGCCATCTCCGCAGCCTACCGCTCGCAGAGGTGGGGACCGCACGGTCGATTGGCTGCTCGCCCGTGCGGTCGGCTTATAGGATTCGTGTAACCAGATCAAGCATAACCGCGCTTTTGTGCAAAAGCAACAATATTTTGTGCGTTTGCAAAAAATTCTCATAACAATATAAATAACAGGTTGTTACGATCTAAATAATCTTGAATGGATTTTCACGCGGCGATCAATTTTAACGCAAACGCATTGACGAAACCGCGCGTCGGCCGATACTCCCTCTAACCGCAGTGCGGCCATTGGACGCTCATCAATATGCCCCCAACGAACGATGGTCCGAAAAAACTCGCGATCAAGAAGTATCCAAATCGCCGCTTCTATGACACCACGCGAAGCTGCCATGTGTCGTCCAGCGAGATTCACGATCTCATCGTCGATGGTTATGAAGTCGAGATCACCGATTCGGCCACTGGCGAGAACATCACGAACGCTTTTCTGACGCAGCTCATTCTCGAGCACCATGCGCCAAAGCTGTCGATTTTCCCGGCACAGACGCTGCATCAGATTATTCGTACGCAGCAGCAGCTTCTTGGCGGTGTTGTCGAACAGTATTTCCGCCAGTGGGCAGACAGCTACCGGGCGTCGCACGAACGCTGGACCGAGTTGATGCGGATGATGTTCGGCGCGACCCCGCCGATGACGCCGACCAGTTCGGCGGCAATCAATCCCATGGATTGGACGCGCGCCTGGCTTGACGCGATGAGCGGCACCGCGCGCGGATCGCAAACATCGAGCCCAGCTTCCGCCGCCGGCTCTGACCAGTCCGGCGAGATCGCCGAACTCCGCCGCCAACTCGACGCGCTCTCACGCAAACTCGACGAAGGCCGCGATTAAAGCGGTGAACCAAACAAAGGTGCGCCCGTCATACGGGCAGAGAAGTGCGCCGATGAATGGACCGAGCGTCGCACAGCCCACCAGGATGTGCGAGCCGCGCGTGCTGAGTCGGCGGATTGGCGCATATCCAATTGAGTTATTTCGGTCACTGACGTTGGCGACGCCCCCCTTGCCTTGCGGCCTAAGTCGGGATATAAGGATCGAAGATAGCAACCGTTTCGGCTTGGCCGACGCGGGTGTAGCTCAGTGGTAGAGCGTCACGTTGCCAACGTGAATGTCGTGGGTTCGAGCCCCATCACCCGCTTCCCTGTTTTTTACGGACGATTTGCGAGGAGGTCGTTGTCAGAGGCTGACAGCGGCCTCTTTCCTTTGACACTGGCGACAGCTACGGCGCCCGGGAACCGCGCCAGGTCGGCGGTTCACCGGTACCAACCGTGGCCAACGGTATCTACCAAGGGCACGTGCGCGTCGGCCACGCAGTTTCAAAACTTGAATTCAACAGCTCGCGCTGCGTTATCGCGAGGCGAGCATTGCCTCGATTTTTTCGAGCCGCTCTTTCAGCGAAGCGTTCTCGGCGCGCAGCGCGGACAGTTGGGCGTTTTGTAGTGACTGAAGTTCGCGGATCGACTCCACGGTCAACGCTTCGAAGCCGCGGAAGGTCAGTCGCCGATAGCCGTCCGATGCGACCTCCACCCAGTCAGGAAAAACGGATTCGACCTGCTGGGCAATCATGCCGATCTGCACCCCCGGTCTTTCCTGGATTTTTGCGGGATCGTGGTATTCAAAAGTCACACCCTGAAGCGCAAGCATTCGGGCCAGCGCACCGTCCAGCGGCTGGATGTTCTTTTTCAAACGCGCATCGGAGGAATTTGACCACGACCCGCCGCCGGGCTTGCCGGCGCTGCCATTGACGTGCAGTAGAAACGTCGGATTCTCGACGCCGATACCGACATTGCCCACACCGTTCGTGGTGGGAGGTTGCATCACGAT
>JAEUIR010000016.1 GCA_016795025.1 Phycisphaerales bacterium
TGGATGCTGGCCGATTACGTCGATGTGGTTGTGCATGTATTCGACGCACGGGCGCGCGACTATTACGACCTGGACGGGCTATGGGGCGACGCGCCGCGCGTGGCGTGGACGGGATAGCGCTTTGTTGCGGTTGATTTTTTTCGCGGGGCGGGCCCCAATCCAATCCATCCAAACTCAACGATGAGTACCGAACATCACGCCTCACTGTGTTGCGAAACGCCGCACGCTTCCTGTTGCGGCTCTGTTCAGTCAGGTTCCCGAACCACCGACCCAAGCCAACCACACCCGAATTGTCGAGCGTGATGGAGCATCAACAGCGCATACATCGCATCGGACGAATCCGCCGCGCGTGAACTCCTGTTGGATCACCCGATTTTCTGTCCAAACGAGAACTCCACCAGGTTACCATCCGGATCGCGAATCCCGCAAAAGTAACCCACGATTTCGCCGGCGTCGCGCGGCGGCCAGTGAACCGGCGTGCCGTCTTCTCTTGCCAGCTCAAACAGTTCATCCACGCGCGAACGGCTTTCCACCGCCATGCCGATGTGCTGCGAGGGGGGTTGAATGTTCTTCTCGTAGTCCGCTTCGATCAGCACGATGACGAACTTCGGCGGCTCTTCGCCCCAACCCATCCAGGCCACGCGGTCGCCGCGATCACCGCGGGAATGAACCGCCCGCATGCCGCAATATCGCGCGTAAAAGGCAACCGATCGGTCAAAATCTCGCGCCTGAAGCGCGACGTGCGTGCACTTCATCGCAGTGCTCCTGTCGCCGTGAATCGCGATGGCCATTGTAGCGATCGCAGCCCGCGCGAAAGCACGCAAGCTGCGCATTCTCACCCGCCGCCGCTCCCACGGATGAATTGCATTTCAGCAGGCTAACCTTGCCGCTCGAATTGTGATCCGTCTATGATAATCGCAGCGAGAATGGGCCGTGGTGTGATTCAATTCGGCCTTGATTTTGCGGCGCGATTTTTTTTGACAGGAAGGTGGCTCGCGGATGGCCAAACCGGCAATCCAAGCATTGCATCAACCGCGCGGGGGCAACGTGCCCGCGATGCTGTTCAATCTCGCGATGGTCGTGCTGGCCTTCGCTTCGTTGATCAGCGGCTGGCCGACCGATCACCCTGCCTGGATCATCTTCATCACGATCGTTCTTGCGTATTTTCAGCACTGCTGGACGATCATCTTCCACGAAGACTCGCATTACAGCCTTTATGCCGCGCGCTGGCACAACATCTTCAACGGGCGCATCGTCGGAACGCTTCTGCTGATCCCGTTCGAGATTTTTCGCCAAGTGCATATTCGTCATCACGCCAAAATGAACACGCCGGACGACTTCGAGCAATGGCCGTACAGCGATCCGGACAAGTCGCTCGCCTTCCGGCGCTGCTTCCTCGTGTTTGATATCTTGTTCGGCGCGTGGCTTGCCCCATACATCTACAACCGGGCGTTTTTCGTGAAACACACGCCCATGACCGATCCTGCCATTCGCCGCAAGGTGTGGTTCGAATTCGCGCTGATCGCGCTGTTCTGGGGAACCACGATTTCATTGGTCGCCTATTACGACGCGTGGCGCGGTTTCGCGTTCGGCTACGTTATTCCCGCGATTCTTACGGGCTGGATTCAGACGATTCGAAAGCTGACCGAGCATCTCGGCCTTCCGGCCGGCGACCCGATGCGCGGCGCGCGAACCGTTCTGCCGCAACGCCCGTTCGGCCGGTGGCTGGCCTGGACCAGCTTCCACATCGAATCGCACGGCCTGCATCACAAATTCCCGCAGATGCCGCATCGGAATCTTGAGAAGGCGTACGCATTGCTGGAAGACGGCGAGGCCGCGCCGGAAGTGACGTTCCCGACATATTGGCGCGCTATGCGCGATATGCTGCCGCATCTGGCCAACCCCGGCATCGGGCTGAACGCGCCCATGCAACCGCAGCGCGTCGCCGCGAGCGTTGGGACAGCGAGCGATACCGCGTGGTGATCCGCACGCAACCGCCGCGGCTGCCGCCGCTTCTCGATTTTCTCTTCTATAGCGCGAAACGCCGCGCTGCCGAGAAAATCGAGCGGCGCAGCAGCGATGTTTTGCGCCAATTGGTGCAATTCGTCGGCTCTGAGATTCCGTTTTATCGCGAGCATTGGCGGTCCGCCGGCGTGAACCTGGCGGAATTTCGGGGGACGCCGGATCTGCCGTCGCTGCCATTCACTGACAAGAATCTCATCGTCGGCGCGGGAGCAGCCGCGATCGGCGCAACCGCTCAGGACGAAGTCGTCGTGATGAGCACCAGCGGCACTTCCGGCCGGGCCATTCATGTCCAACGCACGCGAATTGAAATGCGCCAGATGCGCCGCGGCCTGCTCCGCTATTTGTTCTGTAACGGTTTGCGGCCGTGGCATCGGGTCGTGACATTTGCCAGCCCGTGGCTGCACACGCGCCGCGGCGCGTTCATTCAGCGTTTCTGCAAAACAAGCTTCATCGCGGCGGACGCCGATTTCGACGCGCAGATCAAAACGCTGCAGAACTACGCGGGCACGGGCAAACCCGCGGAGGCGCTGATCGGCCAGACGGGCGGGATATACCTGCTCGCGCGCGAGCTGCTCCGCCGCGGACTGACGATTCCGCTGCGAGCCGTCGCGCCAACCGGCACAACCGTCATGGCCGAAATGCGCCGCGCCATGCGCGAGGCATTTCAAACCGATCCGATCGATCTTTACGGCGCGATCGAGCTCGGTCCGGTCGCGTGGCAATGTCGCCGCGGTAATTACCATGTTGACATTGATCGCGTGATCGTTGAGATCGTGGACGACCAGGGGCGACCGCTGCCACGCGGCAAATTCGGCCAGGTGGTATGCACCGCCCTGTACGCCGCCCATATGCCGTTCATTCGGTATCGACTCCTCGACATTAGCGCCCTTTCGACGAGACGTTGCGATTGCGGCCTGACGCTGCCGCTCATGGAGCCGATTCAGGGCCGCATCAACGACTTTCTGCCGACGCTGCGCGGCGACCTCGTCAGCCCGCACTTTTTCTTCCATCTGTTCGACGCGACCGGCAAGTCGCCGGTGAAAGAATGGCGGCTCATTCAGCCCGACCTGCGTAATTTGGTGTATGAGTATGTGCCAGAGGCCGATTTCGACCCTGGCGCATTCGAGCTGGGCATGCAGCGCATCCGCGATCGCATGGGCCCCGAGTGCGCGCTGCGAACCCAGCGCGTGGACGCCGTTCCAATGGGCGCGACCGGCAAACGCACCTGCATCGTTTCCATGCTGAGACCAGCGATTGTTTCGGCTTCTCAATCATGGGTGGGCGAGCGACTTGATTCCGCGCTTGCCGGCGATGGCGCAACATATCACTTCAATATGGATGTGTACGCAAATGCGGTCCAGGCCGCGCCGGTGGCCGTCGCGGGAGTCAACCAATGATCCCCACGCATTGGCCGATGGGGTTGACGATCAACGCCTGCGTCGTTTTGATCGGGGCGGCCTTTTTCCATTGGCTGGAGCGTCGGAATCCGATTTTCAAATCGTACAAGACCGGTCCGACCGCTCGGCGCGGCTACCTGGCGGATTTCATCGCGCTGGTCGTGGACGGTCCTGTACTTTCCGGCCTGACGAAAGCACTCTCTTTGCAACTCATTACGCTGTTGCCGGAGGCCTTGCCCGTTCTGCGCGGCTGGCCCTGGTGGACGCAATTCGCGCTCTTTTTCATCATCAACGATTTCGGCCGATACTGGCTCCACCGCTGGTATCACGAATCCGATTTGTTGTGGCGCATCCACCGCGTACATCACACCGTTGTGGAGATGGACGCATTCTCGGTTTTTCGCGTGCATGTGCTCGAAGGCGCCATCAAGTATGGCTTGCTGATCCTGCCATTTCGCTTGCTCGGCGTGGATCGCTGGGTGATGATCATTTACACATCGATCGACATTCTGAAAGGCTTCTGGCATCACGCCAATCTCCGCACGCACATCGGCTCGTGGAATTACGTGCTGAACTCGGCCGAACAGCATTGGTGGCATCATTCCGTCGAGGCTCGCGGCCAGCGCGCCAATTACGGTTCAGTGCTTTCGATTTGGGACAGATTGTTTGGCACGTTTTACTGGCCGCGCGGCGAATGGCCGGCACGAATCGGCGTCGATGGGATGGATCGGTTCCCGAGCGATTATGTTGGCCAGTTCGCGAGCATACGGCATGACGACGACGCGATGATTCGTGCATGCAATGCGGGCGCGGCTGAACAACCGCGATCGGCGGATGCCCAGCTGCGGCACGATGCGGCGCAGCCCGCAACCGAGCAACCCGCCCTCTAGTTTTCCTGACCTCTTCCTTCTGCATCACCGACGAGCGCGCTTCGGCGCTCCCGCCCCCAAAAAATATTAGCCAGTTTTGAGGCTTCTTCGGTCGGATTTTGTGATCTCTCTCGACGGCCGCGCCCGGCGCGGAAATATCTCAGGACCACTCGCCGAAAGGGATACTCACATGATGAAACGCTTTTCAAGATCGCTTGGATTCTCTCACCGAGCCGTGGTTTGCGGTCTGCTTGGCGCTGCTTCGATCGCGCGCGCGGCGGGGCCGGAACTCAATGACGCCGATCTGGCCGCTCAGAAGGCCGGCTTTTCTGCGCTCACGACCGGTCCGGCTCACCCCTACGACATCATCACATCCACCGGCTATTTCCGCTCTTTTCAAACGCTGCAAGCGGCATTGCCCGAAGGCGGAATCGCCGCGGAGGACATGGACAAAACGCTGGTTATCGACGCTCAGACCGGCGCACTCGTCGTTTCGCACTTGGTCGATCAGCTTCCCGCAGGGTGGCGACTGTCCGCCCACGACGGCTTGGACGCGGATTCGCTGGGCCGCCCGATCGTCAATCGCGCGACCGGCCTGCCGGCCTGGTCTCAAGTCGATGTGGACGCGCTTCGAGCGGAAATCCAGGCACGCGCTGCGAGCGTCACAGGGTCGCCCGAATCAGATCGCACGGTTGGTAATCTCATTGCCCAGGCGTTCATTCGCCGCATCGATATCAGCGATCTGAGCATCGTTGACAATCCGGCCGTGATGACGGATATGGTGATTCAATCCGCGCTTTCGACGGTTGAACGCTATGAAGCCACGAAGTTGCAGTTCGCCGCAGAATTCGGCGGCGCGGTCGCCATGCCCGCGTACCGGCCCGAGGCCGTCGCGTTATTCGCGGCCGCCGGCTTTGATCCCGCAGGCGTCACCCCCGTTGGTGGCGAAACAGAGGAGGGTGGCACGGCCGACAGCAACTGCTATGCGACGAATACCTCGCCTCGCGGTATCCTCACGATCACGGGCAGCACCACGCTTTGGCTACAGGACGGCACGGATGATGCAACGGCCGATGTGCCGCTCGGATTCGACTTTCGCGCGTTCGCCTGCGAAGAGCGCGGGGCCAACGACAATGTTCGCGTTTCGACCAACGGGCTGCTGAGCTTTTTTGAGCGCGGCGGCGCGGCCGCCACAAATGTTCACGCCTGGACGAACACGTTTCTGCCCGATGCGGCGGCGCCGAACGGCATTGTCGCCGGCTGGTGGGATGATCTCCAGGTTGAGCCGGCACAGGGCTCTCCCGATCATATTCATTACAAGACAGAGGGCGCACCGCCGTTCCGCGTCTTTACCGCGGAGTGGAGTTCGATGTCGCGCCGCGGCGGGCTGGCGACCGACTATCACTGGTTTCAGATCAAGCTCTACGAATTGACCGGCCGGATTGAAATCGTCATTGATGCGGATTTTCCGGATGCCGGCGACTCGGCCGACAATGCGAGCGTTGGCATCGAGAACTTCGACGCAACCGATTCGGACTGCGGACCGAATTGCACGAATACCGTGACGTGGGATCATCCTTATCTGGCGCTTCACCGCTACCTGACGCGGCTCATATCCAACGATACGTGCGCATATGCAATTCCCGTGGTTGCGAACCAATCGGTGAGCGCTGACCTGATCACCGCGTGGCACAGCGAGAACGGCCCGGTGTGTTGGATGAGCGAACACAACCGCGATGTGTGGTACACGTTTACGGCCCCGAGTCGCGGCGTACTTCGCTTGAACGCATGCGGAACGATGGCGGCCGGAGGGTCCGACGCGGTGCTCGCCATCTATGACGACTGTCCCACTACCGGCGGCCAGTTGATCGCGTGCAACGACGATCGAAGCGAATGGGCCGACGCGCCGAACGGCGATTGCTCAATCCTGGATTCGTACGTCGCCGCCGTGATGAATCCTAATGAGCAGGTCATGATCCGCGCGTCGCACTTTGGAAGCTGGCTGTTTGGCGCGTTCGTCGAGTTCGACGTGCGCTTTCTGCCATCCATCCCTGGCGACATGAACTGCGACGGGCGCGTCAACAACTTCGACATCGACCCGTTCGTGCAGGCGCTAAGCGACCAGGATGGCTGGCTTGCCGAACATCCGAGCTGCGACCTGATGAACGGCGACATCAACGGCGACGGTGAGGTGAACAACTTTGACATCGATCCATTCGTGGCGTGCCTGACGGTCGGCTGCTAAGACTCGTCCGTCTGGATCAAAACGAACCGCGCGGCGCGCTGATGCTCATCGGCGCGCCGCGCGGTCTTGATTGTGGCAATTTGAGCAACTGCTGGCGATTGACTCGCATGGAATTGGCAGCGAGGTTTTTGCTCGCTACCGCGCCAGCTTCTTCACCTTCTCATATTTCTCTTTGAACTCGCTCGTCCATTTGCGAACGATCTTGCGCGATTCGCGATCGCCCGCCGCAAGCTGCTTTGCGATCTCAAGACTTTCCGCTTCGGTGAACGGCAGTCTGTTCCATTCTTCGAGCGCAGCCGGTTTCATGCCCCCGTCAATCAGCGCTTTCCACGCCGACTGACACTCGGGCAGCAGTTCGACGCATGCAGCCCCGATCAGTTCCGCCAGCAAAGTCGTGCGCGCTTTTTCCAGCTTTTGGTCCATTGTGCGGAACGCGCCTTCGGCCGCCGCCTTGAACGGATCCAGCACCACCAGTTTTTCCGCGAATTGCTCGCAGACATCCGGCCGAACCGGCGTGCGGCGCAAATCGAATTTTGTCGGGCCGCCCGGCTCGCCGACGGGGAGAATCCACAACTTCTGACCGTCGACGCTGAGAACAAAGGCGATGAACTTCTCCGCCATTTCCCGGTGTGGCGGTTTGCGCAGCATGGAGATCGGATCGGGCGTAATGGCCGAGCCGCCCTTGGCGTTGATGTACTTCAGCACTTCCGGTCCGGCCTTCGCAACCTGCGCATAGCCGTAAAAATCGATGCACGGTCCCGCCAGCACGTCGCCCTTGGCGATCTCGTTTGGGATCGCGTTGCTGGAATCCGCCACCAGCCGCGCGTTGCCGAAAATGGATTGAATCATCGGCCAGCCTTTTTCCCAGCCGTTCGATTGGAGCACCAGCTCATAACAGACGCGCACGCTTGAGGAGCGCCGCGGGTCGGCCACAATCACCCACGAACGCAGCTTCGGGCCCGCCAGGTCCGCCCAGGTTTCAGGCTCAGGGATATTCTGCGACGATAGTCCCCGACGGTTCATCAAGATGCCGAACGTCGAGAGCGCCGAGCCATACCACAAACCGTCCGGGTGAAAACTGGACACGCCGGCGATCTCGCGCGGTATGCCGCTCAGAATCGCGTCTGGGATCTTCGGGCGCTCGAGAAATCCGCGCGACGCCGCGAGATCATGGTCCGGCACGCCGCCGCCAAAGAACACGTCAATGTCCAACGTTCCGCCCTTGCTCGCCTTGTCGGTGGCGTCGAGCGTTTGCAGCGCTTGTCCCGTGGGCTTCATGAACCAGCGAATTTTCACCGGGCGTCCCACGTGTTTCGAAAACGCCGTGGTGAATTCGGTCTGAATCGCGTCGTTGTGAGGCGTAATCACCACGAGGTCGAATTCATCGGCGAGAACGGGCTTTGCGAAAAACGCCGCGAGCGCCAGCAAGCCGGCAAAAACAGATCGGATCGAAAACCGCATGGGGGCTTAGCTCCTCGGTTGATTCACTGGTTTTCCGGACGAGCGGGATTGTAGCGGTATTCACGCGAATTCGAGTACGATGCCCCTGTACGTGGGGGCTGCGAGGAAAACGATGAAAATACGCTCGCGAATGAAATTCGCTTTCGAGCCGCTTGGGCTCGCGCTGACGCTGCTGAGTTGCCGCGAAGGCGTCTGCGCCGGAGGCGTGTGCGAGTTTCCGGCCGCAAATTGCCAGATCGCCGATCAGAGCGGCGGCCGGATCAGCAGCGCCGGCGTCGTCGTTTGCGCGGACGATTTTCAACTCGCACGAATCGGCTGCTGCGGCGGTGACACCAGCGGCGATGGTCTCGTCAACAGCTTCGACATCGATCTGTTTGTTGACGCACTGCGAAACGGCGATCAATCCTGTCAGGCCGACATCGACTGCTCCGGCCATGTGGACAATTTTGACATTGACCATTTTATCGACGTCATAAACGCTGGCGACTGCTCGCCGTGCTCCGGAGACGGTCGATTCGCGAGGTTGAACGAGCTATGCTGGCGCGGCGCTGCGATTGACGGCGAAGAGAGCGAGACAACGTTTCGCGTTGTCATTTATTCATCGCAAGACGGTGCGCCTGGCGACATCGCTTGCGGCCCATATGATGAAAGCACGAGTACATTGACCGTCATTTCAGAATTTACGGGTGATACGATCGAGGGTCTACACCCTGAGCGCGAGTATCGCGCATCGCATTCCCGGTGCTTCGTCGAGCGCCAACGCTGCTACTGGGTCGAGATCTCGAATACCAGCCTTGCGACGACATGGCTATGGGAGTTCTCCGGGTCGGGCAACGGCCGCGCATGGCGTGACGGTGTTTTTACGGCCGGCGATTTCGCGTTTTGTCTGGGGGACGACCTTGAAACCGACAACATCTGCACGGAGCCGTGATGGCTGAGCAGGCGCGCACCGGCGAGACGCCGATGCTCCCCGACAAATGATGGTTGACGGAATACTAGTTTCCACTCGCCGGTGGATTCGCGCTGGTGTGATCGTGAACGATCACCCAACGGCCATTCTGTCGCACCATCACCAACGAGAAATTTCCGCCGACCGGGTCCGGCGAACGCTCCAAATGCCAGCGGCCAAGCACGAGGGCGGCATCGTCATGCCCGGCGATGGGCATGGTGTGCAATTCGTTGAATGTCAATTTGCCCATGCGCTCGGCATTTGGATAGCGCGATTTGTAGCGGTCATATGTCGCCTGCCAGCCTCGCTGCGTCGCGCCGCCGGCGCTGAAGGTTAACTCCTCGGATCGCCAGTAATAGCGCATGAACTCGTCGATGTCCCCGCGGTTCCAGGCAGTGGCCTGGGCGTCGAGAACGCGCTTGATTTCCGGGCACGGGCTGACGTAGTGCACCGAGCAGCCTACCATCGCCGCGACAAACGCGAACAGCGCGACGATCCGTAACGCATGCGTGAAGCAACCAAACTTATGCATGTTTCGACAGCACCTTTGCAAACCGCCAGACATCATGAAACGTGTTATAGAGCGGCACCGGCGCAACGCGAATGACATTTGGCTCGCGAAAATCGCAAACGACATCGGCCGCCTCAAGCTCTCTGAACAACTCGCGCGGCCGGTCATGCGCCAAGAGCGAGAACTGCGCGCCGCGCTGCGACTTTTCAGGCGGAGTAATGGTTGTATATCGCTCGCTCGGCATGCGATCCAGCAGGAACTGAAGATACGCCGTGAGCTTTTCCGATTTCGCGCGAAGCGCCGGCATGCCGGCCTCGTCAAATATCCCAAGCGAAACGCGCACCGGCGCGAGCGCCAGGATCGGCGGGTTGCTCAATTGCCACGCGTCGGCCGTCGGAACCGGCACAAATTCCGGCTCCAGATGCATCCGAAAGCGGGTTTTGGGATCGTTGCCCCACCAGCCGCCCAAACGGGGCAGCGACGCATCGCGCGCGTTGCGTTCATGCACAAAGCAACCCGCCACCGCGCCCGGGCCGCTGTTCAGATACTTGTATGTACACCACGCGGCGAAATCGACGTTCCAGTCATGCAGACACAATTCCACATTCCCCGCTGCATGCGCCAGGTCGAAACCAACCCGCGCCCCGTGCCGACGCGCAGCCGCCGCGATGCGCCGCATATCAAACACCTGGCCGCTGAAATAGTTCACGCCGCTCATCAACACCAGCGCAATGTGCGAGCCTTCTCGCTCCAGCAGCGCTTCGACATCCTCGGTTCGAATCGCCTTTTCGCCCAGCCGCGGCTTCGCGACCAGCAGCGCGTCGTCCGGGTCGCGGCCGTGGATGCGGATTTGCGTGCGCACCGCGTATGTGTCGGAAGGAAACGCGGCATCCTCGATCAGTATTTTGTATCGCTCCGAGGTCGGGCGATAGAACGTGACCATCATCAAATGAAGATTGACGGTCAGGCTGTTCATGTAGACGATTTCGTGCGGCTGCGCGCCGACCAGCCGCGCTCCGGTCTCGCGCACAAATTCGTGATATGGATACCACGGATGGCGGCCGTGAAAATGGGCCTCGACGCCCAGCCGCGCCCAATCGTCCAATTCGGCCAGAACGGCGTCGCGCGTGGCTTTGGGTTGCAAACCCAGCGAATTGCCGCACAGGTAAATCTGCGGCGCTCCGTCACGGCCGCGCGGCAACGAAAACCGGTCGCGAAACCCGCGTAGCGGATCGGCCGCGTCGAGCGCAAGCGCATCCGCTTCGGTCGGACCAAATGGGGTCGTTGGTGATTCCATCACGAGTGTCATTTTCTCACGATTCGAACTACGGCGACAGGCCGCACACGGATTTTGTAAATTCAATCGACGTTCGCGCAAACAATCCTGAGCCGCGCGGCTAGCGCTAGCGACTCGCGCCGGCCATGATCCACGCCCGAATGGCGTCAAGCTCTTCCGGAGTCAGCGGCGGATTTTCGCCCGGCGGCATGCGCTCGTCGCTTTCCGACGGCAACAACAAACGCCGCAGCAGTTCGCTCTCCGCCGGCGAATTCTGGTCGATCACCGCGCCTTGATCGCTGCCGGCCAGGATTGCTTCGTAGGTATCCAGGCGAAGGCGCGCCTTGTTCTTTTCTTCGCCGTGACACTCAACGCAGTGCTTTTCAAATATCGGGGCGACGACAAGCGAGTATTGACTGGGCGCGGTCGTGGCGGGCGCCGCGGACGCGGCTCGCATCGGCTGCGCCGCCGGCCTTTGCGACGGGCGAAAAGGCGCCCACAGCCAATTCGCCCCGTGCGTCAGCTCCGCGCCAAGATGTCCGGCAGCCGCAATCGCAACGGCGATCAGAAACAGGTTTGTGATATATGCTCCATAGAATCGCGGGCGAAACGACCAGCCGAACAGCGAAGCGCTGAATCCGGCCGTCAGCAACCCCAGCCAAAAATGCCGATCGAGCGTTTCGCCGCCATACGAGCTTTCGTTGGAAAGAATCCACCCGGTCATTGCAGCGACCACCGCTGATGCCGCGAGCAACCCGGCCAGCGCGATTCGCACTCGCTGAGCAATTTCGATCTGCCGCAATGCAATGCCCAGTTCCAATATCAGCAGCGCCACAAGAACGCCGATGGGCACGTGCAATACCATCGGATGTAATCGCCCGAAGAACTGGATGATCGAATCCGCCATGAAATCTCCGCACCGCGTGGCTCGGACGCCGCAATTTGGCCGCAGATGGTCAGTCGCGGTTGCCCGGCGGCGCCCGAAAAGACGCACCGGACGTTGCGAATTGGTTCATTGGCCGCGGCCAGCTTGTCGATGTAGTATTTACCATCATGAGCACCGGTTCTGTCAACCTGCCCGTCATCAACGCGGAGAGCGCGCCGCGCAAGCGTCTGCCATCATGGCTGAAGAAGCGGCTTCCTCCCGGCGACGAACTGATGAAAACGCAGGAGCTTGTTCGCGGGCTGAAGCTGACGACTGTCTGCGTGGAAGCGCGCTGCCCGAATCTCGTCGAATGCTGGAGCCGCGGCACCGCGACATTCATGATCCTCGGCGACCGCTGCACGCGCCGTTGCGGATTCTGCGCCATCAACACGCAAAAGCCCCTGCCAGTCGAAATTGACGAGCCGCAGCGTCTCGCTGACGCCGCCGCGCACCTCGGGTTGCGCCACGTCGTCATCACGTCCGTCGCACGCGACGACCTGCCGGACGAAGGCGCGACGCATTTCGCCAATTGCATCACGGCCGTCCGACACAAGCTGCCGCAGTCCACGGTCGAAGTGCTCGTGCCGGATTTCCACGGCAAGCGCGAGCTCATCAAGATTGTTACGGATGCCCGACCGGAAGTCTTCAACCATAACATCGAGACCGTGGCGCGGCTGCAAAAGGCGGCCCGACCTGCGGCGCGATACGAGCGAACAATGGACGTGCTTCGCATCGCGAAAGAGCTTTGCTCGCAGATTCAAACCAAGAGCGGCCTGATGGTCGGACTCGGCGAGACGCGCGATGAGATTCGCGCGACCCTGCGCGATCTGCGAGACGCGGGCTGCGACATGCTCACAATCGGCCAGTATCTAAAGCCCGGCGACGGACATCTCGAAGTCAACCGCTATTACACGCCTCAGGAATTTGACGAGCTTGGCGAAGAAGCCCGCGACATGGGTTTTTCAGCCGTTGCCAGCGGACCGTTCGTGCGCAGCAGCTATTTCGCCGAGACGCTTTTCGCCGAGACGGACTATCTGCGCGTCGCCTCCGCCGCGAATTCCGCATAATCCAATCAATTCACGAACTCCCCGCCGTTCCGCAATTGAGAGGGTCGGCGTCAAGTTTGTGGGTACGGGGAGCATCGCCGTCTCGGCGGTGCGAAAACATTGATTGCGCTCGACAAGAATTCTGTTCGCGCCGGCTGGAAGCCGATGCTACCCACAAACCTGACGCCGACCCAATCGAGATAATCTCGCGCGCCGCCATTGACCCCAGCGCCGCGTACCGCATAATGCGGCCAGTCGCGGCGCGGTGCCTGTCACTTTTCACCCGGCTTTGAGTGAGGCTGGTGCGCTTCAATATCAATATCATCCTAGGTCATTGCCGCGCCCGATGTCGCGCGCTCGCCGCGGCTCCGCGTCGCGCGTCGGCGGCATTGCTACTGCTGATTTCAATCTTCCCCGTCACAGCAACCGCCCAGGTTGATCTGCCCGAAGTGCCGCTGCTGCCCGAGACCATCAGCGAGCGCGACATTGAAATGCGCGCCCGCTATGCCCGGCAGTGGCAGCGCGATGACGGTACGCTCGCAATCGTCATGCAGGGCGGTTTTCAAATGACGTTCGGCCCGCGAAAGCTCTCGTCAGCCGAGGCCGTAGTGTGGATTCGACCGGCCGCCAATCCGGAGGACGGCCGGAAGTTCTATGAAGTAACCGCATACCTCGCGCAGCAAGCGATGGTTGAAGAGGCCGCGGGCACGATCACGCAGGATCGCGTGCTGTTGGTCAGCAATCTGCGCACGTTCGGCCGCATCATCAAGCTATCCGACGCCACCTCGACCGAAAACATTGAAAGCAGCCTGCTCTATCAGGAAGCCGAACGGGATCGCGCGGCGATCGAAGGCGCGACCGGCCGCGCCATCGCCGAAATCTCCACGACTTCCGGCCCGGTGCGCGTCGCGCAACCCGATGAGCCGAAGCCGCAGCGCGTCATTCGCTATCGACTTGAGTCGGTCGAGCCGGCGACAACTAGCGATGGCGAAAACGTGATCGTGTCGCGCGGCCGTGTTTACTTCTCACAGAGCGGTACGCCGGACTCACCAATGATCGAAATCGAGGCGGATCGCTGCGTGATTTTCCCGGCGCAGGGGGCTGAGAGCCGTTTTCTAGGCGACGACTCCGCAAGCGCGACACCCACTACACAACCATCCGGCACGTCGACGCAACCAACAACGAGCCCGTCCGGCATGCCGAAATCTCCGATGGAGCAGATCGCCGGCGAGCTTCGTGCGGTGTATCTCGAAGGCGACGTGGTGCTGACGGCCGGCGAGCGCTTCGTTCGCGCCCGCAAGCTCTATTACGATTTCGAAAACGAGAAAGCCCTGATTCTCGACGCGGTGTTTCGCGCCGATATGCCCGATCGCGGCATTCCGCTGTACATTCGCGCGGCCCGGATTCGACAGCTTTCGGCCCGGCAATACTCGGCCGATCAGGCCCGGCTGACCACGAGCGAGTTCTACACGCCGCACTACCACATCGGCGCGGAGCACGTGAATTTCGAGGATCGCACGCCGCGCGGCGTGACCGGGGCTGCGGTCGATACCGTCGCGGGAACGTATGAAATCAAGGACTCAACGTTCAACATCGAGGGCATGCCGCTCGCATATTGGCCCTACAGCAAGGGTGATTTCGAAACCACTGAGTCGCTGATTCGCAACTTCCGCATCGGCTATGGCGACAATCGCGGATTCGAGTTGGAAACGCAGTGGCATCTGCTCAATATGCTCGGGCTCAAGCGGCCCCCCGGCTTCGACCCGACGCTGCGGCTCGACTATTTCAGCGATCGCGGCCCGGGGGTCGGCATCGATGTCGATTACGCGGGCGATGACAACTACGGCCTGTTTCGAAGCTATTACATTTACGACGATGGTGAAGATCGCCTCGGCCCATTGCGCGACGGAAAGCCCGAAAGCAAAAACCGCGGCCGCATCCTCTGGCGGCACCGCCACTACCTCGCGAATCATTGGGAAGCGACCATCGAATTCTCGTACGTCAGCGATCCGAACTTTTTGGAGGAATGGCGCAAGAGCGAATGGTTCGAGGGCAAGGATCAGGAGACCGCGCTGTATCTGAAGCGCGGCGAAGGCGTCGAAGGAATCTCGCTGCTGACAAACTGGCGCACGCTGGATTTCGTGACGCAGACCGAGCACCTGCCTGATCTGACCTACCGCCGAATCGGCGATACGTTTCTCGATCCGGCCGTGCTTTATCATGAATCGCGCATCGGCAATGTGCGTTATCGCGGAGACGATCGGCGTTTCTTTGACGATGACCGGCTCGACAACAAGAGCAATTCCGATGTCACATTTCGCAATGACATTCGACAGGAAGCCGAGCTTCCGCTGAAGCTCGGCCCGGTGAATCTCGTCCCGTTCGGCTCCGTGCGCGGCAGCTATTGGGATGGCCAGCCGCTCGACGAGGGCGGCTTGTGGCGCGGGCTGGGCGTGTATGGCATGCGCGGCGGAACCATGTTCAGCCGTGTATACGACGACGCGCGTAGCGAGTTGCTCGACGTCGATCGCGTTCGACACATCATCAAACCCGAGTTCGTCGCATGGTGGTCGCACAGCAACACGCGCAGCGAACTGATTACGCCGTTCGACTACGGCGTCGAGACCATCGACGATTTCTACGGATTCAGCGCCGCGCTCAAACAAACATGGCAGACCAAACGCGGCGTCGGCGACAAGCGCCGCACCGTCGATTGGATCACGTTCAATATCGAAACTGGCTTGTTCGGAAATGTGAACGGGCGCGAAGACGAGTCGAACGGCTACGTGAATCCGCTTCGGCCGGAGAACAGCCGCTCGCGAAACTACATCGCGGCCGACTTCATGTATCGCGTGAGCGACACCACCAGCCTGCTATACGACTTTAATTTCGACCTGAACGACCGCAGCTTTGATCGTCACAATGTTTCGATCGCGGTTGAGCGCAATCCGCGCACGTCATACTTCGTCGGCGCGCGTTACGCGGGCGACATTCACATGTCGCTTGTGGGCGGCGGGTTCAACTACAAACTCAACGAAAAATACATCACGTCCGCCCGCGTATGGCTCGATGTGGACAGCGGCGATCTCGGCGAGACATCCTTTGCAATCATCCGAAAATATCCGCGCTGGTATTCAGCACTGAGCTTTGAGTACAGCAATCTCGACGATGATTTTTCCATCTCGCTTTCCGTCTGGCCGGAAGGCGTGCCCGAGTGGGCGATCGGCACGAAGCGTTACACGACGCTGTCGCAAACTACCGGCATTCGACCATAGTTTGTGCTGGTCGAGGGCGTTGGTCGCATATCCCGCCGCTTCAAAAAAATGATGATGAACAACCTGGCCAAATCGTAAGATTCCACAGACGGCGCGCGATTTTGCGCAGCCCGCGTCGACAGTCCGGCCTATGCCGACTCTCCGGCCGGCTCAATGTGTACGAGTACGTCCGCGATCTCCGGCATTTTCCGCCGCACATGATCTTTTACGTCATGTGCGATGCGATGCGCTGCGCGAACATCGATATTTGGATCAACTTCGAGGTGCATGTCGATCCAGATCCGCAAGCCGCTTTTTCGTGCGAACACTTTTTCGACCCCTCGGACTCCGGCGACTCCCAGGGCCGATTCGCGCACGCGATCGCGAATCTCCCCCGCATCCGCATCCAGGAGCTCATGCAGCGGCCCCCGAATCAGTTGCGCCGCATTCACCAGAATGACGCCGGCCGCGAACAAAGCCGCCCAGTCGTCAGCAGCCTCGTACCCCGGCCCCGCCCATAATGCGATGGAAATTCCGATCGCCGCGGCCACAGATGTAATCGCATCGCTACGATGGTGCCACGCGTCGGCGAGAATCGCCGCGCTTCCGCTCGCGCGGCCGACGCGCCGCGCCAACTGGAACATCGCCTCCTTGACAACGATGACGCCTACCAAAACCCAAAGTGTGAACGGCGCCGGCAATTGATGCGGCGTCGCAATCTCGCGAACGGCCTGAATCGCGATGCCGGCACCGGCGATGAAGAGCATGATCGTAACAGTGAGCGCCGCGACCGCCTCGGCCTTGCCGTGTCCGTACGGGTGATTCTCATCCGCCGGTCGCGCGGCGAGTGATAAACCCGTCCACGTGATTACCGAAGAGCCGATGTCCGCAAAACTTTCCACCGCGTCGGCGATCAAGGCATAGCAATTGCCAAGGATTCCAGCGGCGAGTTTGATGCCGGCAAGAAGAGCGTTCGCCAACAACCCGACGATGGCGAATCGAAGCGGCCTGCTGTATCGCTCTGGCTCAGACAGGCTCATTGCGCCCTGCCGAAGCGGTTTGCCCGGTCAGGGGCCGGCAAAACAGTCAATAAGGCTAAATCATGTTTCATGCCGCGCACCGACGCCCACTTGGATTATCATTTCGGCCAGCCGATTGTCGAGGAACCGGGCACGCTCCGCAATCATGGACACGCATGGCTGACTTCAGCGCGCCGGCGGCGCAGGACGAACACGAACTTATTCAGCGCTGTCTCCGCGGTGAGCAGGGCGCGTGGGATGCGCTCGTCGAGCGCTACGGACGACTGGTTTACTCGGTTCCTGCGAAAATGGGAATGACCGCGTCCGACGCGGACGACGTGTTTCAAACCGTGTTCGGCATCGTTTTGAGAAAGCTCGATACGCTGCGAGACGAGTCGCGGCTGGCCGCGTGGCTTATTCGCACCACATATCGAGAATGCTGGCGCAATCGACGCCGCGCCATGCAATACACCCCCGTCGATGAGCACGCGGCGGCGAGTGAGCCCGATGAGGCCGAGATCGAGCAGTTGGAGCGAAGGCAGATCGTTCGCGAAGCCCTGTGTTGCCTCGATGCAAAGTGCCGCCGATTGATCGAAGTGCTGTTTCTTCAGGCCGAAACACCCGACTATCAGGCCGTCGCCGTGACGCTGAACATGCCGATCGGCAGCATCGGCCCCACACGCGCCCGCTGCTTCAAAAAGCTGGAAACGATTCTTCGAGACAAGGGGTTGTAGGTGCTCCGTCCGCGGATGGACGGAGCTTCCTATGTTGATTCTTCAGCGCTATCGCGATGCGCGCTTGTGCATCACGCCTCGTAGCCCTTCCAGAAGCTCGCTCAACTCACGATGCACTGATTTCGGCGCTCGCACCACCAGCGCATCGTTGATGAATCGCATGGCGGCGCGGCCGCCGTTGCCGTCCCATGCGTCGGGACGAACCGTGTGCACGATCAACGCTCCAAGCTCTGATTGTGCGCGTGTTCCCGCGTTCACCGCGTTTGACGACTGTTGTTGAGCGACGGCATTCTGCGTCGCATTCGAACCTCTGTCGCCGCGCCCCATCGATCCCCAATTCACCGTGTTGGAGCTTTTGGCGTCGTCCGCGCTGGCAGCCCCGCCGGCCTGCGCAGGTTCGGTAATGGATTCGAGCAGGTCGCGCACGTCATATACGACAAGCGACAAGCGATGATCAAGGCTGTCCATCGGCCCGATCACCAGCACGCCGTCGTCAATCGCGTATCCTAATTCCACGTCGCGCGATGCCGCGAAAATCAGGTCCAATGCGCGCGATAGCGAGACATTGCGGAGCTTCAGACTGATCGGGAAATCCCGCGGTATCGCGCCCGTTTCCTCCATCGCCCGCCATTGCACCACGACATTCGCGTTCGTCTGCGCTTGCAGCCACTCGACGAACTGCTCGAATGGCACATCTTGCAGTTCAATCTGTTCCACTGGCTTACTGAGCGCCGCCTCGATGCGCTCATCCTCCTCGACGAGCTGGTCTCGGCGCTCGTCCCGCGAAACCGCCGGCTGCGGACCGCGCGCGCCGCCGGAGCCTTGCGCAGCCTCATCGCCCGCCGCGAGCGATCCGATTTGCCGGTCCGGCGCGAAAAGATGGAAACCCGCGAACATCACCAATGCACATGCAGCGATTGCCGTCGAACGCATGACCCATCTCCTGGTTCTTCCGATTTGTCGAAACCGCGACGCCAGTTCCGCGGCGTCGCCAAATTCCTCGAGTGCCTGTTGAATGGCCGCTTCACGGGGAACGCCACGCTCGATCGCGTCTTCCACTGCCTCGGCCAGATGCGACTCAAGCTCCCGGCGAATGCTGGCGCGCTCCCGCGCGCTCAGCCGCAGGAAGCGCGTCAACAAATTCAGATAGGATTCGAATTCGTTGTGGTGGTTCATTGGAATCAAAAATCTCGCGAATTCGGCGGCCGCAACGCCTGAGCGTCCACTTGTGGCAATCGCGCGGGCGGCTGCCCGCTATCCGCCACAACCGGACGCGCGATGCTCAGCGAATCCAGTAGCGGCGCGAGCAACATTTGCACCGTGGCCGCATAATCGAACCATTCGGTCGCGTTACGCCGGAGCCGCGCCTCCCCGGCCTCGGTGAGTGCATACCACTTTCGATCGCGCCCGCCCTGCTCATCCCACCATGTTCGCACACAACTCTCCTGCTCAAGCTTGTGCAGGATCGGATAGAGCGTGCCCGCCTTGATATTGACACGCCCGCAGGATCGCGACGAAAGCGACGTCAGAATCTGATAGCCATAGCGCGCCCCGCTCTGCAACTCGCCCAGAACCATCAGTTCCAGACTTCCTCGAAGTAGCTCGCGATCAAACGTCACTGGCAACTCCCATGACCACGGCACGCCAACGCCGCCTCGCGCCCGCTAAGCCGCTGCCGTCCCCGGTTTCAGCCACGCATACTATAGCACAACTATATATAGCACGGCAATATATTCGGCGAAAAATCACAAAATAGCGAATTTCTCGATTTTTTCTGCCGCGCTCCGCCGGGAGCAGCCTCGCTTTACGCTCTTAACCTGAAACCGGTATCAGCCGGGATCTCCAGGCCGTTTCGAGTCGAAATCGCCCGGCCGTATCGGTACGTCAACTCTTGAAAGGAGCCGTAGTTATGTTCAACTGTCGCACATCGATGCGGAGGCGCATGTGCTGTACGGCGATCGTCGTCCTCACAGGCGCACTGGCGGCATGGGCGCAGCCGCCAAATGACCTTTGCTCCAACGCCACCGTGATAACGGGCAACGGGGTGTTCAACTTCGACCTGACCGGGGCCACCACCGGCCCGGAGGGCCAGAGCAACCCGAATTGCGCGGGCCCAACCGGGACGCAAATCATGAGCGACGTTTGGTACTGCTGGACGGCTCCTTGCACCGGATTGGTCACAATCGAGACTTGTTTCCTGACCACCGTGGACACCAAGATCGCGTTCTATCCGGGCGGGTGCAATCCCTGCCCAGACCCGGCCACGCCGGCGCTTTGCTGTAATGACGACGCCGGCGGCAACTGCGGCCGACAGAGCCTCATCAACTGCGAAGTCGTGTGCTGCCAGCAATATTTGATCCAGATCGGCACGCCGCCGGGGATCGCGCCTGGGGCGGGCCAATTTCGGATCACATGCGCCGGCTCGGATTGTCCGCAGCCCTGCCCCGGCAATCCTGAACCGCCGCTGTGTGATGGTTGTTGCGGCAAGGCTCCGCGTTTCACCGGATTTACAGGCACGGTCGCCGTGGTCACGCAGGAACGTAGCGACGGACCGGGCGTTTTCACGAATCACGTCGTCGATGTCGTTGATTTGTCCGGAGAGCTCGGTGCGCCGATCGGCTTTAACTGGTTCGCCGCGCCGTTCTACCCGGCGTCGCCCGCGCAGATGTGGACGCAGGATCGATTGGGAACGGTCTTTGGCGTCACGCTTGATGATGATGGAAACATCTATCTCGCCGCCACGTCAATCTATTCGGTATTCAACTTCCGCTTCTCAGATGTGATTGGAACGTTCACCGGCTCAACATCCGGATCGGTCTATCGCATCGACACGAACACCGGCGCGGCTTCGCTATTCGCGAACCTGCCGAATTTCACGGAATCGTCGCCGGGAACGAAATTCGTCAGCGTTCCATCCGCGAGCGAACTCAACCCCGGTTTGGGCCAAATCGCGTTCGATTGCGGAACCGATCGCCTGTACGTCACGAATTTCGAAGACGGCCGCATCTATCGCTTGGATAAATCCGGCAACATTCTCAGTTCGTTTGATCATGCCACCGGCTCGGTTGACCCCTGGATCGGATCGCCGCCGGAACCGGCGGATCCGCGCGGCTGGTGCCCGCTGGGCGAGCGCGTCTGGGCGGTGAAATCGAACGGCGGCCGGCTGTATTACAGCGTATGGTGGGAAGACTACGACCGATTCGCTGGTGGACCCGAGACGAACCGCCCCTCACCGGATTATTCGCACGCGAACGAAATCTGGTCGATCGCCATCGACGCGACGACGGGCGAATTCATCGGCACGGCCCAACTCGAAATCTCGCTGCCGGCGTTCCCCGGTCTCGGCCCCGGCGCGGGCGCGGAAGTGTCGAACCCCGTGGCCGACATCGCGTTCACCGACATTTGCTGCATGCTGGTCGCCGAACGCACGATGTGGGATGACTCGACCAGCGGGTCGCACCGTTCGCGCGTCATGAAGTATTGCATCGGATCGGACGGCCGATGGGCTCTCTCGTCCGACGTGTACGAGGTTGGCTCGGCGGCGGCCGGCGTGCCGAATTCGGCCACCGGCGGCGTCGGCTTCAATTACGACGCGCCGCCGAACACGCAGGTGCAGGTATGGGCCAACGGCGACGCGATCAAATTCGCGCCGGATCCGCCCGACTCAGGTCCGTCTGGCGGACAGCGGCTGTACGGCATTTGCGGCCTGCCGCTGACGGGCGGCACGCCCATGACCAACGGCGTATTGATCGACATGGATCAGGAAACCATCGGCGGCGACAAGTATCAGCAAGGCTGCCTCGAAATCTCATGCACGCCGCCATGTCTCGCGGTGACGTCTGAGCAGATTCTGTGCGAAATCGGGCCGGAAGGTCCGACCGGCAACTACACGTATCAGATTTGCTTCACGAACCAATCGGGCGTCACCGTACAGTACATTCTGCTGCCGGACGCCATCACCGTGCCGCATGTCATCGTGGTGAACCCACCGATGCTGAACGGCGAAACGCGCTGCTTTACCTGGACGCTCACCAACGTCGAGCCGGAAACCAGTTATTGCTTCGACATCATTCTCGCGGATGCGAACGTCGACGAATGCTGCCATGTTGAGCACTGCGTGGACATTCCGCGCTGCGATTGCATGCAGTTCCCGGTGTGCCGCGTGGACTGCGCGAATGACGGCACGGCCAACGTGCTGTTTACGTTCACCGTGCAAAATCTGACGCCGGGCGCGATCGAGCACATGTTCTTGATTCCCCAGCCGCCGGGCACAAGCGTTACGGTCACGCCGGATTACATCGATCTGCCGACGACGCCCGCATGGGGCATCGCCGGCCCGTTCACCGTAACAATCAGCGGCGCGACGCCGGGGTCGAGCCTGTGCATCCGGATGAGCATTCACAATGTGGACTTCATTGAATGTTGCTCACAGGTGAAATGCATCCCGATCCCGATTTGCCATGGCGTGGGCAACATGCTCGGCGACATGAATTGCGACGGTACCGTCAACAACTTTGACATCGATGCGTTCGTGCTGGCCCTTACGGATCCGGCCGCGTACGCCGCGACGTATCCGACGTGCAACATCATGAACGGCGACGTGAACGGCGACGGGTTGTTGAACAACTTCGACATCGATCCATTCGTGGCGCTGCTGACGGGCGGATGATGAACGAAGCGTAATCAAGTCTTTGGTCGGTACGGTTGAGATTCACCGTGCTGGCCACAAGTCGAACACGGCGTCGTGCGGGGCACAAAGCTCAGCGCGACGCCGCGTCGTCTTCGGCATGACTGCGGATGAGTTGACCGAACGGATGAAATTGAGCGTGCGAACTCGCGCATCAACGTGAACCACATGATGCCGATCGCGAAAGCGATCATGCCGAAAATCCAAATTACCCCCCATCCATCACGCGAGTATCGCGCGAGCGAAAAGGGTCTGTCGCGCTGCGGCAATAAGCCGCTGGCGCGCATCGTGTCGCATGCGACGTCGGGCGGCGCGCCGCGCGAGCTGTTCTTCGCGCTCGACCACCCGATCGGTTGCAGCGGCGCGCGCATCCTCGGCACGGCCGCCCACGCGCTGAAGCAGCGCGGCGCGAAGAAAGCTGTAATTTCGTTGTGTCTCGGCGGCGGGAATGCCGTGGCGATGGCGATTGAGGCGATGTAGCGTCGAACGAAGGCCAATTGACACGAACAAACCCGCGATTGCGCGAACGATGTCCTGCGCGGCGCTGCCCAGTTTTCAAGAAACACTGGTAAGCGAGGTTACTGCTTTGCGCCCGGGCGGACGCGGTCAACGTTGGAGGCCGGTTGCGTGGTCGCGAACATCGGCGGGTCCGTAGGCGGCTTCGGCCCCCGAACACCCGCACCACCGTGCAATGCCATCCTCGCGGCCGTGCCGCCTCGTCGTTTTCTTCTTTCCGCCCGATCCTTCCCTTGACCATTTGACCTCTTGTTCCTCCCACCCGCTCATTTGCGACAAAATCCGCCATTTCCCCCGCATTCTGCGGTTCGCCATTTGCCAACGCGCTCTCGCCATCTAGCATCTTCCCAGGAGATGCGCATGCACGTGAATTGTCGCGCAACGATTCGCCAACCACTGGTCTCGCATTGGTCTCCAAAAACCAACATGCTCAAAATGGCGCTACAAAAACCGGAGCACCTTGAGCATCTTCGGCCGGTTCGCGCCGGGCCGGGGTAGTCGATTCAACGCCGGATTCGGTTTACGATGGCCCTCCGCGAACGTTTGCAAGGAGAGCTTATGCGCATCGCGCTGATCACCGGCATCACGGGGCAGGACGGCTCGTATCTGGCCGAGCAATTGCTCGAACTGGGCTACGAAGTGCATGGCGTCATACGCCGATCGAGTTCGTTTAATACCGGCCGGATTGATCATCTTTACCAGGACGCGCACACGCCGACGGCGCGTCTGAAGCTTCATCACGGCGATTTGTCAGACGGCGCGAGCCTGCGGCATATTCTGAACAAGGTGCAACCAAACGAGGTGTACAACCTCGGGGCGCAGTCGCACGTGCGCGTCAGCTTCGATCAACCGGAATTCACGGCCGACGTGGGCGGGTTGGGCACGCTGCGCCTGTTGGAAGCCATTCGCGACGTGAATCCGAAGATTCGCTTCTATCAGGCGTCGAGCAGCGAAATGTTCGGCAACTCCGCCGCCGGTCGCCCGCTGAACGAGGAGTCACCGTTTGACCCGCGCAGCCCGTATGCCGCGGCGAAAGTGTTTTCGTATTGGGTGACGCGGAATTACCGCGAGGCATACGGCATGTTCGCGACGAACGGGATTTTATTTAATCACGAATCGCCGCGCCGCGGCGAGACGTTTGTGACACGTAAGGTCACGCGGGCAGCCACGCGAATCAAAGCCGGGCTGCAAAAAGAACTCTACCTCGGCAATCTCGAAGCGAAGCGCGACTGGGGTTTCGCGGGAGATTACACACGAGCGATGCATGCGATGCTGCAAGCCACTGAACCGGATGATTTCGTGATCGGAACCGGGGAGACGCACTCGGTGCGCGAGCTTTGCGAAGTCTCGTTTTCGGCGCTCAAGCTCGACTATCGCGATTTCGTGAAGATCGATCCGCGCTATTTCCGACCGACAGAGGTGGACTTTCTGCTGGCCGATCCCGCCAAGGCCCGCATGAAGCTGGGTTGGAAGCCCAAAGTCCTCTTTCGCGACCTGGTTCACATGATGGTGGAATCGGATATGGAGATCGCGCGACGCGAGTTGCGAGCCGAGGGGCTCGCGGTTCCGGCGGGCGTTTGAGTCATTCCGCCTCTGATCGCCAGGCGGCGATTCGACTATTCGCCTCGGCTGACGGAATCCGCAATCCGCCGCAGCGCGTCAGCCGCTTCGGCCTGCCCACCGCTGATTCGCGAAAGTCGCTCCGCGCTCGCGACGCAACCATCGGCGATCAGTTGATTGATAGCCGTTTCGCCCGGCTGTGCGAGCTCTTCACGCGCCTTGCCCGGTTCGCCCGCGAGCGCGAGCACCGCGACCAGTCGAAGCCGATAGGGCTGAGCCAGCAGGTCGCGCTGTTGCTTCTGGATCGCCGGCAACAGCTCGATCGCACGTCGCAGATTACTCGCCGCTGCGGTTGTGTCGGCCGGTGATTGCAGCAACGCATAATCGGCCAGCTCGGCGAGCGCGACCGACGCAAGAAGCGGAAATCGAGCCTGCACGGCCGTGTATAGATCGATGGATCGCTGCGTCGCCGCGAGCGCCGCGGAGATTTCGCCGCGCCGCGCGGCGCGCATCGCAAAGAGACGATACGCCTCCGGCGCGAACGACAGCAGAATCGAATCGGCATCGGTGCGCGGGTCGATCGGGCCGACAGCATGCGCGAATCGCGCCAGGTCGTCATCGAACCCCGCAAGCGACGACAGTCGTTCATAGGCCGTGAACCACGCATCGCCGGCCAGGCCATTACGCAGCGCGTCGCGCAGATAGCTGATGCGCATTGTGAGCGAGCCTGGATAGTTCATCGCAAGCGACAACAGCGCTTCTTCGTCGGTTAGATAGCGCAGTCGCTGGTTGCGCCATGCAGCTTCCGCGCGATTGCGCCACTCCAGTGCTGCCGCTTCGCTCGTCGGCCCGTTCAGCACGCTGAGCATCTCGGCTGCCCGCGCGGCGATGGGCAGCGTGCGTCCGAGCGTTGGTGCTCGCTCGTCGAGCTTGAGGGCGGATTGATATAGTGACTCGCAATTTCGCGCGAGCGATTGCGGATCTGGGCGTGACGAAACTTCGCCGCTTGTGCCTTGACTGGTTCGCGTCAGGAAGCGGCGCAGCGTGTTTTCGAATGCATAGCGGAGAGCCCGCTCGTCCGCGAATAATCGCCGAACGGGATCGATCAGCCGCCGCTGAGCGATCGCATTGGCCGATGAAAACGCACCCGCGGCGTCGGTAGTTGAATCATCCCTCTGATCGTGGGTCATCGCCGCATATTCCGCGACGACGCCGGTCGTGTTTAACCATGCAATGCCGAAGCACGCCAAGGCAACGGCGGCAATCGCAAGCGCGAGCCCTCTCGACTTGGCCGCGTCTGGCGATCCAACCGGCCCAGCGCCGAGAGCCTGTCGCTCGTGCGCGTCATGCTCGGCGCGCTCGCGGCAGTACGCCCACACCAGCCCGATCAACATCCACATCACCGTGGGCACAACGGCCAGGCGCAGGCCGGGGCTGACCAACGAATCGGCGGCGAGCGCAGCGACTCCCGCGCCAATGGCCGCGATCAGCCAGCGGATCGCGGGCGGCGGTCTTCTTCGGATCAGCCCCATCACGGCGAAAAATGTCGCCAGCAGCCCTGCGACGAATGTCACGCCGCCGACGAGTCCGATGTCCACAAAAATCTCGAAAAGCTCGTTGTGTGCGTGTGCCGTCCAATCTGCGTCGGCAAATGCGGCGGGATCAAGCGCGCGGTCGCGCAGCGAATATTGATTTGCGAGCCGCGCGTATGCCCCCGCACCGTGGCCGAGCAACGGCCGTTGCTCCCACAGTAAGACGGCGTAGCGCCAGTAATAAAATCGCGCGCGGACGCTTGCGCCGCGCCCCATGGCCATATCGCCGCTGTGCGAATAAACCCATATGGAAGCGGCAATCAGCATGGCGAGCCCGCCGAGCGCCACGAGAACTCGAACGCGGCTTCCGGCCAGCAGCAGCACCAGCACGACGCTTCCCACGCCGAGACCGAGCAACGCGCCGCGCGAGTTGGTGAGCGTCAGACACCACAGCAATAGCGCCAGCGCGATCAGCGCCGCGCCGATTGCTGCCACGTGCGGGCGTTTGCGCCGGCGAAGCATGTCCCAAATGGAGCGGGCGATGATGCTGATGCATATGATCGTGGCCGGCACGATGCTGGCGGCCATTGTGTTGGGGTTGCCGATCGGAAAACCCGGTCGATGATACGGATTGCGCTCGTAGAAGTACCAGATGCACAGGCCCGCGGAGAACGCGGCGATTGTGACGTAACCCCACAGCGCGACGTGAATCTCACGTTGCCGCAGCAGCCCGCCGATGCTGACAGCGAGCATCAACCCGAGGAGGTAAAGCGCGGACTGGCCGAGCGCGATGTCAGGCTGCGCGTCCCAGGTCGCGCTTGCGAAAGATAGACCCACCCAGAGCAGCAGAAATAGCTGCGCCCACGCGGCATTGCGATCCGTCGCGTCGCGCCAGAAGCCGATCAGGTCAAAACGCATGGACCGCGCCGCGAGCGCGAGAACAAGCAATGCAGCGCCGAATTGTGCGACAATGTCTTTCACTTCGGTGCCGCGCGCGGTGTGAAGCGTCTCGCCCAGCGACATGAGCCTGACGAAGCGATGCAGCATCGAAGTCGGTGACCAATCGATCGCGCCGATGTACGACTGCCCGCTGGGCGGACTGATGAGCAGGAACGAACCGAAAAGCACGCTCAACAGCAGCGCGGCGGCGAGAGACACGCGAGCGCCGCCGTCATGCCGCGCGACACGCATCTGATGGATCGAACTGTTCGGCGGAAGCGCGGCCAATGGTTCCCCGCGAGGGTCTCGTCAAAAATTCGCTTCAACGTCTGTGATCGCCGATCAGCGCTGCGAGGCGGTCAAGCCCCGCGCGTACGATGCCGACCGGAGGACCGAACGAAATGCGGACGAAGTCGTTCAGGTCCGGCTGCAACCGCGAATCAATGGATGACGCAAGGTCGAATGACTCGCCCGGCACGACGATCACGCGGGCATCCAGCGCTTGCCGCGCGAATTCCCACCCGTCATTCAGCGGCGGCGGCAGCGCTGCCAGCGAAGCAAATGCGTAGAAAGCACCTTCCGGCTCGCGAACCGGGGCTATGCCCATGTCGTGGAGGCGATCCAGAACAAGCGCGCGTTTTTCGCGGAACATCCGGCGAATCGCCGCTGATTCGCGATCGGCCCGCTCCGGCGCGAGCATCTCCAGCGCCGCGCGTTGAATCACGACCGGCGCGCCGCCGTCGGTGTAGTTGCCGCTGGCGGTCATTGCGCGAATCACATCGGTCGGTCCGATGGCCCAGCCCAGCCGCAAACCGGGGCAGCGAAAGTTTTTCGTGATACCGTCAACGATCAACACCGGGTCGCGATCAACGTCATCAACAAATTCGGCGGCGCTGACCGGTCCACCGTCCCCCCGGCTGCCCACCGGCCTCCAAATGTAGTGCGAGTAAAACTCGTCCACGAGCAACGTACAGCCCAGGCTGCGCGCTGTTTCGCACCAGGCTGCGAGTTCGTCGCCAATCAGGCAGCGCCCAGTCGGATTGCACGGATTGCTGAAAATCACGCCGCCGAGCGCGTGCCGGCGAACCGCGTCGCCGAGACCGTCAGCAGTCAAGCTGAAATTCGTGCTGCGCGTGCGGCCGATCAACATTGGGCTGACATCGCGAAATGCGCTGGTCAGGTCTCCGAACGCGATGTAATCCGGCGAGAGAAAGCCGAGCCGCGTCTGTTGAAGCGCCGCGATGGCTCGCGTCAAAACGCTGCGTCCACCGGCCGAGATGATGACGTTGTCCGCGGTGTACTGCGATGGTCGGTCGGCGCGAAACAGCCGGTTGTAATGGGCGGCGACTGCGGTGCGAAGCTCTGATAGTCCGGCAACCGGCCCGTAAGCGAAGTCGCCTGGCGCGATCGGAATGTTGGCGGGCCGCGGCGGCGCGCCGGGCAGTTCGCCGATTTCCGGTTGACCTTGACCGAGATTTGCCCAGGTTTCGTCCGTCGGCTGAAAACCACGCCTGGCAGCCTCCATCATTACGCGAATGACGCCGCCAAGCACGGGAGGACGGAACATCGCGCTCTTCGTAGTCATGTCAGGAAGCGTAACCGATGAAAGCAGAACGATGAACGATGGGTGCAGAACGAAAACACGGGTCGCGTTACGTAGATTGAAGAACACGGGGATAGGGCATTCAGCGTACTTCGTTCAAAGTTCAGCGTTACTTCAGCAGGTGCGAATCCGTCGCCGTCGCCGGTCCTTCGCGGCCCGTGTAGCTTTGGACATTCGCGAGCGTCCAGATGTTGTCGCCGTTGACGCCCACATTCGGCGTGTCTGACCACACCACGCGCCCATTCAACGTCAGCACGTTTTGGCCATAACCGCCGTGAGCGCGGCTGTTCACGGACGCCGGGTCGGCCACGCCGAGCCGCACGCGAAGATCAACCAGTGGGCGGCCGTCGTCGAACAGCGGATTGTCATCCGCCAGCACAACCAGATTCGGATTGTCCGCCAGAGACGGCCGTACTCCGGCCATGTTTTGATAAGCGTAGCTCAGGTTCGATGCATCGATGACGCGCTGGTTGTTTGCGAGCGGAATGTCCTTGGTGGAAGGGCAGATCAGCCATTTGCGATCAATCGTTCCGGACGGAAGCAACGGTACGAGGTGCTGCCGGTTTTGAACGACCTGCATCTGCGGATTCGAGCTTGGTTGCCAGCTATTCCAGCTTCCCCATCCGGCGAAAGGCAGCGACTGATTGAATGTCGAAGCATACGCCGCAAGACCCTGACCGAGCCGCGCCAGGTTTGCCGAGCAGCCGATGCGGTGGTTGGTTTCGCGCATGTGCAACATGGCCGGCACGCCCATGCCGATGACGAGCACGATCATCGCCGCGGCGGCGATCAGATCACGGAAGTTTCCTGCGCGCAGCACCCAGCGGAATGACTCGCGGTTATCACGGTTTGAATGCGACCGGGCGCCTGTCGCCGCCGTTTCGCTCGCTGCCGCTACGACGCGAAATGGAGCGCTCGTGGCAGCGATGCGCTCATGCAAGCGCTCCCCGAAACCCGCCGGCAGAGCGTCAGATCGCAGGCAGTTCAGCGCGCCGAATACCGAAGCAAGCAGTTCATTTTGCGCTGCGAGCGTCGGCTCTTCGCTGAGCCGCTGGTGAATTTGATCGCGCTCGGAATCGCTCAAGCGGCCGAGGTGAAGATCGACCAGTCGAGCGTCAAATTCGAATTCACGATTGGCGGACATAATGTCTGTTCTCCGAAACTTCGAACGATTCGCCCAGCGCGGCATTGCCGCCCGCCGCTGCAACGTCGAGCGCGTGCGCCGCGGACGGGGGATCGGGCGATCTTCCGTGTCCATCAGCCACCACCCGACGGCGAAGTCTCAGCGCGAGCGTGCCAGAGCTTCGCGAAATTTGTCACCGCCGCGTGCAGCCTTGACTTCACCGTGCCCACAGGGATTCCGAGGATTTCGGAAATCTCGGCATACGGCAGTTGCTGGTAATAGCCCAGCACAAGAATCAGCCGCAGATGCTCCGGCATCAACGCGATCAGTCCGCGCACGACCTCGCGGCGCTCGTCTTCGTCGGCACGTTCGACCGCGCCGGGCTCGCTCGACGGCACGATCGCGGCCGCAGGTGGAGCGTCGGCGTCTTCGCTGCCGAAGTCGAGCGACTGCTCACGGCGACGTCCGCGCGACCGCATGAAGTCGCGGGCCTTGTTCGCCGCGATGGTGTACATCCACGGCTTGAAGGGGCGGGAGCGGTCAAACGACGCCGCCGACACGTGGATTTGCAACAGCGTTTCCTGGGCGAGGTCTTCGGCCAGCGCTGCGTCACCGACGTAGCGATACAAAAACCCGAACAGGTCAGGCCCGTAGCGAGCTACCAGCGCGTCGAAGGCGCCGGGCCGTCCGGCAAGGTAATCGACCCAATGCTGGTCTTCGGCGCGCGGTTCCACGGTTCTTCCTCTCATTACGCCGGGCCTCGCCGCAGGTTCGACCTAAATCGGCGTTCGGTGAGCATTCTGCTGGTCGATGCCTCCACCCCGTGATTCGTAATGCTGCATCGGGCAGAACCAGTTGATAATATTATCGGCATGCCGGCCAGCGCTGCGGCAAAAAATCAGGCGGGGTAATGCAGGGTATCGGGACGCGGCTACACTTTCGGCCATCGTCGGATTTTCTAACAGGTTGGATCGCAGGATTAAGTTGACCAACGTATCTCCATCACAACCCTTTGAATTGAGCGAAGCGACGCTCGCGGCGCTGGTGGAAGCCTCCACGGCCATGAGCGCGTCGCTGGATTTGTCGGAGGTGCTTCAGGCCATCGTGCGATGCGCCGCCGGCGTTTTGAAAGCCGAGGCGAGTTCACTTTTGTTGCTCGACTCGCGCCGCAGAAAGCTCGTGTTTCGTGCGGTACATGGCATTCGTGCCGATGAGTTGCTCGGCAAGGAATTCGATGCCGATCGCGGAATCGCGGGAATGGTCGCTTCGACCGGGCAGCCGGAGCTGATCGCCGACGTCCCCGCGCATCCGCGGCACTTCGGCGGATTCGATCAGCAATCTGATTTTCGCACGCGAACGATGATCGCCGCGCCGCTGCAACTGGACGGTCAGACCATCGGCGTGGTCGAAGTGATCAACAAACGCGGTGAGCAGCGCTTCACAGAGCATGATCTGAACGTCTTGCAGGTGTTCGCGAATCTGGCGGCGGTCAGCGCGCGAAATGCGCAGCGACACCAGTCCGTGCTTCAGGAAAATCGCGGTCTTTTGGAGAGCGCTCGCGCAGACGAGCCCGTGATGGGGCGCAGCCCGGCGTGGCTGAATGTCATGCAAATGTGCGAGAAGGCCGCGCGCACGTCGATGACGGTGCTTCTGCTCGGCGAAACCGGCGTGGGAAAAGAGATCACCGCGCGCTGGATTCACCGCCACAGTCAACGGGCAGATCGGCCGTTCATCGCGCTGCATTGCGCGGCGCTGCCAGACGCGCTGTTAGAGAGCGAGTTGTTCGGGCACGAGGCCGGAGCGTTCACCGGCGCCACCGGCCGAAAGCCGGGCCGCTTTGAACTTGCCGACGGGGGCACGCTGTTTTTGGATGAAATCGGGGATGTGAACGCGGCGACACAGGTGAAACTGTTGCGCGTCTTGCAGGAGCGCGAGTTCGTGCGCGTCGGCGGCACCAAAACGATCGCCTGCGACGTGCGGATCATCGCGGCGACGAATCGCGATCTGGCCAAAGCGATGCAAAGCGGCGCGTTTCGCGAGGATTTGTATTACCGAATTAACGTCGTGCCGATCACAATTCCGGCGCTCCGCGAGCGTCGCGAGGACATTCCTGCGCTGGTCGAGAACTTCGTAGTCAGCGCTGCCCGGCAGATCGGCGTGGGCCGACCCGGCGTATCTTCAGAGGTGATGAATCGGCTCACGGCTTATCGCTGGCCGGGCAATATCCGCGAATTGAAGAACGTGATTGAGCGCGCGGTGCTATTGAGCGACGGTGTTGAAATTCTGGTTTCTCATCTGCCGCTGGAGCTCGCGCGCCCCGAAACCGCGACGCAAACGGGCGGTGACGCCGCTCGCGGGCCTACAGCGGAACCGCAATCCCATTCCGCCACTGCGCGAGTGGTTGAGGACGCGCGGCGCGACGCGCTCGGCGATGTGGAGAATTATGAGCGGGACATGCTTCTCAGCGCATTGCAGCAAAACGGATGGAACGTGACGCGGACGGCCGCGCGGCTCGGTATGTCGCGCGATCAGGTGCGATATCGAATGGAGAAATACGATCTCGTTCGGCCGGGGAGCGAGAGCGATTAGCCGTAATGTCCGCGGTCGTTGGCTGCCGACGGGCGAATCGGCGACGTTTCCGAGCGGCACGCGCGCGATTCGCGCCGCGTGTTTGCAGATGCCGGGTGCGCCCGGCATTCTCAAACGCATCCTGCCGCCGACTTATCCGCCGCCGCTCAACAGCAACACAAACGAATCGATATCGAAGTTGTTTACGACGCCGTCGCCGTTCGTGTCCGCCAGATACCAGTCACAATCTGGATATTCCGCATAATAAACAGAGGCATCGGTGAGCGCGTATACAAACGGATCGATGTCGAAGGCGTTCAACAGGCCGTCGCAATTCAGGTCGCCGACCAGTAACGGAACATTGATCGTGGCCATCAGCTCCGGCGGGCAACGGTCGTTGTCGTCCCACAGGTCATAGAAATACGCCCCGTCCGTGCCGCCATTGTCGCGCAAGAATTCGACATATTCCTTGGCGAATGATTGATAGTACAGGTTCACCGTCGCGCGGACCGCGCCGGGCGGAATTGGGTATAGCGTCGAATCCCAATTCTGGCCGTCGGCGTACGTCGCACCGATTGGCGCGCCGCCGAAGTCCTCGTAGTCTTCGTTCGTGAAGCCCAGCGGCGGAATGCGATTGTCTTTCGACACCTCGCTGTTCAGAATCAGGTGAAACTCTGTGCCGGCGGGAACGCCCGACAGCGCCGCGATGTCCTCGCGCACGTGCATGCGAATTTCGTAGAGCTTCAGGTTGGCGTCATGGGTCAGGTCCGCAGTCACCGTGTCATACGCGCCCGATTCGCCCACCAGCGTGTTCGCTGCGTTATAGAACTTCACGTTCACCCAAATGCGCCGGCCTTCGGGATAGCCGGTCGGCAGCTTGTGCCCCGTGCGGTTCGTCACGGTCACGTTCAGCAACTCGCCGAGCCGCTGGCCTGACAAGTCGGCCGCGTTTTGCAGCATGTAGCGAGCGCGAACGATCCCGTCGTCGATCGCGGCCACATCCAGAAACGGGTGCTCGGGGCCCAGCACCTGGGGCATGATGCTCAGCATCCACGTCGATCCGCCGGACAAATCATGCAGCGGCTGATCGTTGCGAACCGGCGCGAATGGGAAAAAGCACGCGCGGCCCGTGACATCGCGCATGTGGCAATCCTGGCAGCTCGAAACGTTCGGGCGATTTCCGCCGAATTCAGGCGCATAGACGCCTGTCGGTGAGTTATATGCACTGAAAAACCATTCGCTGTACGTGCGCTGCTCGGCGAAAAGATGTCGCGGGCTGATGGTCGGCGCGGCCGCATCAAAGGCGTTCACCGTCACCTCACCCGTGTTCGGATCGCGCGAAAGCACGGGGTTGCTCACGTCATGGCACGTTCCGCACATCGCCGATTCGCGATGGAAGCTCGATGGAATGAACGTGTGGGCGCAGACTGTGTCAGTGAACGGGCCGCGATAGGTCGTGCTGGCAGGGTCGATTACATATTGCCCATTGCTGAAATCGCCCGGCGCATGCGCGATGCCGGCCAGAATCTCCTCATCAACCGGCGGGCTTACCCCTTCCTCATAGTGCGGATCGACCATCTGGTGGCATAGTGCGCAGTTCACGCCAACTTTGTCGACGTCATCGAACAGCGCCGATCCGTCCGTGGGTTGCGACCGGCCCGCGAGCCAGCCGTTGCCGGCGTGGCAGCGAATGCACGTATCACCGGCCTCCGGCGCGTCCTGATTAGCGATGAACATCGCAGCCTTCGTGGCCGGATCGTGCGACGCGTACGCCATCATGCTGCCTTTCCAATTATGGAATGGCTCGACGTTATGGTTGTAGCCGGCGTGACACGTCTGGCAGAATGAGGGGTCGTTGAGCGGCGTCGGGTCGAGCGGCTGGCTCCCGGGGAAATCAAAATCGCGCAGCGTTGTCGGCAGGCGTCCGCTCGCGGAATTGACGACGGTGAATTGTGAATCGCTCACATCCGAGCCGACATTGTTGGCGAAGTCCAGGGCCTCGACGCGGATCAGCGCCTGAGTCGTGGGGCGATTCGGCACCACCCACGAAATTGTTCCGCCGTTGAAGTAGTTCAGCGCGATGGCCTGCCAGGTTGCGCCGTTATCGAAAGAAACATGAATGTTGACATAGACGACACCGTTTGGATCGCTGGCCGTCCATTGGATTTCCTGCGTCGATGCGCTCGGCGCGGATTCGCCGCCGTTGGGGTAAATCACGGTTACGGTCGGCGGATCGCCGCCGCCGGCATACGCCGCGCCGGTCAACCCCGCCGTAACAGCCACGACGGCCAAACCCCTGACAGATCGAGAAAACAACAGACCGAGCGCTCGCTTCATTCCAAGCTTCCTTCCGAAAGATTTCAGTGCATGGGGTGGCGAGCGATGGTCCATCGGCCGTGTCGCGACTCTCCCAGGCGCGGCCGGCCGAACTTCGTGCGGATGAGGTCGGCATCCGACAAAGCGCTCGCCACAAAACCGCTGCCGAGTTTATTCGGCCGCGCGTGGCGATTCAACGTCGAATGGCTCGGTCAGTGACAATATCGCGATCGTGAACGAGAGAACTCGTGTTTTTCGTGACATGCAAATAGTTAGCGGTCGTTGAATCGAGTGAATGGGACGTTATCGAATGCGTTCCGTGGTGCTCGTGAGCTAGGCGCGGTCGTGTGACTCGCAACCCGATTGGCCGCCTATCACGCTCAACGTCACACGCCCCGCGTGGTGGGCGTGGGCGTGCGCATTCCTTTCATCGAGCGGGCGTGGCTCAGGGCGCGGCGCGCGCCGCGGCGAAACCACATGCTCGAATCGCCCGAAAAGCGTCAGCGGCGTGACGCTCTCGATGCGCGTCGCGACGATGGCGCCGATCTGCGATTCGTCGCCGTCGAACACCACGATCTGATCGCCAGGCGTTCGCCCCACAAGTTGGCCCGTTCGAGGCGCCCGGACGTGCGCGCCCGCACCGGCCGTATCGCGCAGCACTTCTTGCCCGCGATCCTGCTCCGACGGCTGCCACTCGGCGGCGTCCGCCCCTTCACGGGCCATCCGGCGGCGCGCGACCTTGCTGAATCCTTCAACCAGAATCTCAACCGTCTGATCGATCATCGCGTTTTTCTGCCGCAGGCTGATCTCGCTTTGGACGGCCAAAAGCTCGCGATTCCGCTCGCCTTTCACGTCCCATGAAACATCGTCTTCGAGATTACGGTCGGCGGCCGTTCCGGGGCGCGGAGAGTATTTGAACACAAAGATGTTCTTGTATTCCACGCGCCGCACGAGATCGATCGTTTCGCGGAACTCCGCGTCGGTTTCGCCGCAAAAACCGACGATGAAATCTCCAGCGAGACTGACATTCGGCAGAAATTCGCGGGCTTTGTCCATCAGCGTGAGGTATTCGGCTACGGTGTACGTTCGCCGCATGCGCTTCAGCACGCGGTCCGATCCGCTCTGCGCTGGAATGTGCAAATATGGGCACAGCTTCGGAGTGTCGCGCATCGCACGAAAAATGTCGTCATCCCAATCAGCGGGAAAGCTCGTCACGAATCGCACCCGATCGATGCCCTCGACGGCCGCAACGCGCTCCAGCAATTTTGCGAAGCGAACCGGCTGACCTTCTTCCTGATGAACATACGAATTCACGGTCTGGCCGAGCAGCGTGATTTCGCGGCATCCGAGTTCGGCGAGTCGCCGCGCCTCCTGGACGATATGGTCCGGCGGACGGCTGCGCTCCGCCCCGCGGGTGAACGGCACGACGCAGTATGTGCAGAACTTGTCGCAACCGCGCTGCACGCGGATATACGATTGCAGCACGCTTTCGTCCGGGCCTGGCATGCGCGACAAATCCAGCGCTTCGAGGCTGTCGTACTCCATCGCGCGAGCGAGCACTTCGGTGCGGCGCGAGAGGCTGCCGGCCAGCGCGGTCACTTTCTCATGACGCTCCCACACTTCGCGCAGCAATTCCGGAAGTTGGTTCAACTCGCCCGGCCCGCAGAGCAGGTCTACGTGCGGGGCTTTCATGAACAGACCCTGCTTTTCGCGCTCGGCCATGCAGCCCACGACGCCGATGACTGTTTCCGGCCGCTTGCGCTTGTGGTGACGCAGCTCGCCCAGCCGCGAGAGCACTTTGTCTTCCGCGTGTTGCCGAACGCTGCAAGTATTGAAAAGGATCACGTCGGCGCTGCGTGCGTCCTGCGCCTCGCCGAGGCCCATCTGGCGGAGCTGACCGCTGATGAGCTGGCTGTCGAGGACGTTCATCTGGCAGCCGAACGTCTCCAGGTAATAGCTGGTCGGTCTGTCGGTCATGTGTCGCTTATTTCGAATCCGCGCCCGGCTCACCCTCTGGCCGGCTGATGTTCTGTGTCGATCGAACTTCAAGCAGCAGTTTTTCCGCCTTAGTCCGAAGCTTCGCGTCCGTGCTCACGCCATCGAGCAGTCGGCGCAGGGTACTCTCGGCCACATCGTTCCGGTTCATCCGGCGATGAGCAACCGCGACGTAATATAACGCTTCGGAGGCGATGGCCGGCGGCGCGTTTTCGGACAGAGCTACCAAGTCGGCGGCGGCACCGGCCGGATCGCTGGAACTGACGCGGATCCGTGCTTCCAATAGTCGGATGCGGTGATCCTGGGTTGGTGGCACGAGAGGGCGAACGCGATCCAGCATGCGCAGCGCGTTTCGACCGTCGCCGGCGTCGAGGGCCGCGGCGACAGCGTCGAACACGATCGAGTCGCCGCTCAGGCGGACAGCGGGCGCGGGCGTTGCGCGGCCGGATTGGCTCCGCCGGGTTGAATTCACCACTTCGGCGGCGGGCTGAGAGGTTGCCGCCGGGGCGCCGAGGTCGTCGATGATGGATAGCTCCGTCTGAAGCTGGCGCAAAGCGCTCGCTCCAGCGGTGTCGGCTTTCAACGCCTCTGCCAACGCCTGTCGGGCCTCTGCATTCTCGGCCGATCCGGGCGGGCCGGCACAGCGAGGCGGACTTATAAACCCTTGCGTCCCAGTATGTTGCAGCAAAGAGATGTATGCTCGCACTGCGTCCGCGAACCGCTGCGCGTGTTCGTAGGCACGCGATGCCCGGACGATCAGCAGCGTTCGTTTCCAGTCTTCGGCCGGGAGCGTCTCGGCGGCGTAGGCGCTTGCTGCCGCCGGCCAATCCTCGGTCGCGGCGAATCGTTCGCCTTTGGAAAATTCTGGAAGGGACTCAAGCGAAATTTCTGTGATTTCGACTAATGGAATGCGGAGGATCTCACCGCTCTGACCTCGAAACGTCAGGCCGCCGTCGCGAAGTCCGACGATGGTGACGTTGCGGAAAGCGGGTTTACCGCGCAGGACGACCGCGTCGGCCAGCGATGCCTGCAATCCCCCGATGACCACCACGGCTAGTGCCGGGGCAAGGAATTTGCCAAAGCGGTCGTGGGTTTGTCCGATGAGATGATGGGTAGTACGCGGGTGGTGCGGCCGTCGCGCGCCGCCCGACGCCGAAAAACGAAGGGCTGAATTGACTGCGGCACGCTGGCGATGCGAGGAGAGCGACGGGGTGGCGGCCGAAAAAAATCGGTCAATTTTCGCAAAAAACGTAGTCATGGGCGATTGCCAGTGCATAAATCAAATAGTAAAACCAAGTATATCGCGGCAAGGACGCCCGATGTTGCTGCTCCGAAAGGAATCGTCTAATGTTTCCCGTTGATCGAAACGTTCGATTCGTCGTCACGCTGTTTTTCGCCATGACGCTTGGCGCGGCCGCGCTGCGCTGGCTTGAAGCGCCACCTCAGCGTTGGGGTGCGAACACGCTTATGATGGCGGAATCGAACATGCGATTCGATGATCTCACGTTCGAGATCATTCCCGTCGGCGACGCGATCATGTCAGACGCGTTCGATTGCGTGCTAC
>JAEUIR010000170.1 GCA_016795025.1 Phycisphaerales bacterium
GGGCGCCTGCGGAGGGCGCCCCTCTAGGATCCGCCTCCTGTCGAGTTCTACTCGGTCCCGGACACGAAGGTTCCGCCCCAGTCGAGATCGAAATCGCTGCCGTCGCCAAACGCGCGCGCTATGGCTAGCGTCGCGCTGGTTGCACAGATAATGATCTCGCGAATCCCCGCAGCGCGCAATGTCCGCAGGGCATAAGCCGCCAGCGGCGAGCCGGCGATTGGAAGCAATGCGCGCGGTATGATGCTCTCCAATTCGTTGCCACCCCAGCGATGACCGCCCGCTAGGATGACGCCGCAAAGCGCCGCGGGTCTTCGCGGTCCGCGTTTGGTTGCAATCATTCGATTGCCCCCGATCCGATCAACCCAGGCCGTTGCGCCATTCTTTGGGCGGATGCGTGCCTTCGAAAGCTCACGAGAATTTCCGTGCACAGTCGGTTGTCGCCGCTGGTCACTCCGGCGGCGGCGATGGTCGCGACTGCTGTGCGACGGTGATATCCACGGCTGACCCATCCTCCGCTCTGGTGATTGTCACCTGCTATGACGCGCGTTTTCAATTCGCGGGGCAGCGATAGAAACGCGCGATCGCCATCGGAGGTTTCGATTTCCACCTGATTACCGTGAATTTCAGCAACCCGGCAACCCATGCCCACATGAAAGCGGACCTCGAACGGCAAACCGGCGCGTCCGACCAGGCAATCTTCAACGCGGATTACGCCACCGACGGAATCAAGCGTGATGGATCTACGATGAATGACGCCCAACCCCATCCGTGCATAGCCATCATGCTCGCCCGCGACCCGCCCGCCCGATTCCGCCGGAGACCACTCCAGACAGCGCGACTCGGCTCGGTGCCCCCATTGAAACGGCCCCAGCAGTTCAGACTGATTTCGGCCGAAAATCGTAATCGTGTTGTGCGCCGGTGTGCCGCGAAAGTAATCTCGCCACTCCGGATAGGTGAAATAGTCGTATGTCCCCGCGTCCGCGAAGACCTCGCGCCCGTTCACGCGCAATGTGAAGCTGAGCGCATCCGCGTGCCCATGCGCGGCCAGAGGCCCATAACCGAGCGGGCCGCAATCGAACAGTACGCTCAGAGCGTTTTGTTCGGTTCGGCTGCCGGATTGCAGCAAATAAATACCCGTTTCTCGGAAAGCGGCGCTCGCGAATGCCGAACTTTCGTCACCGTTCGTGAGAGACGCCGCGTTCAACAGCCATTGTGCGGGGCCGATCGCATCCGATCCCTGTCTTACGAACTCCGCTCGATTGAACAGCGCAGCACCCACCGGCAACCATTCGCGAAAGTCGCGCGGGTCAGCGCCGAGGTCGATCACATATCCGTCGTCCGCGTCGCCGAAGTTGGGAGCGTCGCCGCCCGCCAGCATTTCCGCGGCGAATGCATACATCGCTTCGAGTCGCTTCCAGAGCGCGGGATCGAAATCCTCGCCGATCACGCGGGCCACAATTGCCGCCAGTGTGAAGAACTGCGTGATGAATACGTGATATCCGAATGCCTGCTCCGCGCTTCCGCCATCCACATGAGTTTGGCGCATGATTTCGAGCGAGAGAATCTCGCGAGCCTCGCGCCGCATACGGGCAGCGCCGCGTAGCTCCGGGAAATAAGCCGTCGCGATCGATACTCCGGCCGCTTCGCCGATGAGATGATTATTCGCTGAGGAGCCACGCGAGTATTTGCGCGCGATTTCCCAGACGTGCAGCGCGACGGATTCGCGAATGCGGGCCGCGAGCCGGGCATCGATCGCGCCCGAGTCGCGGATCATGCTCAGCGCCCAGACCCAGTTAATCAGCCGAATGCCGAGTTCGAGCGGGCTGCGCCAGTTCATGCCGTGGGCGAACGGGCATTGGTCGAGCCAACTGGCGATCTGACGCGCGATGGTGGTTGCATAGCGCTGGTCGCCGGTTCGTTGGAACGCTCGCGCCAGGATGACAAAGTGCTGATGGCGATTTGGCTCCCACACGAATTTGCAATCGCCGACCGTGGCAAACGAGCGATAGTCGATCGTCTGGCTCAGACTCGGGGGAGGCGCGATATTGTGCTTGTGATCGCGGTTCCAATCGGGAGGATCGCCAATGAACTTTCGCGGAAGATCGAAGAGATCAATACGGCCGGCCACCGCATCATTCGCACGGTTGATCAAGCTCGTATCGATCGGATTTGAACGGAGAATCCCGGAGAGGCCGGCGGGCATCACATCGAATCCGCCGCCTAGCGCACCATCGCGGCGCGTCAATAGTCCGTCGGCCAACTCAGACTGTGCCACGCTTCGGAAACGCACGCGATCGACTGAGTCGCGCACCGCGCCGCGCAGCCGCCAGCAAAGTTCGCTCGCGGACATCGCCCGCACGCGGCGCCAGTACCAGGATAGAGATTGCAATGCTGTCTACCCCGCCATTTCTGGTTGAGTGCGGGGTGCCAATTCCCGGAACCGACGCATGCTCCGCATGATTCCCACTACGAACAAACTCGCGCCCAGAATCAACAATGCCTGCTGTTTCAAGCCGAATCCCGGGGATCCGTGCAGCCCCAGAAAATCGGCCATTGCGGCGGCCGAAACGACGATTCCGCCCAGAACGACCGCGGGTGCTACGCGCAGCACCAGCCCCGCGATGCAGCAAGCGCTGCCCAGCAACACGCCGACGGCCTGATAGATGCCAAAACCCGACCAGCCATGATGTATCAGATTGTCGCCCGGCGCGGCTCCGGCGGTAATCGTGACGCCCGCCGAAACGAACAGCGTTGGAGAAACGACGCGACGCATGAACGCCATGCCCGTTGCGGATCGATTGGCGCTAATGACGAGTTTGGATCGGCAATCAAAACAGGTGTCCACTATTACCGCGCGAGATCCCTCATATCGGATTAGCGTTCGAATCCGAGCGCGTTTTCCACACTCGCATCGCGGAGCCGCCAACGAACACGATTCCGCCGCCTCAGAGGCCGAAAGCTCGGCAAACGGGGCGGGCAGTGTCGGGTTGCGTGGCGACAAAACAAACCTCCATTTCGCCAGTTTGGTGGCCGGCGCATCGAATCAGATCAATCGTTTGCCGAAGGAGATTCGGCTGACGACTTAGTTGCTTTGGAGGCGATCCCTCTTTGATGAAGCGACCCGGCGGCCTTCCATAGCGGAAAAGATCGCAGGTTCAAGCAGGTTCGCACACCCCATCCCATCGCGCGTCGCCGTTACTTGGCCAATAACTCCAGCCAAGTTAGGCGTTTATCTTATAGGCATTCATCTTTGCGAAAGCGCGTCTGCAACGCGAGCATTCGTATTTCTACTAGCCGTAGCATAGTTCGACTTTGTGCGTGTAGCAAGACTGGCTTTCTCGCGAAGGGCCACTTTGGGCGACGTTCGATTATTCAGCATTCGCTGAATGAGTGTGTTAACAGCTTAATTCGCAAACTGTTACCGCAATGGATGAATTGACGAGGCCCGCGAGCGGCGAAGTGGAAATCCGCCACTCAGGCATATACCTTAGTTCGGGCGTTGCAGGTTGCCAATCGCCGATTTCAAGCGTCTGCGAGGATCTTCACGATCCGGTTGGCCGCGAATCCGTCCCATAAGGGCGGCTGCTTCGGCGCCCGATGTTCCGCGCGACTGGATCGCCAGGTTGCAATGATGCGATCCGAATTTACGCCCACCAGGTGATTGGTTCCTTGCTCGATCGTGATCGGCCGCTCGGTGTTCTCACGCAGCGTTAGGCACGGCACACCCAAAATCGTGGTCTCTTCCTGAATTCCTCCCGAATCCGTCAGAACGACGGCGGCTTCGGAGGTGAGCTTGAGAAACTCGATATAACCCACTGGGTCAATCAGCCGCAGGCCCGTCAGGCCGGCAACGCGCGAAGCCAGGCCAAGGCGGGTCAGGTTGGCGCGCGTGCGCGGGTGAATCGGGAACACAACCGGCATCTCCTGCTGGATGATCGCTAGCGCGTCAAGAATCCCCGAAAACACCCCCGGCTCATCGACATTGCTCGGCCGGTGGAGCGTAACCAGCGCGTATCCGCGTGGCACCAGTCCGAATGATGCCACAATGTCCGATGTCTCGGCTTTGGCGCGATTCGCCAGCAACGTGTCGATCATGACGTTGCCGACCAGATGGATCTTCGACTCCGGCACGCCTTCGCCGCGTAGATTTTCCACGCCGCTCGGCTCGGAGACGAACAGTAGATCTGAGATGGCGTCGGTTAAGATGCGATTAATTTCCTCCGGCATCGAGCGATCAAAGCTCCGCAACCCGGCTTCAACGTGTGCTACTCTCACGCCAAGTTTGGCTGCTACCAGTGCACACGCAATCGTACTGTTGACGTCGCCCACTACAACGATCCAATGCGGTCGATGCTCCAGCAACACCGGCTCAAATCGCGACATGATGTCGGCCGTTTGGCGCGCATGGCTGCCCGATCCGACCTCCAGATTGAGATCGGGAGCCGGGATATCAAGCTGCCTGAAAAACAGGTCCGACATGCGCTCGTCGTAATGCTGGCCGGTATGAACCAACATCGGCTCGATTGAGGCATGAGCGCGCGCGGCGCGCATGAGCGGGGCGATCTTCATGAAGTTCGGACGCGCACCGCAAATGTGCATGATCTTCAACGAAACGCTCCGATTCGGTGGCCATGTTCCCGTCCCCGCGAGCAAACCACGGAAATCCGGGAACCGCGCTAAAGACAAATCATCGGACGTTGAACAGAATACCGGTATACGGTCGCCGATGGGTCAGCGGCCGGGTGAATTCGAAATTCTGTGAGGAACCAGAGCATGTTGCGACAAAATTGGGCAAAGACGATGCTAGCGCTGCTAATATCGATTTCCGCGGTGGCCGTCGGCCAGGACAAGACAGGGGAGGAGAAGCATCCTGCGCCGCCTTCAAATCCGGTGCTCGAAAAAATGCGCAAGCTGGCCGGCGAGTGGATTGAGGCACAGCCCGAATCCGGTAAACCCGCCCAAACTGTGTCGGTCTTTCGCGTAGTGGGCGCCGGTAGTGCCGTTGCCGAAACGATGTTTCCGGGTTCCGACCACGAGATGATCACGATGTATCACCTGGATGGTGACGTGCTGACGCTGACGCACTATTGCGCGATGGGCAACCAGCCGCGGATGAAGGCCAGGCCCGGCAAGGACGCGAACAAGATCGAGTTTGAATTTTCGGGCGGCACGAATGTGGACGAGAAAAAGGGTGCGCACATGCACTCCATGATTCTCACGTTTGTGGATGACAACAACATCACGGAGGAATGGACGCACTACACGGATGGCAAGAGCACCGGCGGCGCTACGTTTAAGCTGACGCGCAAGAAGTAGCCATCAGCTTCCCGCCAAGTGCGCTGAACAGAACGGAGCCGCGATCGTAAGGGAGCGGTCGCTTCGAAGCGCAGTAAAGTTTTGTTAGTCGCTCTAAATCATCTGCTACGAACCCGGCAAATTCCGGTCGCGCGTGTTCCAGGTTCGGCTTCGTGCCCAACTGTCTCCGTCATTCGCGCACGCGCGGATGCAGGGGCGGTCGAGGACGATTACCGTACCTGTTCGGCCTTTCGCGCCGCAGGTTGTTCGATCGGCGCCGGTGAAAAATCGACGTGCGGAGGCGTGGAGGCATCGACACGGCGAAGCGCGGCGTGAACCAGGCCCAGGAACATCGGGGCCGGCCGCAGCGGGCGGCTGGTCAGCTCGGGGTGTGCCTGTGTACCCATGAAAAACGGATGGACGGTCTGCGGCAATTCCAGGATCTGCATGATGTCCGCGCGCGGCGAGCGGCCGCTGAAAACCAGACCGCCGGCTTCAAGCCGCTGAATGTACTGCGGATCAACCTCGTAACGATGGCGGAAGCGTAAGCGAGCCTTCTCGCCGAACATCTCGGCTGCAAGTGTGCTCGGCGTGATGGCTACATCGTGCCCGCCGACGCGAAGCGATCCGCCCAGTCCTTCGATTTTTCGTTGCTCGGGAAGCAGGCTGATGACTGGATAGCGGCATTCGGTGTCAATCTCGGTGGAGTTCGCGTCGTCCATGCCGCACACGTTTCGCGCAAACTCAATGACGGCCATCTGAAATCCGTAACAAATCCCGAGGCACGGCAGACGGTTTTCGCGCGAATAGCGAAGGCAGGCGATCTTGCCGGCGGCGCCGCGCGTACCGAACGCGCCAGGGATGATTAAGCCGTCGATGCCGCGCAGCGCGGCCTCGACTGTCGAGTCGTCGAGGTCGCCGGCGTCGATCCAGCGCATCTCGACATTGCAGCCGAGCGCGACGCCGCTGTGCTCCAGCGATTTGATGATGCTCGCATAAGCGTCGCGCACCGTCGTGTATTTTCCGGTGATGCCGATCGTCACCTGGCGCTTGGCGTGGCGCAGGTGGTTGACATACTGCGTCCAGACGTCGCGGGCGCGGCGCTCGGACTCTTCGTCGATGCGCGGGTGCAGTTCGAGCCAGTCGATCACGGCCTGATCGACGCCCGCCCCGCGAAGCATTTCGGGAATTGCATAGACCGTGTCGCAATCGTGCATGCTGAAGACGCGATCCGGCGGGACGTTTGAATAAAGCGCGATTTTCTCGCGGACTTTCTGCGTCACCGGATTCTTCGCGCGGCACGCAATGATGTGCGGTTGAACGCCGCATTGCATCAGCGAGCGTATGCCGAGCTGCGCGGCCTTGCTCTTCTGCTCGCCGAGCGTGGCAGGCTCCATGACATACGTCAGCGCGACGAAGCAGACGTTGTTCGGTCCCTCTTCAAAAGCGAGCTCGCGCATCGCCTCGATGTAATACGCATTCTCGACGTCGCCGACCGTGCCGCCGATCTCGACAAAAACGACGTCGGCCATGCTGGCGACAGCCAACTCGCGCAGGCGATTTTTCACTTCGCCGGTGACATGCGGGATCATCTGCACATCGCGGCCGAGATAGCCGCCGGTGCGCTCGCGGTCCAGGACGCGGCGATAAATCTGTCCGCTGGTGCAAAAATTCAGGCGCGTCAGGTTTTGATCGAGGGCCCGCTCGTAGGTTCCGAGGTCCATGTCGCACTCGGTTCCGTCGTCGAGGACGAATACCTCGCCATGGCGATATGGGTTAAGCGTGCCGGAGTCGATGTTCAGATAACCTTCGAGTTTGATCGGCGCGACGGACAGCCGTTTGTCCTGAAGGCACTTCGCGAGCGACGAGGCAAATATGCCTTTGCCCAATCCGCTCATGACCGTGCCGACAACGACGACATACTTCGTACGGCCGGGCTGATAGCCGGGAGGGGTGGGCAGATAAAACTCGGTGTCGCCGGATGTGTTGCGCAGCGAGCTAAGCAGCGAAAACGTGTCCATGAAGCGTCTTCCAGAATCTTAGGCAGCCAACGGTGAATTACACGAAAACCGACGGCAAACAGTACGTCTTATGTAGTGCTTCATTCCCTGACTATGGCGGCGGCGGCTTCGATCGCTCCATGCTGCGCCACCGATCCGCAAACCGCGCGTAATCATCCGGCGTGTCCACGCCCGGAACCGCACGTTCAACCACTTCGACGGCCATCGCATAGCCGTTTTCGAGCACGCGGAGTTGTTCGAGTTTTTCGATCTGTTCAAGCCGGCTTTGAGGCAGGCTTGCAATGGACAGCAGGAACGCACGCCGATATGCGTAAACGCCCAGATGCAGCAGCCAGGTCGCCCGGGCATCCGCATCCCGCGGATATGGTATCAGCGATCTGGAAAAATACAGCGCCAAACTTCGCGCATTTGTAACGACTTTCACACAATTTGGGTCGCGCGGGTCCGCATCGGACGCGAACGGCGCTGCCAGCGTGGCCGTAACCGCGTCCGGTGAATTCCGCAGACGCACCACCAGGCGATCAAGATCAAGCGGCTCGATTTCGGGTTCGTCGCCTTGAATGTTCACGACGACGTCGTCATCCCGTCCGGACATGGCGCGGATTACCTCGGCGATGCGATCGGTTCCGCTGGCGTGGTCAGGCCGGGTCATGGCGACTTCTGCGTCGAACGAGCGTGCGGCATCGGCGATACGCAGGTCATCGGTGGCGATGATGCATCGATCGATGTTTTTGCAAAGCCGAACGCGGTCGTAAACATGCTCGATCAGGTACTTCCCGGTTTCGCGCAGCAGCGGCTTCCCGGGCAGCCGTGTGGAAGCAAAGCGAGCGGGAATGACGGCGATGACAGGCATGTCCAGCCTCAGGAATCGGCGGTTCTCGAAACCGGGGCGGTATGCTAGCCGAGACCGCTACCATCAGCCAAATCAAATGCGGGCGTGTCCAACTCGGTGTTTTCCCAAGTCTGCGTCACCGTTGTGGGTAAATAACAAGACGGCGTACTACGCCCTGCGCTGGCTCAGCACGCGCCGCGAAACGGGGCCGTGGAGCGAAATTGCGGCGGCGCCGCTCAGTCGAACACGTAACGCTCGTCGAACTCGATTTCGTGCGCGCGGAGAAATCGCAGAAGCTCCGTCTTGAAATCCTCGTGCTTGTGGTGCTTGGCCTGATTCGCGATGTACTTCTTCACAGTCGCTTCCTGCGACTTGCTAACGGAGAAAGACTGAGTACCCCTCTTGCCAAGCGAATTCGCCGAGCGCCGTGATGTTCGGTACTCATCGTTGAGTTTGGATGGATTGGATTGGGGCCCGCCCCGCGAAAAAAACCAACCGCAACA
>JAEUIR010000171.1:0-266 GCA_016795025.1 Phycisphaerales bacterium
GACAACGTCCCCCGCGCGAGAATCTTCAGGTGGGGCAGCTTGCCAGGCACAAGATTCAGCTTGCGGACGCCGTCGATATCAACGCGATCGCCGGCTTGGAAGCTCTTTTCCAGCGTGTCGAGATTCACCACTTCATATTCGGTGCGAAAGTGGAAATTCGAGAACCCGCGCTTCGGCACACGGCGGAACAACGGCTGCGACCCGCCGATGTAAAGCAAACCCGTTCCGTAACCGGCGCGGGATTGCGCGCCCTTTTGGCCGCGCCC
>JAEUIR010000171.1:276-8621 GCA_016795025.1 Phycisphaerales bacterium
CCCGGAGGTCTTACCGCTGCCGCTGGCTTCGCCTCGTCCGACGCGCTTGCGACGCTTGTGTCGTCCGGCTGCACTTGTGATGTCATGAATTTGCATGCTGATTCGCCTCAAAAACCGCCCGACGGCCATTCGCAAGCCATGCGGTGTGAATTCGATTTATCGCTTATGCCGTCGCCGCCACCGGTTCGGCTTTGGTTTCGCTCGCATCGATCGTTACGCCGCGCAAACGCTCGACATGCGCTCGCGAGCGAAGCATACCCAGGCCGGCCAACGTGGCCTTGACCAGATTCTTCGGGCTGGTCGAGCCATATGCTTTCGTCAGAACGTCCTTTACGCCGGCGAGCTCCAGCACCGCACGCGCGGCGGAACCCGCAATAACGCCCGTGCCAGGACCGGCGGGAATCAGCATGATGCGGCTGGATCCGAAACGGCCCATGACGCGGTGCGGAATCGACGTACCGCGCAGCGGAACTTCGATGAGCTTGCGCCGCGCCTGCTTGACGCTTTTCTCGATCGCCTGCGGAACTTCATTGGCTTTGGCATATCCCAAGCCGACCCGGCCGGTGCGGTCGCCCACGACCACCAGCGCGCCGAACGAAAAACGCCGGCCGCCCTTCACGACTTTGGCACACCGATATAGCCGGACGAGAACGTCTTCAAAACCGCCGCTGTCTTCTTCGCGGCCGCGACCGCCATCGCGATCGCCTCGGCCCCGACCTCGGCCGCCACCACCGCCGCCGCGACCACCGCCGCCGCCGCGTCCGCCACGTCCGCCGCGACCGCCGCCTGGTCCCCGTCCGCCGCCGTCAGGCGCGGAGCCTGCGGCCGTATCGGTTCCCTGAATCTCGACAGACTGTTCCGGGTTTGTAGACATAAACTCTCTCGATCGTATGCGACTAGAACTTCAACCCTGCTTCACGAGCCGCGTCCGCGAGCGCCTTCACCCGGCCGTGATAACGCCGACCGCGGCGATCAAAACAGACGAGCTCGATACCCTTGGCGCGGGCCTTTTCGGCCAACATTTTGCCGACCGTGGCCGCCGCCTTGCAATTCCCGCCATAGCCGACCGCCGTTTTCACTTCAGGCTCAAGCGTCGACACGGCGCACAACGTGTGCCCGGCCATGTCGTCGATGATCTGCGCCGTGATGTTAGCGTGTGAGCGCGTCACGGCGAGGCGCGGCCTCTCCGAAGTGCCGCTCACGCGTTTGCGAACGCGTAGCATGCGAGTCGCGAGGCGGCGTCGTTTCAGTTGCATTGATTTCATGCGGCTACCCTAAGCACAATCATCCACACATCATCAACCGGCGCCGCCGCCCGCAAAGACCTTTCCGGCCTTGCGACGGACGTATTCACCGGAATACCGCACACCCTTGCCCTTGTACGGCTCGGGCTTGCGCAACTTGCGCACCTCGGCCGAAAACTGACCGACCATTTGCTTGTCCGGGCCTCGCACAGTGAACTTCGCTGGTTCGTTTTCGCCGCGAGCCTGTGGAGCCTCGATTTCGATGGTCAGGCCTTTTGGGATATCGATCATGAACTGCGCCGGCTTGCCGACACCGCGGCCCATGAAGCCGAGATTCAAGTGCAATTGCGTACCCTGAATCTTGCAGCTATAGCCGGTGCCGTAAATCTCGAGTTTTTGCTCATAGCCCTCGGCGACGCCCTTGACCATATTCGCCAGGAGCGCGCGAGTCAGGCCATGCAGCGCTCGGCTTTGTTTTTCGTCGTCGACGCGCGTCACGACCAGCGTCGTGCCGTCCTGCTTCACCGCGACGCGATTCGGCGCGGTCCAGGCCAACGCGCCCTTCGGCCCGGACAGGCTCACTTCCTGGCCCTTGATCGCCACCTTGACGGATGACGGCACCGATACCGGCTTTTTACCAATTCGCGACATCGTTATCACCACACCGTGCAAAGGACTTCGCCGCCGACTTTCTTCGCGCGGCACTGACGATCGCTCATGACGCCCTGGCTTGTCGAAACCACCGAAATGCCCAGCCCGTCGAGGACGCGCGGCAGTTCGCTGAAGCCTTTGTAAACGCGGCAGCCCGGTTTGCTGGCACGCTGCAGGTGCTGAAGCACCATTTCGCCGCGGTCGCCATACTTGAGATCGATCACGATCTCGCCCTGCTTGCCGTCATCCACCGACAGAAAGTCGTTAATAAAGCCTTCTTCCTTCAACACGCGGGCAATGCCCAGGCAAACGCCGTTACGGCGCACGCGCACGCGGGCCTTGCGCACATTCGCTGCGTTGCGAACGCGCGTCAGCATGTCGGCAATCGGATCAGATAGCGCCATGACTTCGATTACTCCTCACCAGCTCGACTTTCGAACGCCCGGAATCCGACCTTCCGACGCCAGCTTTCGCAGACAAATGCGACAGCAGTGAAATTTTCGATAGTACGCACGCGCCCGGCCGCACAACTGGCAGCGGTTATAAGCGCGAACCGCGAAACGCGGCTTTTCCTTGGCCTTCAGACGCAGGCACAAACGAGCCATCGGCGTCAGCTCCTGAACGGAATGCCGAGCATGGACAACAAGCGGCGCGCCTCGGCATCGTTGCGGGCCGTCGTGCAGATCGTCACATTCATGCCTTGCTGGAAGTTGATCTTGTCCGGGTGAATCTCGGGAAACACGCCGACTTCCGAAAGGCCCATGCCATAGTTGCCGCGGCCGTCAAACGCGCTCGGGTCGAGTCCGCGAAAGTCGCGCACGCGCGGAATCGCCAGCGAAATCAGGCGATCCAAAAACTCGTACATGCGCCGGCCGCGCAGCGTGACTTTCAAGCCGACATCCCAGCCCTCTCGCAGCTTGAAGTTCGACACGCTTTTTTTGGCCTTGCAGACCAGCGGCTTTTGACCGGCAATGGTGGTCAGATGCTGCTCGGCTTCCTGAAATCGCTTGTTTTCGCGCGTCTTGCCGCCGGATTCGGCGACGGCCTTGCCCAGCCCCATCGACACCACCACCTTGGTCACCCGCGGCAGCGACAACACGTTGTCGCGCCCGAATTCCTTGGCCAGGGCCGGAGCCATTTCCTTGCGATAGCGTTCCGCGAGTCGCGGTATCATTTACTTACCCGCCTTCCCGGACGACGCGCGAACCAGCTCGCTGAGCACCGTGCCGCTTTTGGCCATGCGGCTCTTGGCGAGCACCGCGCCCTTGGCGTCGCGCTCAACCTTGAAGCGAACGCGCGTGGGCTTGTTGGTTTTCGGGTCGATCGGCATCACGTTTGAAATATGAATCGGCGCTTCCTTCTGGATACGGCGGCCCTGCTGGCCGGGCTGCGTACGGCGAAGGTGGCGATAAACCATGTTCACGCCTTCGATGATCACGCGCTGCTTGTCAGGCATCACGCGCAGCACCTTGGCGCGCGTGCCGCGGTGGTCGCCCGCGATCACCTGGACAATGTCGTCTTTCTTGATATGGGCCGGCATTACCAAACCTCCTCGGCCAGCGAGATAATCTTGCCGAAGTTCTTTTCGCGCAACTCTCTGGCGACGGGACCGAACACGCGCGTGCCGCGCGGATTGTTTTCCGCATCAACGATCACGCCCGCGTTCGTGTCAAATCTGACGTAGCTGCCGTCCGCGCGACGCGTTGGGTACTTGCAGCGCACGATTACGCAGCGAACCTTTTCGCCCTTCTTGAAGTCCGACGACGGCAGGCACTGCTTCACCGAGCACATGACGATGTCGCCGACGTTGCCGCGACGCAACCGGCGCTTGCCCCAGCTCGCTGCGCCGCCCTTCATCACCTGAATGACCATCAGCTCTTTGATGCCGGTATTGTCGGCGGCGTCCATGCGCGTGTACTGCGTAATCATGGATTATGCCCCTCCCGCCGGAATCGCCGCGAAGCCGCGCGAAACGATCCGCAGCAACCGCCAGTGTTTGGTCTTGCTGATCGGGCGGCACTCGGTGATTTCCACCCGATCGCCGGCCTTGGCCTCGTTCTTCTCGTCATGTACCTGAAAAGCCGTGCGCTTGCGCACGATCTTGCCGTACTTGGGATGCTTGACGAGATATTCCACGCGCACCTTGATCGTCTTGTCACGGTTGTCCGAGACAACGACTCCCTCGCGGGTCGCGCGACTCGTTCGCTCTGTCTGTTTTTCCGAATCCGTCATGATCCGTCCGTCCGATCCGCTTGGCCCAAGGGGACTACTTCGACCGCACCGCCTGCGCGGTCAGGTGTCGCTGCGTCTGCTCGATGTTCTTTTCGCCGCGCTCGTGCAAGACCGTCAGAACGCGGGCGATCTGCTTGCGCGTCTTGCCGATTTGCGTCGGGTCTTCCAGCTTTTCGGTTACTGCCTGCGAGCGCAGATCGAACAGCCTGCGCCGCAGCCGCTCAAGTTCGTTGTGCAGCTCCGAAACCTTCAATGCTCGCGTTGCGTCAATATGATCCATGCCCGTTTCCTACACGCTGTGCCGGCGCGTCACAAAGCGACACCGAACCGGCAACTTGGTCGCCACGCGGCCAAGCGCCGCTTTGGCGAGGTCTTCAGAAACGCCCGAAATCTCGTACATCACCGTGCCCGGCTTAACGACCGCCGTCCAGATCGCGACTTCGCCCTTGCCCGTGCCCATTCGCACCTCAAGAGGCTTGGCCGTGATCGGCTTGTGTGGAAAGATGCGGACGTAAACGCGCCCTTCGCGCTGGAGAAAATGCGAAAGCGCCACGCGCCCGGCCTCGATGTGACGCGAGTTCACGCGCCCCGGATCGAGCGATTGCAAGCCATACTCGCCAAACGCCACGGTGTTGCCACGCGTCGCGTTGCCTTCGTTGCGGCCTTTTTGTGCCTTGCGCCACTTCACGCGTTTGGGCATCAAACCAGCCATCGACTGCTCCTAAACCTGCGGCCGGGCAACATGGCGCGGCCGGTTGCGATCCACAAAAAAATCAGCGACGCACGCGGCGGCGGAACCGATTGTCCGGCGGACGAATCGTCGACTCCTCGCCATAATTACCGCGGCAGATCCAAACCTTGATTCCGATCACGCCATACGGCGTCGTGCAGTGCGTCACCGCGAAGTCCACGTCCGCCTGAAGCGTTTGCAGCGGGATCGACCCCAGCATCTGCGTCTCGACGCGAGCCATCTCGGCGCCGCCGAGCCGCCCGGACATGCGGATCTTGATGCCCTTCGCACCGGCGGACATTGCGGCCTCGCAACGCTGCTTCATGACGCGGCGAAAGCTGGCGCGCTTCTTGAGCTGCTCGCCGATGGCCAACCCGACCAGACGGGCATCCACATCCGGATTCTTGATTTCCTGAATCGAAAGCGCCACGCGGCGATCGATCAGGTCTTCGAGCCGCTCGCGGAGCTTGTCTACGTCCGCCCCCTTCGCACCGATCACTACGCCCGGCCGCGCCGTATGAAGAATCACCTTCACCTCGTCGCGAGTGCGCTCGACCTCGATCTTGGCCACGCCGGCATAGGGCGGCTTGGTGTTGAGCTCTTTCTCGACGAAGCTGCGCAGTTTCTCGTCTTCGACCAAAAAGTCGCCGAACGCCGCCTTTGGCGCGAACCAGCGTGACTTCCACCCTTCGGTGACGCCGACGCGAAAGCCGATCGGATTGCACTTCTGACCCACGTTATTCCCTTTCGCTCACGCCGATGATGATGTGGCTGGTGCGCTTCTGAATCGAATGCGCACGGCCGCGATCCTTCGGCCGAAAGCGCTTGATGATCGGTCCGCCATCGACGCGCGCTTCGGATACAAACAGGCGGCTCATGTTGGCCTCGGCGTCATTGGCGTTGGCCATCGCCGATTTAAGCACGCGCTGCACAAAGAACGCGGCCCGCTTATTGGTGAACCGCAGCATTTCGGACGCTTCGTTGCAGCGCATGCCGCGGATCAGGTCGGTGACCAGCCGCGCCTTGCGCCACGAAATGCGGGCGAAGCAGTGTTTTGCCGTCCAAGCCATCGCTCAAACCTTCCCTTACTACGCCTTGGCCGCGCCCGGCGTCACCACGCGGGCCGTATGACCCTTGAACGTCCGGGTCGGCGAAAACTCGCCGAGCTTGTGGCCGACCATCGATTCGCTCACATACACCTTCGTAAATGCCCTGCCGTTGTGGACTTCAAACGTCAGGCCGACAAACTCCGGAACGATCGTGCAGCGGCGGCTCCAGGTCTTGAGAGCGCCGCGCGCGCCGGTGTCCCGGGCGTTCATCGCCTTTTGATACAACACGGCGTCCACGTACGGACCTTTTTTCAGACTGCGTGCCATTTCGCGTTCCTAAGCGGCTGCGCGCTTACCATTTGCGCTTGAGCTTCACTTCACCGTACGACTTTGAGATACGCCGACGCAAGATGCGGCGGTTGGAGCGGGCGCGCGGGTTTCGCGTGCGGCCGCCCTTGGCTAATTGACCCCAGGGCGAACACGGATGACGTCCGCCGTTGCTGCGGCCTTCGCCGCCGCCGAGCGGATGATCGATCGGGTTCATCGCCTTGCCGCGAACGTGCGGCTTGCGGCCCAAATGTCGCTTGCGGCCGGCTTTTCCGAGCGTGACGTTCTGATGGTCGAGGTTGCCAAGCTGGCCGAGCGTAGCGCGGCAACTTACATGCACCTGACGAATTTCGCCCGAAGGAAGCTGAACCACGGCCCAGTTGTCTTCGCGACCGACGAGTCGCGCGACGCCGCCGGCGGTGCGGACCATCTTTCCGCCCTGACCAGGGGTCAGCTCGATATTGTGGATTTCCATGCCGATGGGGATGCTTCGCAGCGGCATGCAATTGCCGACGCGCGGCTCGACCTTTTCGCCGGCTTCGACAACAGCGCCGGCCTTCAAGCCGAGCGGCGCGAGAATGTATCGCTTCTCGCCATTTTTGTATTCGATGAGCGCGATGTGCGACGAGCGATTCGGGTCGTACTGGATTTCCAGCACTTTGCCTTCGCCCTCGACCTTGCGCTTGAAGTCCACGATGCGATACATCACCTTATTGCCGCCACCGCGCCACCACGAAGTCGTTACACCGTGATGGTTGCGCCCGCCCGTCTTGGGCTTCGGCTCAACGAGGCTTTTTACGCGTCGATTCTCGTGCTTGAACGTAATTTCAGCGTAGTCGTTGACGCTCGAATTACGCCGGCCGGCCGAGGTTCGTTTGTAGATTCGAATGCCCATCGATCACCTATTTCAGTCGGTTCCGCATCAATTAGAACAAGTCGAGGTGCTGATCCTTGGCCAGCACGACGACTGCGCGCTTCGTATCGCTCTGCCGCGACTCGCGGAAACGAAATCGTCGTGTCTTTCCGCCACGCACCAGCGTGCGGACCGCCACGACGTTCACGCCGTAAATCTTCTCCACCGCGTCGCGAATCTGAAACTTGCTCGCGCCGGGGTGTACCTCGAAGGTATATGCCGGACCGTGGTCCGATGAGCTCACCTGTGTTTGGTGAGTGCTTTTTTCCGTAACCACCGGGCGAATGATCGCGTGATAGACGTCCATCTGTCAGAGTCCTTATTTCGCCGCAGCCACTGTGTTACGAAACGCGTCGAAAGCCGCTCGCGTGAAAACCAGCTTCGGCCGCGACAGAATCGACAACGCATTCAAATCGGCCACGTTCACGATTTCCGTCCGGGGAATATTGCGGCCGCTCTTATGCAGCGTCGGCTCGACGCCGTTGGTCGCAAGAACGCACCCCTTGGTGATGTCGAGTTTGCGGAGCATCGTGGCAAATCGCTTGGTCTTGGGTTGATCGAAGGCGGGCGTGTCGAGAATCAGAACGGCGTTACCTTGGACCTTGGCCAATACCGCGTTGTTACGGGCCAGGCGACGCTGCTTACGTGGCATTTCCTGGCGGTAACTCATCGGCTTGTTGGCGAATGCCCGACCGCCGCCCTTCATGATGGGCGTACGGATCGGACCGCGCCGCGCCCGGCCGGTGCCCTTCTGCTTATAAAGCTTGCGGGTCGAGCCTTCGACCTCTCCGCGACGAAGCTGCGATGAATCGCCCTGCCGCTGATTGGCGTGATACTGCACGAGCGCTTGCTTCAGCAGGCGCGCGTTCACTTCACCGCCGAGCAACTTCTCGTCGATCTGCTCGCTGCCGACCTGACTGCCGGCCTCATTGAATACGGGTATCTGAATCATGTTTCCTACGCCTTGGTCTTGGCCTTGCGCACCACCACATAGCTGCCGTTCGCGCCGGGCACCGAACCCTTCACCCACAATGCGTTGTTCTCGGGATCCACGCCAACCAGCGCCAGGCAACGCGATGTCGCGTGACGCGAGCCCATGTGGCCGGCCATGCGTCGGCCCTTCTTTTGAGCGCCGCTCGTGCCGCGGTTGGAGGCGCGGCTGCTGATGCTGCCGGGCGAGCGGTGCTTACGCTCGGTTC
>JAEUIR010000172.1 GCA_016795025.1 Phycisphaerales bacterium
ACCTCCGACGCCGACATGGTGGCGGTGTTCGCCAGCGCTGACGTCACCGCCGCGGTGACCTGGAATCCGCTGCTCAGCGAACTCAAGGCCGCGTTCGTGATGGGCTTTCGCATTTATCTGCCTTTTCTTGTGATTGACATGGTCATCGCCACCGTGCTCGTCGCGATGGGCATGATGATGTTGCCCCCGGTGCTGATTTCGTTGCCGTTCAAGCTCTTGCTTTTCGTGCTGGCCGACGGCTGGCATCTTGTCGCTGGTTCACTGATGGCGAGCGTCGTCTGATCGACGACCGCTGCGCGGAAAGGACGATATACATGCTCGACTTTGCCACGGCTCTCGACATGGGGCGGGAAGCGCTGATCGAATCCATGATCATCGCCGGACCGGTGCTGGTCATCGGCCTGCTCGTCGGCTTGCTCATCAGCCTCGTGCAGACCGTCACGCAGTTGCACGATCAGACCCTGGCGATCGTGCCGAAAATCGTCGCCATGCTGGCCGCGACCATCCTGCTCATTCCGTGGGTCGGAATGCGCATGATTCAATACACGCAAAACATGCTGGCCGGCCCGTAATCAGGCGTATACCCCCCGTGCATCATTCTTCGTTCCGTGTCTGGCAATTGGTGTTTTTCGTTCATCGTTCATCGTTCAGATTCATCGTTCACGGACACCCATGCCCACCGATCTGATCGCCACGTACCTGAACCTGCCGCAATTCGCGCTAATCGTCTCGCGCATTGCGGGCGTTGTCGTTGCGATGCCTCTGTTCGGCGGCTTGGCCGTGCCTGCGAACGTGCGCATCCTGCTCATCATCGCGCTCGCAGCACTCATCGCTCCGATTATTACGCCTCTGACCGCACCGCCCGAAACGCTCGGCGGTCTGGTCACCGGCATGATTGGCGAAGCGTTGCTCGGGGCGCTCGTCGGGGTCGTGCTGTCGATGATCTTCGTCGGACTGCAAATCGGCGCAATGCTCATCGCCCAGGAGTCCGGTCTCGCATATGGCCAGGTGGTCGATCCGACGACGAGCGAGGAAGAAACCGTCCTCGGCACGTTTTTTGTTCAACTGGCCACCGTGATTTTTCTCATTGTCGGCGGCCATCGAGCGCTGATCGGTGCGACGCTCGATACGTTCGAGCGCATCCCGCTGCTGCGAGCGGAGAGCGCGCTCACCGGCAATGTGGATGTCCTGCTGGACGCACTGGCCGCAAGCATGGACGTGACCGTGCGCGTCGCCACGCCGACCGTGCTAGCACTTTTTCTTTCGAACGTCGCGCTCGGATTTCTCTCACGCACGCTACCTCAGCTAAACGTGCTAAACGTCGGCTTTGCGCTGAAGGGTGTCGTTGCGTTTGCGGTGATGACCGTATCGCTGCCGACGGCCATGGAAGCTTTTGTCAGCGGGCTTGAGCGAATCGTCGACTGGTTGCAGTTTCTCTAACGCGGAGCAGGCGTGGCGCAGGAATTCGACGACAAGACAGAGGCCGCGACGCCCAAGCGGCGCGAAGAGGCCCGCGCCGAAGGCCGCATCGCGCTGAGCGCGGACCTGACATCCGCGGTGGGACTGATGGCCGCATTAGTCGTGTTCAGCTTTGTCGGTCAGGGCATGTTCATGTCGCTGCGTCGTCTCACGGAGGAAGCGGTTCGTTTCGAAGAGCTGCAAGCGGGCTCGCTCAACACGTGGATGATCCGCTGTGCAACGACCGGTGCACTCGTCGTGTTGCCGTTCCTGGCGAGCATATTGGTGTTGACCATCGTCGGCGCCGTGACGCAGACCGGCGGAAACGTCACCGGCAAAAAGCTTCTGCCGAAGCTCGATCAACTCGACCCGCTTAAGGGATTTGGACGCATATTCTCGTGGCAATCGCTGGTTCGGCTGATCACGGGAATGCTCAAGATGCTCTGCGCAGGCGCGGTCGCGTGGTCAACCATAAGCGGCGATTTCGATCGCGTGCTTGGCTCCGGGTTGGCGCCGATCGCCGGCGTGCTGCCGCTTGCGGCCGACATCACGTTTCGCCTCGCGCTGCGCCTCGGCATGGTCCTGTTGGTGCTGGCGATTCTGGACTATTTCTACCAGCGCTGGACGCTGGAGCGTTCGCTGCGCATGAGCAAGCAGGAGGTGAAGGAGGAGATGCGCAACGTCGAAGGCGACCCGATGATCAAGCAGCGCCGCCGCCAGGTGCAGCTCAAGCTCGCGATGCAGCGGCTTCAGCACGATGTGCCCAAGGCCGACGTGGTCGTCACCAATCCGACACACTATTCCGTCGCGCTCAAGTATGACGAAGCCACGATGACCGCACCGCGCGTCATCGCGAAGGGCAAGGACTTTCTCGCGCTGCGCATCCGCCAGATCGCTGCCCAGAACGGTATACCGGTCGTTGAGCGGCCGCCTTTGGCGCGAGCGCTATTCGCGGCATGCGACATCGGCCAGGAAGTGCCCGCCGCCTACTACCGCGCTGTCGCGGAATTGCTGGCATACGTCTACCAGCTTGCGGGGCGAGCGGCCGCGGCGACGGCGGGCGCGAGATAACGCGGGAGCCCAAGCGTGCCGAAGCATGTATGTGAAAATGCTGCCATGTGGCGCAGTCGATGATCGAGAGGGCTGAAACGTTGGAATGCAGGAATGTAGAAGTAGAAGAGTGCGGTCGCCGCATTCTGTTTTCCGATTTCTACATGCTGCACTTTGAATCGAGCGCTGTGCCATGATCGATAACAACCCGATCATCCAGTTCGTTTCGCGCTATCGCGGAATGCTCTTTCCGCTCGCCGCGGCTGCGCTCATTTTTGTCATTCTTATTCCCCTTCCAACGCCGATTCTCGACTTCCTGCTGATTTTGAACGTCCTGCTTTCGACGATTGTGCTGATGACCGTGATGTACGTGAAATCGCCGCTCGAGTTTTCGAGCTTTCCATCACTGCTGCTGGCGCTCACGCTGCTGAGACTCGTCGCCAACACCGCGACCACGCGCCTCATCCTGGCGAACGGCGCGGATGGAACCGCCGCGGCCGGTCATGTCATCGAAGCGTTCGGCCTGTTTGTCGCAAAAGGCTCGCTCGCCGTCGGTATCATCATCTTCGTCATCATCACCGTCATTCAGTTCGTCGTCATCACCAAGGGCGCGACGCGCATCGCCGAAGTGGCCGCGCGATTCACACTCGACGGCATGCCCGGCAAACAGATGGCCATCGACGCCGATCTAAACGCCGGGATGATCGACGAAGCCGAGGCCCGCCGCCGCCGCGACGCGGTCACGCAGGAAGCCGACTTTTACGGCGCCATGGACGGCGCCAGCAAGTTCGTCCGCGGCGATGCGGTCGCGGGGCTGATCATCACATTTGTGAACGTGCTTGGCGGCCTGTACGTCGGCATGATCGAGCATGGCCAATCGCTCATGGCCGCGCTGGAGATTTACACCAAACTGACGATCGGCGACGGCCTGGCGGCCCAGGTGCCCGCGTTCATTCTCTCCGTCGGAGCCGGCATGCTCGTCACGCGCAACGCGGGCAAAGCCAATCTCGGCGAAGAAGTGCTCGGCCAGATGCTGTCGAAGCCGATCGCGCTGATCATGTCGGCCGCTTTTCTCGGCGTGCTCGCATTGACGCCGCTGCCAAAGCCGCCGCTGTTGGCGCTGGCGGGCGGAACCGCGACGCTGGCATTTGTGCTGAATCGCAGCCAGAACGAAGCCTCGACTCGAAAAGTCGCCGAGCAAAAGGCGAAGGAACAATCCGCCGCACCAAAAATCGAAAGCCACCTTGGCGTCGACGCGCTCGAATTGCAGATCGGTCTTGGCCTGGTTTCCCTGGTGGATCGGAATCGCGGCGGCGACTTGCTTGATCGCATCGGCTCGATGCGCCGGCAGATCGCCATCGAACTCGGCATGCTCGTGCCGCCCGTGCGCATTCGCGACGCCGCGGCGCTCCAGCCCAACCAATATTTGGTGCTGCTGCGCGGCCAGGAAATCGCCCGCGGCGAATCCTTTCCGGGTCAGTTGCTGGCCATCAACTCCGGCATCGCCGGCGAGCCGCTGCCGGGAACGGAGACGCGCGAGCCTGCGTTCGGCTTGCCGGCGCACTGGATTTCGGCCCAGATCCGCGAGCGGGCGGAGCGAATGAACTACACGGTTGTCGAGCCGACCGGTGCCCTCGCGACGCATCTCACCGAGATCATCAAGCGCCACGCCGCCGAGCTGCTGACGCGCTCCGATACGCAGAAGCTCATCGACGCTCTGAAGCAGCGCAACGCGACAGTAGTCGAGGAAGTCATACCAACGCTGTTGAAAGTCGGCGAGGTTCAAAAAGTGCTGCAAGGTCTGCTGCGCGAGCGTGTGCCGATTCGCGACCTCGAAGTCGTGCTCGAAACGCTCGGCGACTGGGCCACGAAGACCAAAGACGCGGAGATTTTGACCGAGTATTCACGCAACGCGCTGGCTCGCACAATTTGCGCGCTCTACCGTGACGAGAACAGCACCGTGCATTGCGTCACGCTTGATCCGGCGACGGAAGACTACCTGCAAGCCAACATCCAGCGCGCGGAACACGGCTCGGCGTTGTTACTGCCGCCGCAGCGTCAGGGCGAACTGGTTGCCGCGATTCGTAACGCAGTCGAGCAGGCCGCGCCGCACGCCGGCGGCGCGCCGGTCGTGGTGCTTGTCTCGCCGCAGGTGCGCGTCTGGGTGCGACGGCTGATTGACCCCGTGTTGCCGCTGACGCCCGTGTTGGCGTTGAACGAAATCGCCCGCGGGGTTGACGTCCGCGCTCATGGAATGGCCGCGATTGAAGTTGCCTAGGAGGCTCCAGTATGCCCGATGAACGAAAATTTCGCGCTCCCGCCACTGCCGAAGCGCTTGAGATCATTAAGCGCGAAATCGGGCCGGATGCCGCGATTCTCCGAACCAGATCCACTATTTACCGTGACGATCGCGGCCGCGTCGTGCGCGGCGTGGAAATCACCGCGCAACCCGGCCATGCCGTCGAGCGCCGCCTCCAGAATAATTCGCCGACCGCGGCCGAAACGAACCGCCCCGCTGGCGGCCGCGATATCATCGTCGGCCTAGACATGCCGTTTCACGCCCGCGAGCACTACGTTCGCCTTGTGCAAAACGAAGTCGGCGATGAGCTCGCGCGCCAATTGGTGATGGCAGCCGTCCGGGCTGCACAGCAACGAAACGCCGGGCGCTCGGTGCGGACCGCCGCATCCGGCAAAGTCATCTTTCCCCGCGCCGAGCAGGACGAGGCTGCCGTCGTCGTCGATCTGCTGCGCGATGCGATCGCGCGAATGATGCCAAACGCCGGAGGCATCGCCTTGACCCCCGGCCAGCCGAAAACTGTCTGCCTCGTTGGTCCGCCGGGCGGCGGCAAAACGACGACGCTCGCCAAGCTGGCCGCGCATTTTAAGCTGCGCGCCAGCGCGCAGGTGAGCATCATCTCGCTCGACATGAATCGCCCCGGGGCCGGCGAACAACTCCGCAAGTATGCGGAAATTATCGCAGTGCCTCTGCATGCGGCCCAAACGGTCGAGGCTGCAAAAGAGGCGGTTACCGCGTGTGCAGGCAGCGATCTTGTTCTAATTGACACGCCCGGCGTGTCCCTGCGGGACAGCGCCAGATTTGCCCGGTTGGCAGCGCTGATCAGGGCCGCCCGGCCGAACGAAATTCACCTTGTTTTGCCGGCTGTTCTCAGCACTCCCGCTCAGGCGCGGGCGGCCGAAAGATTCGCGCCCTTGGGGGCTAATCGCCTGTTGCTGACCTGCCTGGACGAAGCTGCGGGATTAGGTGTTGTCCTAACTGCAATCCAACGCATTCCATGGCATATTTCCTACATCGCAGTCGGCCAGAAGGTGCCGACCGATTTGCAGGAAGCCAGCGGCACGCGAATTGCTCAACTTCTCGTCAAGTGAGGACCGGCCCGCGCGTCGGTCGCGAGCGTGAGAGATACGATGCGATGAGCACGATGATTGGTGCGGCGCGATCTCAACGCACATCGCGGCACAATCTGCCGCAATCGAGCCGCTCAAAAGGGCGCGGCCATTGCGCGTTTGGCGCAACTGAACACAGCGCATGGCTCGCGGTCTGGTATTAGCTGCTTCGGCGGCCTGCATTTTGAGGAAGAGTATTCAGCAGCTCACGCGAAAAAACGCAGGACGCGTTCGTTCGAATCACTCGTTCGTAACGCGCGTGAGAGAGTTCGATCCGCAGCGTTCAGCCCGCAAAAACGCGGGCCGATAGGAAGCACGGAAGTTACCTATGCTGCAAACCATCGGCGCACAAGTCGCCTTATTCACGTTCTCGCTGGCTGTCGTCGCCGGGCTGCAAGCCGGCAACAGCCCGCTCACCATTCTGACGCGCGCTCTGATCTGCATGGTCGGAGGGCTATTCGTCGGACAGGTCGGCGCGGTTGTTTGCAAGGCCGTGTTGCGCGACCACCTTCAGACTCGCAAACAGCGCATCGACACCGCCCATGTGAAGGCGCTCGAAGCGGCCGTCGGCGACATTCCGGTCGCCGGCACAATCGACGAAGCCGATGGTTCGCAAGGAGGGATCTAACGATGTTGCAACGATTCACCGCACGCAGTCGTGTACGCCGCGCGACGCGCGACAATCGGGCCTATACATTCGAGAATCCCGAAGCTGTTCAGGCCGCGTGGCGAAAATTCAAGCAGAGCGGCGATGAGCGGGTCCGCAACCAGCTCATCGAGCATTATCTGTATCTGGCTCGCTGCATCGCCGAACGCATCGGAGCGAAGTTACCCGACGAGGTTGAAGTGGATGACCTGATGAGCGCGGGAATTTTCGGATTGATGGACGCCATCGACGCTTTCGATCTCGAGCGCGGCGTGAAATTCGAGACATACTGCGCCCCGCGTGTGCGCGGCGCTATATTCGACGAGCTTCGCACCATGGATTGGGTGCCGCGGCTCGTGCGGCATCGCGCTCACCAACTCGAAAACGCCACGCGCGCGCTGGAGATCGAGCTCGGTCGCAATCCGACGGATGACGAACTCGCCGGCCATATGGGAATTTCTCGCCCGAACTTCGACAAACTGCGGCGTGACGCCAATGCGGTTTCGCTCGTGTCGCTGTCGCGCAAATTCTCCGACGAGGAGTCGTCGCGCGACACATTCGAAATCGACGTTCTGCCGGATGATCGCGGCTGCGACCCCGTTCACGAGACGCAGCGAAAGGATTTGAAAGACCTGATCACACGCGGACTGAATCGCGACGAAAAGCTGATCGTCGTGCTGTATTACTACGAGCAAATGACCATGAAAGAGATCGGACTTACACTCGATCTCTCGGAGTCGCGCGTCAGCCAGATGCACTCGGCGATCCTCGAACGCCTGCGAGACAAGCTCCAGATGCGCATCCCCGAATTCGACTCCGCGGAAGAATAACCACGAAGCGTTGCCGGCAGCCAGGCCCTTCGTTTGCCGTGCTTCCCATCGCCCGCCGGTTATTTCTAGAATATCTTGACTTTCTCGCGACACCCGCATACAACTCCCTCATCGCCGCGGGCGCGCCGCCCCGGCCGGGAGGGATATCCATGACCGACATCGCTCAGGAACTCATGACGCCCAACGAAGCCGCGAAGTGGTTCCGCCGCTCCACTTCATGGCTCAGGCACCAACCGGAAATTATCCGTGTCGCCGGACCCGGTGGACAACCGTTGTATCACGTCGATGTATGCCGGGCATATACGCTCGCAAAAATGTGCGGCTTGAAGGACGCCGAATTGCGCCGCGTTCAGGTCGAGGCCCTCGCTGCCGCGTGCCACCTGCTCCATGCGCGCCCCTGGGACGAGCTCGCCGCCGCGATCGTTCAGCCGCCATTGCCCGTCATCGCGGACGAAACCGCCTCCGGCGAAAGCGCAACCTTGGCGCATGCGCTGCGCCCCCGCATTGAAACCAGTCGATGACAGCAATATCGGCCGGCATCGCACCGACATGGGAGCCGCTCAACTATGCGACAGCTCCGGCACAACTCCGTGACCGCGACACTCGCACTATTTTCGATGCTCGCGATCGTCACCGGCGTGCCCGCGCTCGGGCAGCTCAGCGCCGATTCTTGGTGGCCGAAGTTTCAGCGCGACCCCCAGAATACCGGCCGAGCGCCGGCGATCGGCATTGCAACTGATGCGCACATTAGCGCATTCGCGCAACTCAGCCCCCCCATCCCCACGGAAAATCACGCCACGCCGGTTTTCGCGCCTGGAAATTCGCGGCTTTACATAGGCGGTCCGAACAGCCGGCTGTCCGCAGTTCATCTGGACACGTTCACCGTCGCCTGGCAGCTCACGCTCGGCGACGGAACCGGAGCGATTTTTCATACTCCCGCGATCGCGGCGGACGGATCGATTTTCGTCGGCGCGTGGGATAATCAAGCGCCGTTCGACGGATTTTCAAAAGTGCGGGATGACGGCGATCACGCCACCATCGTCTGGACCGTGCCGCTGCGCCGCATGCTCGCCGGTCCGACGATTACCGACGATGGATTGGTTGTAATCGGCGGTCGTCATGACACGCTCGGTTGGGGCTATTTTGCATTTCGCGATGCGGGCGAAACCGCTGAACTGTCATGGTCGGCCGCGATTCGCGCGAATCCCAACGATCCGGCGTCCACCGGCAA
>JAEUIR010000173.1:0-8202 GCA_016795025.1 Phycisphaerales bacterium
CATCGCCGCTGGCGTCGAAGATTCCGCCGATATACAATTCTTCGCCGTTCCCGGCGTCATAGGATTCCAGAGCATAAACGCCGGGATCGGCCGAATAGATATAGCTATCGATCGGCAAATCAATGCCCTCTCCGACGCCAGACCATATGGAACCGTCCCAGCGCGCCAGATTCCTGGCCGGCGTTTCTCCAGCCTGCTCGAATATTCCGCCGACGTAAAGCTCGTTGCGGCCGGCGATGGTTGCGCGCTTCATCGCGTTTACGACGCCGCTGGGCGTCACGCCGACGCCGACGGCCGACCACTGTAATCCATCCCATTTGGCGATGTGATTGGCCAATACACCGCCGGCATATGTAAAAGTGCCGGCGGCATACAGCGCCGGTCCGTCGCCGTCGTCGTAGACTTCGAGCGCGTACACCGGGCCGCTCGTACCGAGATCGAGGCTTTCCCAAGCCTGGCCGTCCCAGCGGGCGATGCCGTAGGCATCGACATCCCCCGCGCGTGTAAATACGCCGCCGACATACAGCGCCGGCCCGCGCCCGTCGTCGTAGACTTTCATCGCGTTGGCCGAAACGTAGAATCCGGTGATCGACAATCCGTTGCCGAGATGCTGCCAGCTCACGCCGTCCCATTTGGCGATAAAGTTGAACCGCTCCGAGCCGATATCCCGGAACTCACCGCCCACAAACAACGCCTCGCCGCTGCCGTCGTCGAAGGCGCAGAGGGAGCGGACGGGCGCGTTGGGGAATCCCGGAATTCCGTTCCACTCTTGACCATCCCAGCGGGCGAGCCTGCCGATTTGCTGCTCACCAGGCATTGTCCAGATGAATTCGCCGCCAGCATACAGCTGCGCGTCGGCGCACGATCCAAGAACCGCAAAACAGTTCAGCGGTTCGTCTAGGCGCAGCCCCATGCGTTGCCAGCCGTATCCACTCCACAAACTCACAACGGGTGTGTCGAGGTCTCCGATTACCGAAAAACCGCCACCTATAAGCAATTTGCTTCCAGCTATTGCTTGAAAATGCGCCAATGCTCTGACCTGTCCATTCATGCCAGGCACCCCGAAGGCAGGCGACCAGTGTTCGGCACATTGCGCGTATGTCACTGGAACCGACAGAGTAACAAGGTAACAAATGCCGACAGTCGTGACATATTTATACATGACAAATCCCTCTTAGTATACTCAGCAGGGATTTGCCAGAAGCGCGACAAATGGATTGATGTCGAAGTTGTTCACCAGTCCATTTCCGTCGATATCGGCAAACAGTTTGTCACAATTTGGGTAGAGTGAATTGTAGGTTTCTTCACTTTCGGTCAGCGCAACGACAAATGCATCAATATCGAAGTTGTTCAGATTCCCGTCGCAATTCAAGTCGCCCAAGCCGTGGCCGACGTGGATGTCGCACAGCGTCGGGCTGGTGGGCGGATCGACGCCGGGACAACTGCCCAGGAACCGCACGCGCAACTCGACGAACCGGCCGTGCAAGGTCAGCCCGGTCCCAGGTACATCCAGTCGGTTTCCGTTATGAAGTGTCAAATCCGTCCAGGCTTGCAGCGGCAGCGCTGTCACATCATCGTGCGCCCGTCCGCTGACTTGAAGATTTTCTGGCGTACCGCCATCCGTGCATTCCTGATTCCAACTGACCATACTCCAACTCGCATTGAATCGCTGACCATCGTGTACAGCGCTCCAGGTAGCGCCACCGGTATTGAGCAGCGTGATCTGTCCGGTTTGGTCGGTGTGCGAATACGAGTTGGCATTAGATGGGAGCGCAATGCTGACGCCGACACTCGGCTGAGTTTGGGTCAAGCCAGTGATCTGCTTGAGGCCTGGATCGCTCGTTGTCCCCTGGCATGTAACCCATAGATTGCCGTCCTGGTCCACTGATATTCCAGTGGGGAAATTCCCGTTTGTGCCGAGAGGAATATCGGTAACGGTCCCGTTCGAAAGCAGAATGCGGCTCACGCTGCCCTGTCCGTTTCCGCCTACGCTGTTGGCGATCCAGGCATATTGCGGTGCGGCGTGCGATTGTGCCAATCCGCGATCGGTGGGAATGCCGCCAGTCGCATAGACCGTGGTATTTTGAGGCGTCGGGTTGGACGGGTTGATGATTCGAAGCTCATCGCGATCGTATTGCGTCGCCCAGATTTTCCCGTCGAATCCCGAGCTGATGAACATCGCATATGGAGATACATCTTCGCTGATCGTGTCGATCTGTCCGGTATTGAGATTCACGCGCGACAAAATGCCTTCTGGCGCGGTCAGGCGATGCGTCGTCCAAAGGAAATTGTCGCAAGTTACCGGCCCGCCATATCCACCGCGATAGCCCGGCAACTCAATCGAATCGAGAATCGCCCCGGTCACGCCGTCGAAGCGATAGAAATCATGCGCGGATAATTCCACGCCTCCGGCCCACACGTTGTTCTCGCGGTCCACGGCCACATGACGGATATTGCTCAGGCCTTCGAGCGTCACATACTTGCAAATGCACTCGTCATCGGCGGTGGCTTCCGTTTGCGTGTTTTGCGCGGTTTCATGCCAAGCTCGAACGTCGCCCAGCCCGTGCGACGTGACGATCAACCCGTCACCATTTCGATCTTGACAGGTATTGTATACAAAAGGCGGCTTAAGATATTGGCCATTCGGATCGGTCCCGCCGATCGCGTTGCAGCGCGTGCCTCCGACCACCAATCCGATTTTTGTGACCGTGCCGATGCCGCGGTTTCCGATCCACACGTTGCCATCCAGGTCAACCGCCGTTCGCGAGGGATTATTGAAGGACAACGTGCCTGGGGCCGTGCGGTACTCGCCAAGCACGTCGCCCGGCGCGCCGATCGTCGCATCATTGCCGGTGTATACACAAATCACCGAACCGCGCCCGGAGAGCGGAACCCACAAATACGGCAGCGGAATCGGCAGGTCGTTCCGCGAGAGCGTCGCGTCATTTTCCGGTTCGCTGGGCGGGGGCGCAATCTCAGCGTCAATGTTGATTCCAAAGCCGTCCGCGAAGTGATCGGCGAGCGTATACGTTCGTCCATTCGGCCGGCACTCGCACTCGTCAAGGTCGCCGTCATCGTCGGCGTCGATGTCCTCCGGAAGCGCGTTCGCGATGTCGCACACATCCGGAATACCATTACGATTGCAATCCTGGACAACGCCCGTCGCAATATCTCGCCCATCTATTTGCAGATTGTTATTGCAATCCGGCCAGATGTGGTAGCCAACATCCAGCCAAGAACTATCGCCAACCAAATCCGTGCGCGTGGAGAATGGGGCAAGTCCGGCCTCGGCGGCGGTTAGCGCGGGCGGATTCGTCGAATCGCGATAATCAATCGCGATGCTGTCGTCAGAGCCGCCATTCACGGCGACGTGACGGAGAAACCACTGACCAGTATACCAGGCATCCATCCCTTGGGGGTTATTGCGAGCGACAATTTGCTGCGGATTGTTCAAGTCGAGTTCGATGATCGGCTCGCATTGCGTAAGAGGCCCGCTCCAGCTATCAAGGAATTCCTCGGTCAGCGCGGAATACTCAAGCGAGAAATATTCCGAATCGTTCACGATGTCACTAAAATAATCTACTTGTTGATCGAAGTAGTTGTTTTTCCAGAAATAGCAATGCGAGATTCGCCCTCCGTAGGACTGGCCTATCAGCAGCGCGCCGTATATTCCGACATTTTCGATCACGGAGCAATTCGACATTTGCAACCCGCTGAGATTGTCGCCCTCGCAATCGATCGCGCTGCCATATAGCGCTTGATTTGGCGCTGTCGAGTGGCCAAACAGGCAGTTCGTGATGATCAGCGCTGCATTCTTTGTATGGATAGCGCCGCCTCCACCGTACGGTTGTTCGCTCAAGATATCTCCTGCGTCATTGGCGACAAACTGCGAGTGCGTGACGATGATCCGGCCGGCAAGCGCGAACAGCGCGCCTCCATAAAAGCCGGAGTGATTGAGTTCAAATCGACAACCGCTGATCACACAGCCGCCGGTCTCGTTCGAAGCGACCCAGAGGGCGCCGCCACCAGTATCGTTATTGGCACCATTGCTACTATTACCAATGAACTCGCAGAATAAAAACACGGGAGTGCTTGAGTCAATGATCGACACCGCTCCGCCCCAACGCACATTCGATTCGGACCCGGCATTCGTGTTGTTCACGAACCGGCAATTGACAAACTTCGGGCTGGAGTCCTCAATCAGCACCGCACCACCACCGGGGTCGGCGTCAGTGGTGATGTCACAATCACGAATTGTGAATCCTTGTACAATGCTCTCCGTCGTTTCAGCGCTGTGGAAGCGGAACGCCCGACCTCCCTGACTGCCGTCAATCGCACATTGGCCGGGGCCGTACGCAGATTCCAGCGTAATCTTCCGACCGTCAAAGTCTAAGTTTACGTTACCTTGACCCTCGAAAGATAGGCCGGTCACGACGACCGTGTCTCCATCCGATGCGGCGTTGATGCCTGCTTGAATCGTCACTTTCGGCCCATTTGGGGCGGCGCATGTCGCGCTCGTGCCCGCCCAGTTGTCGTTTCCGCAGTCGCCATTCACATAGAACGTCGTTTGGGCGTATGCGGCGCTCACAGCCATACTCGCGGCCATCACGATTGCACCTGTGACTCGAAACGTTGCGTGTCGCCATCCATTGTAGCCATTCGTTGGCATGGATTTTCCCCGATCTTCTGAAATGCCGCCCGCGCCGGCCGACCGAGGGTCGAACGCCGAGCGGCGGAAGTTCCAGGGGGATTTCGTAGCAAACCGCGCGCCAAGGCGCCAGATTATTGAGAAATCACGGGTTGCCGTGCCGGCTCGCGGTGAGCGTTGTCGCGCACGCGTGTGATGGTTCGCAATTGGGCGCGTCTACTTACTTCCCCCACGGCTCGAATTCATGCAACCCAATCCGTAACCTGCGGATGATCGCGCCCCTCCACGCCGCAGGAACATGCGAGTGTTTGATCGCCGGCCGGATGCCTAAAAAAACGGCTCAAAACTTGAACCGCGCACGATCGCCGCCCTATGAATGGTGGGTTCCCGCCCTATTCACAGCTTTCGGAGCGACCATTCATGGCGCGGAATCGCTTTCTGACTTGTGGAATCACGCTCACCGCGGCGGCGGTTTCGATCACAAATGCCGGTGGAGAATCGATTTATGACTTCACGCTCAACGCACCGCCGAGCGGATTTGAAGCCGACATCGGCCTTTCCATTTCCACGGCCGGCACGCTGATCGGTGATTGGATCGCCGACACCAACCCGACCGGCACACGGACAAAACCCGGACTAATCGGTCCTTTCGGCAGCGACGAGAATTTGCCCGTCGACGTCGCGCTTTCCACCGGACTCGGCGGCTCACCCAGTTCACAATCGTCCGGCGGCTTTCGAATGACGTTTAACCCGGCGCTGGGAGTCGTCACGATGTCCAACTACAGCGTGAACCTCCTCGCGTCCGGCCCGAGCGCTTTGCCGATCACGATCACGCTCGAAACCGATGCTTTTCGCACGCGCAACCCCACCGCGCTCTGGCTCGGTGGCGTGCCGATTACGATTCCCATCGGTGAGGCCGAGCTCTCCACGCTGCAAACGACGCAAGTCGGCGACGCCATCGGTCTTCTGACGCCGATCGACGGCACGCGCTTTTCGTTCTCGATTCCCCTCCTCGCGACGCTCGACGCATCGGTCAGCGTATTAGGCAATGCGTTCGAAATTCCGGGCGTTCCGACGCCGCTATTGTTCGAAGGCGAAGTCGAATTGCTCGGCGATAATGCGCATCTCACATCTGTGCGCGAGCTGGTCATCGACGAAACACAAGACCCTCAGCAAACCTTGCCGCAGTTTCCACTGGACGTGCCGACGTATTTGCCGCCCGGCGAAACAGCGCATTTTCTGATGGACCTCACGCTGGGAGAGATCGGGCTAAGCGTGGACGGAACACTCACAACGGACGCGACCGGAATTCGCATTCCGGAGCCTGCGTCTGTATTGCTGATCGCGACCTTCGCCTTGCTCCGACGCCGCGCGGCGTGATCCTGCTCGGCGCAGGTTGCACGTCCGCAGCGCCGGTTGGCGATTCATGGCAACGCCGGCGAATCGCTGCTCCAAGCGGGGTCTGACGCTTCGCTCGAAACTGACGCGCCGCGCGACCCGACCGCGGCGCTGCGGCTTAGCGCGTTTTCCAGCGATTGGCCGCTGCCTTCGTCCAACGGCCACGCCCCGAGCAGTCCCGTGATCGCTCCGGTGACGCGCTCCGACCGCGCGGCGCTGATTTCCGCCGCGCTTCGCACGACGCTCCACAAGCGCGTTTCGGCAATATTTCCGCGAAAGCCCTGGCCAAGGATGACCTGGTCGATCGTGACCGAACCGTTCGTGGCGGCCGTGCCGAGCGGCACACCGTCCAGATAGATAATCGCGCCGGCCGCGGCATCGTAGCTGACCGCGAAATGCCGCCACGAGCCGCCAATGTTCGTTGCGGAGACATCGGTGGATGTGCCGCCGATTTGCAAACGAAGCCGATTATCCGTCGGCGAGAGCGAGATCGTGACCGCGCCGTTTCCGATCGACGCCAGCGTGCCGCCTTCACCGGCTTTTGCCCACGCCTCAAACGTGAATGCATCGAGCGTTTGCGAACCGCCCAGCGGAAGCGTGGCAAATTGACCACCATCGAATTGCAGCGATGAATTTACAGCGCCGACGCTGATCTCCGTTGTCGTCGTCGCCTCCACGCCGCCGCCCGTCACCACGCGCAGCGTGACGGTATATGTGCCGGCCGCAAGAAACACGTGCGCCGGCTTTGTGTCGCGCGATTCGCCGAAATCCCCGAAATTCCAGAAATAATCGCCGATCGTGTCATCCGACGCTCCGCTGGCCGTCCCATCAAAGTTGACCGTCAGCGGGGCATTTCCGGATGTGCGATCCGATTGAATTACGGCGGTCGGCGTCTCGCCCTGGATGCGAATGTCGACGGACGCGGCGGCTTCGTTGCCGGCCGCATCGACTACGGTCAGCAAGACTGTGTACCGGCCGGGCGAATCGAAATCGTACGTTGCGCTCGGGCCATTTCGCGTGCCGAGAGCGAGTGCGGCCGCATTCCATCGGTAGGACACGATGTCGCCGGCGGTGGACGATGATTCGGCGCCGGATAGTGTGACGCGAAGCGGCGGCGTGCCGCGCGTGGACGATGCCGTAATGATTGCGGTGATCGGCGAACTGCCGCCGTTATCCGGCGTGGACGGGCAACCACCGATAAGGAACGCAATCATGCCGGTGATGAGCAAGCTGATTCGAATCGCGCCGCGTCGCAGCATGAGGGGTAGGTCCGCGGCTTCGCGCCGCGCACTCGAATGTGAATCGGACATGGGGTGTGGCAGTTGTCGAGTCATCGTTTGAATTCCCGGGTTTCAAGCAGTCCGCGGCGCATCGCACGCACACGCCGAACCCGCGAATTATACGTGCAACGATGTGTCCAACGGCGGACCGCGGTGGGGTCGGCATCAGGTTTGTGGATAGGTTCGGAGATCGCGCATTGATGACCTTCGGGAATGCGCGCTCACCCGACGACTGCGGCTTTGGACGATGCAGGTCTTGCGTTGGGAACGATGGCGATGTCTGCAGCGTCGGGCGGCGTGGCCACCGACTTTCTTAACGCGGCCATTTTTCGCGATTTTTCGTCCACGCAGCGCGCCGCTCGGTCCATGCGCAGCCGTGCCGCGTCCATGCGCCGTTATGGGGCGTCCATGCGGCGTCGCGCTCCATCCATGTGGCGCGGGTATGTTTGCCGCAGATTCCGCGGTCTGCGTTGACGGCCCGAACCGCCGCGGATACACGGTCGGTATGACTAAGCGTGCGACCCGTTCAAAACCCTTACAGGCGGGGTCTAAGACCGCGCCAACGCCGAAAGTGAGGCCCAAAGCCAAGCCACTGAACCGCAGCCTTTCTGACGCCAAGGCCGCCAAGCAGGACGAGTTTTACACGCAGTACGTAGACATCCAGAAGGAAGTCGAAGCCTACCTCGAGTTCGACCTCCACGGGCAGATGACGCTCTTTGTCGAATACAACGCGGGCAACGGCCATCGAAAGAAGCCCAAGGCCATCGCCGTCATCGTCGATCACGGCACATTTGGCTGAAATCGCCAGCACCAGATAGACGCTGCTCGCGAACGGAGTACACTGATGTTGTGAATGTCAACGAAATCAAGGACCTA
>JAEUIR010000173.1:8212-8550 GCA_016795025.1 Phycisphaerales bacterium
GATCGGGCCGAGCGAACAATCTCGACGACGGACACGAATAAATTCGCCGAAGCAATCTGCTCGTTTTCAAACGATTTGCCAAACCATAAGAAGCCGGGCTATCTGTTCGTAGGCGTTACGAACGAAGGGGTGCCGAGCGGTGTAGACGTCTCGGATCAACTGCTGCAAAATCTCGCTGCGATTCGAGATCAAGGCAACGTGATTCCCTTACCGCGAATGAATGTAGAGAAAGTGTTGATCGACGACATTCCGATTGCCGTTGTCGAGGTGTTTCCATCCGATCTCCCACCGGTTCGCTACAAGGGTCGTGTCCACATCCGAGTTGGACCGCGTCGAGC
>JAEUIR010000174.1 GCA_016795025.1 Phycisphaerales bacterium
GCGCGAGGTTCAGTGGACCGGCCTCGTCGAGCTCGGGCAGCAACAGCACAAGATCGGCCATTTGCGCCAGCCGTGACTCGCGCGACTGCGTCATCGCGATCACGCCGCCGCCCAACCGGCGAAAGTGAGCCACAAAGCGCACCAACTCCTCTGTATTTCCGCTGCGCGAAAGCGCGATCAGCCAGTAATTTTCGCGAACGAGGCCCAGATCGCCGTGCAGGGCTTCAACGGGGTGCATGAACACGGCGGCCGTGCCGGTGCTTGTCAGCGTCGCCGCAATCTTCTGCGCGATGTTGCCGCTTTTGCCGATTCCGCTGATCACGAGCTGATCGCAGCGCTCAAGAATGACTCGCAGCACGGATTGAAATCCGCTGTCCAACTGTCGCGCCAATTCCGCCAGCGCGGCGGATTCATCCGTCACAGTCTGTCGCGCGACTTCCAGCGCCGTGCTCAATTTGCATCCGGGTTTCGATTCGACAGCGTTGGTCATGGCGCCTCCGTCGGCAGCTTCGCCACCGGCGCCGGCTGGCTCTGATCGAGCGCCGCTAGTTTCTGTCGCAGCGCGGCGTGCAGTTTGTGTCGTTCACCGTCTTTCATGGAGCTTTCAGGCGCGTCCGCAAGCTCGCCTGCCCTGGTCCACGCCTCGCGCGCCGCCAGCTTGTCTCCGAGCCGGTAGCACGCATCGCCGAGATGGTCGAAGATCACGCCATCGCGACCATCTCGCAGCCGCGCCGCACGCGAAAGGTACTTCCGCGCTGACGCGAAATCGCCTCGCTTGTAATGTGCCCAGCCGAGACTATCGAGATACACGGCGCTGAGCGGTTCTTCGGCCACCGCGCGCTGAATCAGCCTGACTGCGCGTTCGACATCTCGATTTTCATCGACCAGCGTATAGCCGAGGTTGTTATTCAAAAGCGCCGTGTTCGGATACGCCTCGCGCAACTGCTCCAGCAGCTGAATGTATTGATCGCTCTTTCCGGAATCATGCAAAACCGCCAGTCGTTGCTGTTGAAGAGCGAGCCGCACCTGCGCCTCGCCGATCGGGATCGACGTTAACTCCTTGTCCAGCCGCGCGAGGGCGTCGTCATATCGCCCGGCCTTCGCCAGCCCTTCGGCAATCGCCGCTTGCACGCGAATGCGCAGCTCGCCGTTGCGCCGCCCGATTGCGGTTTCCAATAGCGCGTCGAATTCCGCCACACCGTCGTCCAGGCGGCCCGCCGCGAGATCGCACTTGGCCATCCATTCCCGACGCAGCGCGTCCTGATCCAGGTTGGCTGGTTGCAGCCCCTTTGCAAGTTCGTACGCTTCCGCGCCGCGGCCGTCGTCGCACATCAAATCAATCAGTTCGCCGGCAGTCGCAAAGTCCGGCTTTCCGCCCTCCAGAAACGAGTTCAGCCGCTCAGCCGCCGTGCGATACGCCTTGGCCATTCGGCAAACCGCCAAAAACCAGACCCGGCGTTGCGGATCGTTCGGCAGTTGATCGAGAAACTCGGTAGCCTCCTGCACTGCTTCCTTGCCGCGGCCGGCATGCACGAGCATCTGAACCCATTGATCGCGCAGCATGGCGTCGTTGGGAGATTCCGCGCGCCACTTTGCCAGTAGTTCCAGACCCGCTTCGTAGTCGCCGAAAATATCCAGGCTTCCGAGCAGCAGGCTCCGCACACGTTGATGAAGCGCCTTGTCCCAGGGGAGCTCCAGCGCGCGGCGAAGCTCGGATCGTGCCTCTTCGACGCGAAAATCAGCCAGATACGATTCGACGAGCGGCAGGATCACTGACGGGCGATTTGGATAGCGATTACGCAGCGCCTGAATATTCGCGACGGCTTGATCGTAGTTCAGCTGTCGAGCGGCGAGCCGCGCGCTCCAGCCCAGCACGCCGTCGTCCAGCGGACGAATCAGCCGAATCCGCTCCAATGCTCTTGATGCTTCGTCATAGCGCTCACGGGTGAACAGCACCGCAACGAGTTTGAATCCCGTCGCGTAATCGGTCGGATGGTCGCGCCACTGCCGATCAAGCTCCGACAAATGCTCGTCCGTCCCAAGCGACGTTGCAAACCGCAAGCTGGTCCGCAATCGGCGCAACACGTCTTCCGGCAGGTCGCCGCGCTCGGCCCGCGCAAGCTGTGATTTGGCGATTTCGAGCTTGCCGGCTGAAATGTAGCTGTCGATCAGCCCTTCAACCGCCTCAGCATTGAACGGATCGAACGAAATCGCCTGTTGATAGTAGCGCTGCGATTTGACCTGCCAGTCGCGATAATGCTCCTCGCGATCGCTGAGCTGACCCTGGAATTTCGCGAACAACAGCGCCACCGACGACGCCTGGTGCCCCGCGCTGCGCACTTGTCCAGCCGTGCCCGCGCGCCCGGAAGCGATCTGAATCGCCTGCTTGAATGCGGCGTCGGCCGCCTCGATTTCATCGAGTCCGGCCAGCGCCTGAGCGTTCAGCAGATGAGCACAGGCCGACGAAGGCTGAACCCGCAGTGCTTCCGCGGCGAGTTGCTTGGCGCGCGGCCAGTCATACGCACCCAACGCCGTGCGCGCGGCCGCGAGACGCAATGGCAGGAAGTCCGGGCGTTTTTCAACTCCGGCCGCCAGCAGTCGATCGGCGAGTTCATGTTCCTCCGCGGCGGAGGCCGTAATTCCGAGCACGTAATACGTGGCGAAGTCGGCGCCGGGGTTTCTGGCTTCCTCCTCGATCAGCGATAGCGCTTCGCGCGCCGCGGAAAACGAAACCATCCACTCGCTCAGCCGCGCCTCACCCAAGAGATCGTCTTGCAAATCAGGCATCGCCGCGCATCGCCGCGTGAATTCGATCAATGACGCGATCGCCTCACGGACGCCGCCGGAGGCTCGCAAAGCCGAGGCCAATCCCCAGGCCGCGTCGGCATCGCCGATCCGCGCGTTCGCAACGACGCGATAGAGCCTGATCGCATCGGCATTCGCGCCGATCGCTCCCAGCCGCCGCGCGAGTTGCAACGCCATCCCGACCTGGATGCCGTCAGATGCATCGTTTGCCGCTTCCGAAATCCACCGCTCCAACTCTCCGGACGCGCGGGCTGCTTCGATCGCCAGCGTCAAAGGGCCATCCGGCGTCGTTTCAGCTCTCTGCGCCTGTGTCTCATCCTCCGTTTCCAGCAGCTTGCGCGCAAACGCAAATGCGTCCCTGGCCCGATTCGCGCTCAGCAGCGTGCGAACGTGCAACCGCTGGACGAATGCGTCATCCGGCCATTGCTCAACCGCGACGCGCGTGACCTTGGCCGCGTCGGCCGCGCGACCCAGGCGCTCCAGCAATGAGACGCGTTTTTCGAGTGCGCCGAGCGGATTGTCGTCCAGCGCCACCGCCACCTCCGGCGCGTTTCGGTGCTCGATCGAGTCCTCAAACACCGCCTCGTCAAACCGCTCATACGCCTCGACCGCGGCAGGCCAGTCGCCCACAAACGCCAAGCACTCCGCCAAACGGTACCAGCTCGCCGTGACGCGCGGATTGTCCAGTTCGCGATCAGCGGCCAGCGTGGCCGTGCGGTAATGCTTGATGGCTTTTTCCCAAGTGTCGTCTCGCTGCGCCGCAGGCTGAGTCGCGGGCGCCGCGGTCGCGCTGAGCGCCCGGCGCGCCTGCTCCTCGTATAGCCATCCCAACAGGAAATGGACATCCGCCGCGCCGGGTCTAAGCGACGCCGCCCGCTCCGAAACGATGCGCGCTTCGCCCGAGCGCCCCAGCCGCTGCTTGCAATACGCGATTAGATACAGAACGTCATAACATTCGCCGCCGGGCAGGTTGAGCGCTGATTCGGCTCGCTCCAGCGCTTCGATCACGTTACCTTCGCGCAGCGAACTTTTCGCGGCGTCAATCCGCTCGCGCAGCGTCGCTGAGAGATCGTCCGATGCGGGAATCGACACCGGAACCTCGAACGCCGGCAATTCACCGAGCGATCGGCGCTGTGGTTCCTGGGCAAGCGCGGCCGACGCGACAAGCGCTATCAACGACGCAAGTAGAACTACTGCGCCATTCCGACGCTGATCTACAACGGGGGCGAACATGAATTCCAAGTGCAACCCTCGCGACCAAACACCAGAAAATCGCGCCGCGGCAGACCGACCGCCGGCTGTCCGACCCTGGTCTATGCGAATCTTACAAGCAAGCGTGCGAATGGCGGCGGATTTCCCGACCGGCTTGCAGGGTTTGTCGAGTTGCTGCCCTCGACGCTGAATAATCGCCCAGGCAGAGGCGGGCCGGGTTGCCAGGCGGTTATCCCCGAGACGATGACCGCCGGCTGGATTTCGAGCCAGGTCGCTCTGCGGGGCGGTGCCTTGCGGGGGATTTCGAAGCCGATGCTTTGCGGGGTTCCGATCCGCGTTTGGGAGCCGCCGCACCTGCGGCCACGCCCGCTGACCGTTTTGATTCTTTGGCGACCGGCTTTCGAGATGTCTTGGTTGCCCGCGGCTCAAGCTCGATCTCATCGAAGCCGTCATCGTCCATGCCGGCGGTTACCGACTGAGGCGCGAAGTCGTCGGGCGTGATGAGCTTCAGCATGTTGCGCGAAGTGCGATCCGGGGGAACGCTGTTGATACGCTCCACATCGCCTTTTCGCACGGCAGCGCCGAATTCCGACCATGCGTGTTTGCGGAGTAGCGTGAAAAACTCCAATGCGTCATCGTCGCTAATCTGCCGTTCGAGAAAATCCTGCGCTTCGCCGAGTGTGCATTTTCCGTCGATGATCTCTTCGCGCCGTGCCAGCGCCAGCATCGCTTCGTCGAGCGGGATCGCGTGTTTGCCCAATCCCAATAGCCGGATGCGCGCATGCGTGTAGGGTTCGAGCCCGTCGATTCGATCCAGATAGGCCCGCGCGTCCTTGGCGCTCATGTCGGTCAGCCGGTCCAGCGAAACGATGTGTTCGATCAGGAAGATCTTGTTGAGCGATCGCGACAGATCTTCGGACTTGGTCTTGATGTCGCTGTATTCGCCGACGGTTTCAGCGATTTCGAGGGGAGGGATGACGCGCAGCTCGTTGTAATCAACGACGATGCCGCGGAGCGCGTCGAGCGCCTCTCGAGCCTTGCTCTCGGGATTGTCGCGAGAAAACACGCCGAGAATCAATTGCCCGATCGGATCGCCGACCGCCGGCAGATGAACCTTACCCAGCCGGCCGCGAAGCGACTTGAACAACGACTTCACACGCCGGGCACATTGGGTGGCTCCCTTCATTCGCGCTTTTCCTCTCGATTCAAAGTCTCGCCAACATCGTTCAGCGGCGCTTCATCCCCGAAATCGCTCGCCGGCTGCGCGGCCGCTGCGCTCGCCAACGCATCGCTCCGCGCGTCAGCCTCCGCCACGAGTCGATCCAACGTGTTGACCATTTCCGCCGCGCGCCTCACCGAATCATCCAGAAAAAATGTGAGTCGGGGCAACGTGCGCAGCGTCACCTGATCGCGCACAAATGCGCGAATGCGCCCCGCCGCGGCTTTGAGCGCCTCCAGCGTCAGCTTGCGCCGCGCCTCCGAAGCCATGACGCTGACATAAACTCGCGCGACCGACAGGTCATCGGATATTTCAACACGGGTCACCGATGTCAAACGCTCCAGGCGCGGATCAGACACCTCCGTGCGAATCGCGTCCGCGATTACGTTTCGTATGAGGTGAGAAACTCGTTCGGTGCGTCGCGACACGTTGACTAATGCCTCTTATTCCATCGGCTCGCGCGCGCAGCGCGAACCCGACTACATCCACTCAATTTCGAACGAGATCAGCGAAGCATGCGGATACGCTCGAATTTCGTCCACAATCCGGCTCAGTGCGCTCTCCACGAATCGCTGATCATTCGAAACCATCGCCATTGCGATCGTGGCCGCCTGTCGATGCTCCAGATCATCGACTTCGGCGATGGACACATTGTGCTTCGAGCCAAGCTTGTCTTTCAGACTTTTGGTAATCCGGCGCTTGTCCTTTAACGACAGGGCCTCGAATATCGCCAGCCGAACCTGCAATACCCCTACGATCATTCACACCTTTTTCGCCTCGTTGCCTTCCATCCCTCTCAGGGAGAAGCCGGGGCAGGGCCTTGCCCCTGGCGCATCCTGAGAAAACAGACAAGCAATTTAGAGCGACTCACTGGGCTGCAAGCGACCGCTCCCTTGCGGTTGCGGCTCTGTTTTTGTCAGGCGTTCCTAGTCGCGCTCCACATCCACGACCTCATACGTCTCGATGATGTCGCCCGGCTTGACATCGTCAAACCCGGAAATCTTCACGCCACACTCAAGTCCCGCACGCACCTCGCGCGCGTCATCCTTAAACCGTTTGAGCGAATCCAACTCGCCGTCTTCCAGAATAATACGCCCGTCGCGGACGAGGCGGACGCGATGCGACCGGGCGATTGTGCCGTCCAGCACGTGGCACCCGGCAATCGTCCCAACGCGCGACACGTTGAACACCTGCCGCACTTCGACCTTTCCGCGCGTCTCGACCCGCGTTTCCGGTTCGAGCATGCCGCGAAGAGCCTTTTCAAGGTCGTTCAGCACGTCATAGATGATTCGATATTGCCGAATCTCCACGCCCACCGAATCCGCGAGTTGGCGCGCACGGTCCTCGGCCACCACGTTGTACGCCACGATCAGGCAACCCGAAGCCTGCGCCAAGCGAACGTCGGCCTCCGTCACCGCGCCTACGCCCGCGTGCAGAACATTGAGCTTTGTTTCTTCGGCGGCGAACTCGGCGAACTTCGCCTTGAGCGCGTCCACGGAGCCCTGCACGTCTGCGCGCAGGATGATGTTCAGCGTGGGCAACTCGCCCTGACCGGCTGCGGCGAGCAGTTCTTCAAGACCGCGCGGCTTGATCGCTCGCAGCGATTCTTCTCGTCGCTTCTGCTGAATCTCGCCGGCGACTTCCTTGGCCGTGCTGAGATCGGAGACAACGTATAGCACATCACCGGCGGACGGCAGTTCGTCGAGACCGGTGACAATCACCGGTGTGCCCGGAATCGCCGACTTAAGCCGGTTGCCCGCGTCGTCCGTGATGGAGCGAATCTTGCCGCTCGCCGGACCGCATGCGAACACGTCGCCGAGCTTCAGCGTGCCTTCGCGCACCAACACCAGCGCGACCGAGCCCTGGCCCGCGCGCATGTTCGCCTCGATCACCGACGCTTGCGCTGGCACGGATGGATCGGCCTTCAGATCCAACAGCTCCGTCAGCGTGCTGAGATGCGCCAGCAGTTCGTCGATTCCCGCGCCGGTCAATGCGCTGGTTCGAATAATGTCCGTTTCGCCGCCCCAGTCAGCCGGGATCAGCCCTTGCTCGGCTAGTTGTCCTAGCACGCGGTTCTGATCCAGATTTGGCAGATCGATCTTGTTCAGCGCGACCACGATCGGCACTTTCGCCGCTTTTGCATGGTTGATCGCTTCGATGGTCTGAGGCATGACGCCGTCATTCGCGGCCACAACCAACACTACGACGTCAGTCAGATTCGCGCCGCGGGCGCGCATCGCCGTAAACGCCTCGTGGCCGGGCGTGTCGATGAACGTCACGTGCCATTCGTTGCGATCGACGCGATAAGCGCGAATATGCTGCGTGATGCCGCCCGCCTCGGTCGCCACCACGTTCGTTTGGCGAATGCGGTCGAGCAGAGACGTCTTGCCGTGATCAACGTGGCCGAGCACTGTCACCACCGGTGGACGCGGCTTCGGATTCTCCCGCTCGCGCACCTCGAATTCGTCGCGGAGTTTCTCCATCGCTGTTTTCGCACGGGCGATGATCAGCGACAAACCCAATTCAACCCCCATCATCTCAACCACTTCGTAATCCATCATCTGGTTGAGCGTCATCGGCCGACCGGTCTGCGCAATCAACTTGGGCAGGAGCGTCGGGAACGCCACACCGACAGTCGCGCAGAAATCCTTCACGGAAAGCGGGCAGACAACTTCGATCTCGTCCCGCTTGGCCGCTGGCCGCGAGGGCGCGGCACCCCCGTCTCGTCGCCGTTCATGGACACGGCGGTCCTTGACGTGCCCGGTCGCGCTTGCGAGCCGTTCTTTTCGCTCGATCAAGTCCTGATCGCGCCATTCGCGCATTCGCTCCATGACAAGATCAGCAGCGCCGTGGCGGCGCGGATTGCGAGCCTGCGCCTTGCGCCGCTCGTTCTCCTCGTCGGCGGCCGTGCGTGCCTTGGGCCGGCGACCGCCTGGCGTGGTTGGCGACCCAACCGGCGGAGACGGTGTAAACGCGCCGCCGCGATCAAAGCCTGGTCCGCGCGGTCCAGGCGCTCGCGGACGCGGCGTTTGAACGGGTTCCGGAGCTTCGATACGAACAATGCGCGGGCCGCGCAGTTCGGCTGGTTTCGGCACAAGTTGCGGTCCGGCCGGTCCGACGGGAGTCGGTGGCGGCGCGGGGCGCACAGGAGGTCGAACAACCGTCGGCGGCGGCGGCGGGGCCTTTGCGGCGATCCGCGCAGGCGCGGGCGCTGGGGCCACTGGTGCGGACTCGACCGGCGGCACCGGCGG
>JAEUIR010000175.1 GCA_016795025.1 Phycisphaerales bacterium
TAATTGTATCAGTCAACACATCGTCGCCGCCGGCCGGAATTGTACTTCGAGCGCCTAACAAAACAGAGCCGCGACCGGAGGGAGCGGTCGCCTCGAATCACCGCGAGGTGTTTTGTTAGGCGCTCTTACTCCGCTCGATCGGCGATGACGGCTTCGACGAAGGCGTCGATGTCGAAGTTGTCGATCGTGCCGTCGCGGTTGACATCGGCGCGGGTGCGGTCGCACCAGCCGAAGCGCGCCGCGTAGCCGGCTTCGTCGGTCAGCGCCAGGACGAACGGATCGATGTCGAAGTTGTTGACCCAGTTGTCGCAGTTCATGTCGCCGGGCTTGGGGGCTTTGTAAACGGCGATACCGAAGCCGACGTAGTGAATATAATCGCCTTCGGGGTCATAAGGTCCAAAGTAGATGGTCGTGCGCGTGCCATCGGCCACGTTCACCGCGTAAACGCGGCGTTGATCCGTGACGTAGAGCGTCTGATAGTTTGCCGAGAATGTAATTGAAAGATCTCCACCGCGAACGTTCAACCCGTCCTGAAATACTTCGCGCGTCGTGAAATCAGTGCCTTGATATCGAAAGATGATACCTCCACCGGGTGGTACAAATCGGTGATCGCAGGCCACATACAAATTGCCATCCCGGTCAAAAGCGACTGAGCGCGCTGCCGGTACATCACCAAAATATGGATCGACGACCTCGACAGTGCCATCTGCAACAATACGCACCAGATAGTACCCGGCCACATACACCGCCCCATCCGGACCGATCGCGATGCCACCGGCGTAGATGCCGTCGGCGAGCACTTCGGGCGGCCCGCCGCTTGCTAGAAATCTGAGCAATTCGTTTGCGCCACCTTCATTTGCGACGCAAAAATTGCCGGCGTTATCCCAAGCCAGACCATTGCCGCCGTATGGCATGTTGATTCCGTCGCTGCCGTCGAACGCAACGACGCCGTTGCCGGCGATATCGAAATCAAGAATCTGGTTCCGCCCCCAATTCAGCACGCGCAGCCGCGAGCCGTCGGGCGTGAACCCCAGGCCGACGTTCCAGCACAGGCCATCCTGTGAATCGGCGAATATCCAATTTTCGCCGGTGGCCGGGTTGATCGCGCGGACCCAGCACAGGTCCATCAGACAACCTTCGGTGCCGGCCTCGCTGATGTAAACGTAACCGTCAGCGAACTGATCGCCCGCCTGGACGCGTAGGCTAAGCGCCAGCGACGCCAGAACCATCCAACGTGAGCGCGGCATCTGATCTCGTCCTTTCTCGGCTTGCTGGAGCAGCTGCACCGTTCCGCCGTGGTATTACGCGCCCCAGCATCTCAGAAATATTGAAAAATATGATACCAATGTCTTGACAAAAAAAAAAAGCCTTCGCCGACAATTCTCTGGCCGTGTGACCATCCACGGGCACTGTGCCTGTTCCGGGATCGGAACGACATCTCTGAGGAGGACATGATGCGAAATTCGATTTTGACCCTCACTGTGCACGGGCTTTTGCTTATCAGTTGCGCGTTACTCGTCGAATGCCCCGCGAGCGCGCAACCGGCGACAACTGGAGCTTGGGAAACGCAGATGGAGTGGAATCTCCGGGCAGTGCACCTGATCTTAACGAAGGATGGGAAGGTGCTTGCGCTCGAAGAACCGGATCCTACCACTCAGCCGCCCCCGAAGGACACGCTGGTATTTACGCCGACCACCGGGGATATTGACGTATCCGTCCCGCAGCAAGTAGATAGTGACTATAACGCATTCTGTAGCGGGCATGCGCAACTCTCAGACGGGCGAATTTTGATTGTTGGCGGTGGAAGCGGAGCCGACCCCGAGTCGCGATATGTATTGATCTATGACCCAGATCAACCAAGTCAAACCTGGAATGATCGCGCATTATCACAGCAAGATTGGCTCGACGCTGAAGAAGGCCGTTGGTACGCCACATGTACTACGCTCGGGAATGGCAAGATTCTCATTGCGGGCGGGCGTGTGAGTTGCGATTCACCCGCTCCTACGGACCCCACCAACCGCTTGTTGACGTTTGACATTACCAAGGCCGTCGGCCAGAAGTACTCCGAGCCGGAGGGAGGGACGACGCCGTACCATGATTTCACATGGTATCCGTATATGTTCCTTCGTCCAAACGGACATATTTTCTATTGCGGTGGCAACGACCACGACAACGGCAATTGCGGCCAGCCGCTTTCGACGCACAGTTTCAATCCCAACAGCAAAAATTGGACATCCATCGCCAGTTCGCCCATGTACAACATGTCGGCCGTGATGTACAAGCCAGATGCGTTCATGAAAGTCGGCGAGAACAAGGGTGGTGAACCGACAACCTCGTATTGCTCTGGCAGCCCTGGAAAATCCGCGTGGAAATTGGACTTCGCGACGCTTACGCCCGCCTGGTCCGCCATGCCGTGCATGAATGTTGCACGGAAAAATGGCCAACTGCTGCTTTCGCCGGATGGCCGCGTCATGGTGTTCGGTGGCGCGCCGTCGAACACGGAATTGTACCGCAAGCCGGAGTGGATTGACCCCAACGACGCCAATTCCACATGGACGTTGCTGGCGGCCGGAGACACCCATCGAGCCTACCATTCCGCGGCGATCCTGCTGCCGGATGCAAGAATTCTGCAGGCCGGTAGCAACGGCCAAACAACAGCGCAAATCTTCAAGCCTCCCTATCTCTTTCAAGCCAATGGCTCGAGCGCCGACAGCGTTCGTCCGGTGATTGCAACGCCTTCGCTATCCGGCACGCTCATCAAGTATGACGACAGTTTTGAAATCACGCTCGCCAATAGCGGGGATTACGATGAAATCACACAGGTAGTGCTGATGCGATTGGGCGCGGCTACGCATGGGTTCGACCAGGAACAACGCCGCGTGGTGCTGGATTTCAGCGTGTCTGATCCGTCATCTGGACCGCTGGTCGTCGAGACGCCCGCCCATTCGCACCTCGCCCCGCCGGGGTATTACATGCTGTTTGTGCTCAAACAGGGCGACCGCGCGGGAATCCAGTTCCCATCCGTCGCGCGAATGGTCCGCGTCGGCGCGAGTTAGCGCCTGTCGCACGCACTCGCAATGTGCCGCGCCTGAATTATCGGCCGGGGTGAACCGCGCCAGCGCGCGGGAGCGAACTCGCGCCGCGTTTCCGCGAGTCATTCAATAGTCAGCCGATATCATTGGCCGGAATGATTCAGACCTCCAAGCAGCGCTACCGCGAGTTTCGTCGCGTCGGCTTCGTTGAGGATGACGCCGGCGCGCAGGCCGCGAATGCGCAGACCGCCGCCGCTACGAGTGCGCAATCCGCCACGCCCATCAATCACCCACGGGGCGCGAAACAGCGAAGCAATACCAAGAAACCATATTTGCGCGAGTACATTGCGTGGCTGCGGCCGTTTTTCGGCAGCCTGGCAATCGTCTTTTTGCTCGCGGTGCTGACCGGGCTGTTATCGTTGCTCATGCCGCGCGCGACGATGTACATCATCGACGACGTATTGCCGAACAAAAACGCCGCGCTGCTCCACCGCGTCGGCGCGGCGCTGCTGGCGATCGTCGTCGTGCAGCAGTCGCTGGACTGGCTGCGTAACTGGCGTATGGCCACGTTGAATTCGCGCGTGCTGTTTCGCCTGCGACTGCGGCTGTTTCGGCACCTGCTGCGGCTGGCGCTGCACGAACTGAGCCAGATGAAAACGGGCGGAATCGTCACGCGGCTGATGAGCGATATCGATTCCGTGACGGGGCTGTTGCAGATGGCCGTCATCACGCCGGGCGTGGCGCTGGTCAAGATCGTGATGGTTCTCGCCATGCTGTTGTGGATCAACTGGCAAATGGCGGTCGCCGCGATTCTGCTTCTTCCGCCGATCGTCGTGCTGAATCTGTTTTCCATCCGCCGCATCCGGCCGATCTATCGCAGCCTGCGGCGCGATCGGTCGGAAATCGACGGGCGACTGGTAGAGACATTCGGCGGAATTCGCGTGGTGCGCGCGTTTCGACGCGAGGCGGCCGAAGCGCGGCGATTCGCCGTCGCGAACCACACGGCGATTCGCAAAGGGCTGCTCGCGCGGGCCTATGAAGCGCTGGTCGGCGCGGGCTGGGGACTCCTGATTCCGCTCTGCTCGCTCCTCGTCATCTGGTTGGGCGGCACGCTCGTGCTCATGGACAAGGCGACGCTGGGCGGTGTGATGGCGTTTCAGATGTATCTGATGATGCTGCTGATGCCCGTGTCGTCGATCGTGCAGTCTTATGGCGATACGCAGCAAGCACTGGCGGCGATGGAACGGCTGTTTGACACGCTGCGCCGGCCGGTGGACAAGCCGGATCGGCCGGGCGCGATCGATTTGCCGAGTGCGGCGCGGCTCCCCGGTGCGAGATCGCACCTTGTTCAACGACTTGAGATTGAAAACGTCACGTTTGCGTATCCTTCGGGGCAAACTGCGCTGAGCGAGATCAATCTGGACGTGCGCGGCGGCTGGACGGTGGCGCTCGTCGGGTCGAGCGGCGCGGGCAAAACGACTCTCACGAATCTGGTGGCGCGGTTTTACGACCCGGTGGCGGGATCGATTCGGCTGAACGGTGTGGACCTGCGGGACATCAAGCTCGCGTCGTACCGCCAGTTGCTCGGCTTTGTGCAGCAGGATGTGTTCCTGTTCGATGGGACCATTGCGGAAAACATCGCGTACGCGCGAAAGCACGCGACCCGTGACGAGATCGAGGCGGCGGCGCGCCGGGCAAACGCACATGAGTTCGTCGCCTCGTTCGCGAGGGGGTATGACACGCCGATCGGCGAGCGCGGCGTGCGGCTTTCCGGCGGCCAGGCGCAACGAATCAGCATCGCGCGTGCGATATTGGCCGATCCGCGCATTCTGATTCTGGACGAAGCAACCAGTAACCTCGACACCGAAAGCGAACAGCTCATTCAGGCATCGATGCGCGAACTGCTGACTGACCGCACGACGTTTGTGATTGCCCATCGCCTGTCAACGGTCGCACATGCGGATTTGATCGTTGTGCTGGAGGATGGGCGGATCATGGAGACCGGCACGCACGAAGAGCTGCTCGCACGGGATTCCCGCTATCGCGTGATGGTCGAGCGGCAGCAGCGCGCGATGCGCGAAGCGACCGAGCCGGCGAGCTGGTTTGCGTGACGTGATCATGCGCGATTGATGCGGTGCGGGGGGATTGCCCGGCGGCGCGCTTTGATTGATGATAGCGCGAGGCGATCACGCATCGGGAGATCATCTATGTCCGTTTATTCACGAGGTTCTGGGCATGGTCGAATCGGCTGTGCAACATTCGGTTTGTGGCTGCTTTGCGGCGCATCGATCGCCGCGGCACAACACGGACAAACAAAGCCGCAAACGGCGACGCCGCCCCAAGCTGCCACGCCCATTACGCTGCGCTTCGTCGTGGCCACGCCGCCGGACGGCGCGGCGCCGGCGGCCACCGAGATTCATTGTTCGATGTCGATCGACAGTTGGCCGGAAGGTGGCCGACCGCTGCGCATGATCGCGCCAAACCTCTACGAAGCGACGTTGCAACTCTACGCCGGCGAAAATCTGGAGTACAAATTCTGCCGCGAAAAATCGTGGCGCACGGTCGAAAAAGACGCCAACGGGGCCGAAATCACGAATCGCAAGCTGACGCTCGACGCATCCACGCAGTCAACGCTGGTGGTGTTTCACGCGATCGTCAGATGGGCCGATCGCGAGCCCGCCTCGGACTTTGCCGCCCGCTTCTCCTCACTTGATGCGTCGGCTGCCGCGGAGCCGGCCAAGAGTACGCGCAGCGGGGATATCCGCGTTCATGCGGATTTCGCCTCGCCGCAACTCGGCAACAAGCGAACGATTCTGGTGTATTTGCCGCGGGGGTATGAAAAGAACATCAACGAGCGTTATCCCGTGTTGTACATGCACGACGGGAACAATGTATTTGATGCAGCGGGATCGGCCAACAACATGGAATGGGGAGCCGATGAGGCCGCCGAGAAGCTGATTGAGCAAAAGGTGATCGAGAAGATCATGATCGTTGCGATTTACAATACCGAAAACCGCTTCAAGGAATATACGCCTTTTGTAGACAAGAACTACGGTGGCGGGGAAGGTGACAAATATCTGCAATTCGTGGTTGAGACCTTAAAGCCCTTCATCGACAAGACGTATCGCACGCGGCCGGAGCGAGAACACACGGCGATTTGCGGCTCGTCGCTGGGTGGGTTGATTTCGCTCTACGCGCTGCAAAAGTACCCGGAAGTGTTTGGCGGGGCAGGCGTCGTGTCGCCGGCGCTGTGGTGGTCTGAACGCCAGATGCTGAAGATTCTTCCGGCGGACTACAAGCGGCCGGTACGGATTTGGATCGACATCGGCACTGGCGAGGGCAAGACGGACGGCGCGCCCGGCCGCGTGGTGCGCGCGGTTGAGGACGCGCGGGCGCTGGTGGCGATATTGGAAGAGAAGAAGCTCAAGAAGGGCGATGAATTCGTCTATGAGGAAATCGAAAACGGCTCGCACAATGAGCGCGCATGGGCGGCGCGTTTTGACCGGGTCTTGAAGTATCTGTTTCCGCCGCAATAAGAAGCCAGGAGGCGCGCGGGTTCACGCTTCGTGTTCCCGGCCTTGTTGAGGCGAGTTTCGAAGATGATTTCGTCCGTTCCCAAATGCCGGGGCTCAGGCGCTTTCATCCACGGGCGCGTCACATTGCTGCACTTCAGCGCCGTGCGCATGGTTCCGATGTTCGCGAGCATTCTCGTTGAGCCGATCAATCCATCGAGATCGATGGCCAAGCGTGTGATGCGGGCAGTGGCCGTTGACATCGGGCCATTCCATTTCGATTGGTCGCAGGTCAAACACCTTCTCAGCGTTCGCTATCGCGCCTTGCTGTTCTTGGTCGTCGCATTGAACCGAGTCGCGGTTCCGGCGGTTGTCGCGCAAGGTCGGCTCCTGGCCATGGAAATGTGCGGCAAACAGGCCGACCTGGTCTATTTCAGGCGCTCCAACTTTCCTTTTCGTTTCACGATGTTTTTGTAGTCCCACTGAATACTGATTGACTTCAACAGCCAGCGGTTGAGATCTTTCTTGGAAATCCGCTTTGCCGAGGTGTAGCGCGCCTCGGCCGCCTTGAAGCTGCCTTCCGGGGCGAGTCCGGGTTCGTCAAACGATTGGCCACTCCAAAATAACAGGCGGACGCAATCCTTGAGTTTGTGATAACCGACGATCGGGTTGCCCTCGATGAACCACACCGGATGGCGGTGCCATATCTTGTGTTCGAGACCGCTGGCGATTCGTTTCATCAGTGTTGCGTGGATGGTTTTCGCGAGCACATCGCAAATATGCGTATCATCGGCGGATTGCGCGGCGTTGTAGGCGAGGATGTCCGCGTGGATGGGTGGACGCGATGCCGCTGTGCTCCCGCTCGGTGTTTTGTTGCCGATGGTCTTCCCGATCTTCGGTGCGGCCGAGCGCGACGCCGCCTTGCGAAGTGCGCGTTTTGGTTCTTTCCGTTCGCTGGCGGCGCTCGTGCGTGTTTTGACCATCACTCTTCTCCTGCCACCATCCTAACCGATCACAACCAAACCGCCGCAAACGCCGCCGCCAACAGATCATCCCGCAGCCGCAGCCCATCTCCTGCGGTAGAAACTCCCACGGAATGCCGGTTCGAAGTACGAACAGAATGCCGCTCAACGTCGCGCGGTTGTCCACCGGCGGACAACCGCCCTTGGGGTGCGGCCAGGGCAATCGCATCTTAATCTCCCTGGGTGAGCACCTTGAGCAGATAGTCGTGGTCCCAGCCGCAGTTCAGCCGTTTGCTTTTGATGCCTACCTTCACGGTTTGCTCCTGTTTGAGCAGGTTGAGTCCGATTCGGCTGAGCCGCGAAAAGTTCTCTGCCCCGTGTCCTTTGCGAATTCGGCGGCGGTCTTCGTCGAAGCTGACGTCGAGGCACCAGTGCAGCCCGTTCTCCACGCCCCAGTGGCCGCGAACGTACCCCAGCATCCGCTCCGCGTCGAGGATGCCGATGCTGCTGATGTAGTAGCGCCGCTCGCGCTGCTCCCGACCCTCGATCAGCCGCACCGACTCCACGCACGCCGCGCTGGACAGGGCCGCCCATTTGTCGGCGTCGTCCGCGCCCGGCAGGCTGTGAATCCGTGTGGTCATCCAGCAGTGGCGGGTCTCGACGCGCCCGTGCCCTTGTTCCACTTCTTCGAACATCTGGCTGGGAGCGGCGTGCGGGTCGCCGCGAATACACTCGTCGAAGAGCGCCATCAACTCGGCTTCGAGTTTGGGCTGATTGCCCTTGACCTGCAGCACATAGTCGGCGTTCCGTTCCACGATCTTCGCGGCGATCGCCGTCTGGCAGCCCATGGCATCGGTCGTCACCACCGCGCCTTCGAGGTCGAGCAATTCCAGCAGCTCGGGGATCGCCGTGATTTCATTGCTCTTGGCGGCGGTGGCCCACTGCCCCAGCACCGTCTGG
>JAEUIR010000176.1 GCA_016795025.1 Phycisphaerales bacterium
CCACACGGCCGCCCGTCGCGAATTTCGCGCCAAACGGAAACTTACGCATCTCTGACAACACAGGATGAAAAAACAATTCGGTCAGCAGATTCGCCGCGGCCTGTCGCGCCAGGGCTTCGTCGCCCTCGGGCAGCTTTCGGCCAAGCTTGGCCAGCGCAGCGAACTCGCCGGGTTTTGGCCCGGCTGCCCGTTGCGCTGTGCCGGCGAGCGCCGGTTGCGTTTGAGCAATCTGTTTGACCGATGCAATGTCGTTCATGCCGCCGTTACTCCGCGTATACCAATTGCGCATGAAGCGTGCCCGCGCGATGAAGCTGCTCCACTGCGGCGATCATTTGCTCGGGCGACGCCTTGATCTGCGACAGCGTCTGCAATAGCTGCTCAAACGCCACGCCCCCCGTCTTTTCGCTGTCGACGCCGAGCAAGCCGCCTCCGCCCGACTTCTCATCGCCGCCGCCCACGCTGACTGTCCCCAGTCCGCGCACCTGAAGCACCGTAGGCGAGATCGTCACCACGCCCGTAAACGCGATGTCCTTTGTCATGCGATTGATCACCACACGAGCCTGTTGCTTGGGCATCGTGAAAATCGGCGTCTCAAGCACACGCGCCATGAATGCCGCCGGGCGCGCCATCTCGAACGACGGAATGCGCACGCGCACCTGGTTCGGTCCCGTGGCCACCGCGACGTTGTCGGCCACGACGATGCGCCCGTCCGCGTCGCGTTCGAGCACGCCGCCGTTCTCCTCGCTGGTCAGCTCGTGCTCGATCGCCCGCGCGACCATCTGGGCCATCGGAAAATTCGCATGAGATTCGTCCAGAATCAGCGTGATGTGCTGGTCTTCGATAAAGTTGTAAACAAAGTCGCTCTCCAGCGTCGCCCCGCCTTTGATCACGCCGCGCGTCGGCGCTTTGGGATCGGGAATTTCGATACGCCCGCGGCCCAGCGCCAGGATATCCGGCGTCATCAGCATGGAATCCTGAAGCGGCGTCGTCAGGAGCTGGCCGCCTTCGAGGCTCTTGGCCGGACCGATGCACGACACAACCACGTCGAGCCGCTCGCCGATTCGCGCGCCATGCTGCGGAATCGTCACTTCAACCGTCACCATCGCCACATTGCTGTTGGCTTTCATTTCGCGAGGATCGAGCACCGGCTGCTCATAGCGGCGATGAAGCTGCTGGAGCGCGCGGACCGTGTTGGCGTATTGCCCGCCGTCGCCGGTGCTCTTCAGCCCAACCACCAGGCCGAAACCTGTCAGCGTATTCGTATGCAGGCCCTGAAGCCGCGAGACGTCCTGCACGCGCACTTCGCCCCGCGCCGCCGCCGATAGCCACGCGCCCGCGATCGCCACACAAACTGCGGCAATCCTGAACGCTGAGCTTCGGTCGCTGAATTGATCGCTATGCAACATACGCGTTTGCTTTCCCTGCCACGCGCCCGACTTTGTCAGCCTCGCAACCCTTGCGCTGCTGCCGTTCCACTCGCTGTTCACTGCTCACCACTAGATTGGACGCAGTGCATCGACGATCCGCTTGATGAAGCCGCGCCGCTCCGCGTCGCGCGCTGTTCCGTCATGCTCAGCCCGCAATTCGAGATCCGCCAGTTGCGTGCTCAGCACCGTGTTTTGCGCGGTCACATCCTCCGACCGGCATACGCCGGTCAGCGTGATGACCTGCTCTTCCTCATCGATCTTGATCTTCTTGCGCGCTTCGACGACCAGTGTGCCGTTCGGTTTTACGTCTATCACGCGGGCCGTGATGCGCATCGTAAAGCTGTCTTTGCGATCTATCTTTCCCTTGCCGCCGTACGCGCTCTTGAAGTCGAATTCGACGCCCGGCGAATCTGCAAGCGTCTGCGCGACCAGTTGATCATGCAAATTCAGCCGAAACCACTTGTCCAAGCCGGATGTGACTTTCCAGTCCTTATCTGATTGCGATTTCGCATCCGTCACCGACGTCTTGTCCTCGCGGACGATAATTGTGACCAGGTCATGCACCGCCACGCGCTTCGGCTCCGGCATCTCCACCGCGATCAGCGATGTCGCGCGTAGCGCTGGGTTCGCCCCCTTCATCGCGGCGCCGGCCTGCGGAACGACGACCAGCGCGGTGCCTGTCGGCGCCGAGCTGTGCCCCACCGGCTGCGTCGTGGCCCGTCCGTTCGGCGCGCCCAAGGCTTGCCCGCGATTCATCAACGAATTGCTCTGCGCCGCTGCAATAGCCACGCCGCTCGACAGAACAACGCCCACGAGGCTCCATTGACGCGCTCGACTCATTTTCCGCCTCCTGCGCACGCCACACCGTCGCTCACAATGCGAACACTCCCCGGACCGGTCACGACTCCGAAAACCTCTCGCTGGTCCGACCGCGATTCGCCCAGTCGCACGCGCACCTTGTCCCCCAGCCGTCCGTTGTCGCGCGCCATGCCCGTCATCCGCAATTGCACCGCCCCGGAATTGCCGATCACCGTCACCGGCGACGATCGTTTCACTAGCTCCACCGTCTGCAATTGCCGTTCGGTCACCATCGAACCCGCTTCCACAAACGTCCGCACCTGTTGCCCGACAATCGCCTCGATGCGGTCTATTCCCAGATCCGCATCGCGCGAAAACAGTCGCTCCTCCGGCCGCAAATCTTCGCGCCGAACGAACGCCCCTACGCTCAGCGGCCGGATGGCGATCAGCACATCCTTGGTCAGCTTGACACTCGCGGCAATGCGCAACGTTCGTTGGGTTCGGCCGTCGCGCCGAATCGTCACGGATAATTCGCGCAGGCCGAGTTTCGCTCCGCTGGATGAAGCCCGTATCGCGAATTCGTATTCCGGCGACGATAGCTCGAGAAACTCGCGCCCGGCCGCCTCAAATTGAATCTCGCACCGCCCGCCCAGCTCGCGCACGTCGTTCTCAATCCAACGTCGCAGCGCGGCTTCCAGCGTCGCGTCACTTGTTTCCGCGCCCATCTCCGGGGCGTCGCGCGCCGGCCGCGCAGCATTTCGACCTTCAGTTGCGGCAAGCGTCGGCCGCTGGCCGTGCGTAACGTGACACACCCGCGCGCCGCTTAGCGTGATGTGTCCGGGATTCACTCCCAGCTCGACCAATCGCTTCATCACCTGCTCGTGCGAAACGTCGAATTCGCCGGCTGGTTCGTCCGCCTTGAAAAGCCGTTTGGTTTCCAATTCCGCTTGCAGTTTCGCATTCGCCCCGGCGAAGTTGATGACATCGCCCAACGAGACAACGTCGCTCACCACCTCGATCCGGTTGCGCAGGCGCAGTTCGCTGGTCGCCGGTCCAGCCGTCTCTTGCGCGACTGCATTCGCGCACACGGCGATTGCGCTAAGCACATTCAGTATTTTCATGACTTGCATCGATAGCATTCCTTTGCGTCTCGCTGCCGGCGGTTCAGGCCTGGTTTTTCAGTCACTCAACCGCGTCGCCGCATTACCGCCGCAGCGTGGCAACCGTTTGCAGCGCCTCGTCCGCTGTCTGAATCGACTGGGAATTCATCTGAAACACGCGCTGCGTCTTGATCAACTCGACTAATTCGTTCACTGCCTCGGTCGTGCTCAACTCCAGCGAGCGCGGCAAAATCGTGCCTAAACCGTTCTCGCCGGGAATGCCTTCGATCGGCTCGCCGCTCGCACCGCTTTGCAGATACACGTTTGACCCGTTCTGAAGCAGGCCGCTGGGATTCGGAAATCGCGCGAGTTGAAGCTGACCCAGGCTCTCGATCGATCCATCTGCCCGCGAAGCGACCACCTGCCCATCGCTCGAAATCGACACCTTGTCCCACGATACGTCCGACGGCACCGACGGCCCGTCCTTCAGGCGAAAACCCTGACTGTTGCCGAGCACGATCTGGCCGTCCGGCGCGAGAACGAAGTTGCCGGCTCGCGTGTAACCTGTCCCGCCGCCGGGCAGTTCGACTTGAAAGAACCCGTCGCCCTGAATCATCGCGTCGAGGCCAAGCCCTGTTTGCATCGCCGAACCTTGCGTGAACAAAAGCTGCGTATTGCTCATGGCGACGCCCAGGCCGATTTGCGTACCGAGCGGCGAATTCGTGTCTGTGCCGGTTTGAACGCCAGGTTGCGACCGAATCTGATACAGCAAATCCTGAAAATTCGCCCGCGAAGCTTTGTATCCCGGTGTGTCCGCGTTCGCGATGTTGTTCGCGATGACGTCGATTTTTGTCGACAGCGCCTGCATGCCCGTCGCCGCGGTGTGCAATGCCGTTATCGCCACGCTCGCTTCTCCACACTTTCAAAGACGAATGAACCACACAGGCACGGAGACACAGAGAAGACAGTGAGATCAATTGTTAGGAAACAAGGAATTCCGCGCCAACGCATCGATCTCTCAAGTCAACGTCCGATTCATCTATGCACCGCTGGATGCGATTCTCAACAATTCCCAATAAACGCTGGCATTTCGACAAATTCATCCGCTCCCTTACGGTCGCGGCTCTGTTCTCGCGCGACTCTGCGCTCTCGCAACGGGATCGTCCCCTTAAGTCGCCATTTCTATTTTCTTCTCGGTGTCTCCGTGCTTCTGTGGTTCATTCCTAGACCGCGCCCGCCGCCGAGATCAGCCGGCCGACGCTTTGATCCTGTAGCGACACCATTTGCGCGTTCATCTGATACGCCCGCGCCGCCTCGATCATCGTCACCAGCTCGCGCACCGGCTCGACGCCGCTGCTCTCCAGTACCCTGCTTTTCACGAACGAACCCACTGGAACAATCTGCTGCTCGCCCGCGTCAAATCGGCTCGCGCCCGCTTTTCGCAGTTTTGTGCGATCCGCGACATCCACCACCGCCAGTTGGCCCAGCGGCGCGCCGTCTTGCGACAACCGCCCGTCTTCGTCAACGCTGATTTCGCCGCCGCGCGGATTCGTAAAGATCGGACCGCCGCCACGACTCATCAGCGGCGCGCCGTCCGTCGCACTGCGGATCTGGCCCCGCTCGTCCGCCACGAATCGCCCGTCCCGCGTCAATACCGCTTTGCCCCCCTGCTCAACCTGAAAAAAGCCGTCGCCGTCGATCGCAAAATCCAGCGGTTGATCCGTGCGGATAAACGAGCCAGGCGAAAAATCCGTGCGTGTCTCGCCTAGCCATGCGCCGCCTGTCAGCCCGCGCAGCGCTTCGTCGGTCGCGCCGTTGCGTATCCCCGCCCGGTCCGCCCGAAGCCGCTCCGCGAACGTGGCCATGTCGCGCTTGAATCCAACCGTCTCAGCGTTCGCGAGGTTGTTCGCGATCACCGATTGGCGATATTCGTTCGTGAGCATCCCCGCCGCGGATTGGTAATAGCCGTATATCACGCCGAGCTCCCGTTCCGATTTCTGCTCGAATGCGATGGGCTTGACACGATGACTTCCGGCAACGCCGCTGCATCGATTGAATCGCGATCAGGCGACCGAGCCGCGGTGCCGTGCAACGCCCGTCGGGCTGCTTCCGCCAAAACCCATCGTCCGACTTCGCGCAAATCCAGTTCCGTCGGCCCCTCGCCGCTACGACAATCAGCAGCGCGCGTGGTATGCGTCGTCGAGCCGCTCGCGTTGCGCGTGGTCATGCTGCTTACTCCGATGCATGTCCCGGCGCGACGTCCGTGTCGCGACCAGCCATGTGTCGTCGCCATAGGGCACAGGCCGTGCCAGCCGCAACGAACAGCCGCGGCGTCAGGAGGCGCGATGCGCACAAGCTCAATCGTCTCGGTGCCTTACGAAATCACAGATGGGATTTCAAACGGCGGACGCGCTGAGCGGGCGCCGCGCACGCGCTGCCGATCCGCGCAATCCACGCTACATCAATCATGCGCTGCGCGCGAAAAAGCGGGCTTGCATGCCGCGGCGCGACACACCCCGGGCCCGATGACCGCTCAGCTTTCGGACCAAATGCCAGCCCTGCTCACGGCCGCTATGATTGCAACTCGCCGTGTCGAATCCGTCAGAGCAATAGGCCCAAAGAGAGGTTTTCGATGCCCGCTGCGAAAGCTAAATCCGCCGCACGAAACACGCGCAAAACCGGCGCGAAAGCGACCGTTTCGAAAAAACGCGCGCCATCCACTCAATCTCGCCCGGATTCAAAATCACGCACGAAGCCAACCACTGCCACGAAACTTGCCAGTCGCTCGCCCACCGCCAACCCGGGAGGCATCGGCGACGAAGCCGTCAAACGCGCCACCGGCCGGGATTGGTCCGAATGGCGAAAACTCCTCGACGCCGATGGCGCGACCAGAATGAAACACGCCGAAATCGCCGTCATCGTCCATGAAAAATATGGCGTCGGCGACTGGTGGTCGCAGATGGTCACGGTCGGATATGAGCAAATGACCGGCCTGCGCGAGAAGCACGAGAAGACCGACGGATTCTCCGTGAATGGCAGCCGCGCCATTGCCGCCCCGATTGAAAAGCTGTTTGCCGCGTTCGAAAACCCGACGATCCGGCGGAAATGGCTGCCCGACGCAATCACGATCCGCAAAGCGACCCCGCATAAATCCATGCGCATCGCCTGGACGGACGGCAAGGCGTCGGTGTCCGTGAATTTCTATTCAAAACCCGGCGGCAAATCGAGCGTGCAGGTCCAGCACGACAAATTCCCCACGGCCGCCGCGGCATCGAAAATGCGAACCTACTGGTCCGCGCGCCTCGACGCGCTGCGCGCTTTGCTGGAAGCGGCCAAACCCTAATTTCCGTGAATCGTGAGCGCGACAGTCTGCCGGAATGAAATGGCTTATGGCTTTCCAAATTACTCGCCGTCAGAATACTATTCTGGAACGACCCGTTTCGCGTTAACGAAGTGTTCATTCGCCGCGGTTTTGTGAGGCCACGTAGATGATTAACAGTTTCAGGGTGCAGAACTTCAAGAGCCTCCGAGACGTTTCAATCACATTCTCGCCTCTCACCGTAATGATTGGGCGAAGCGGCGTCGGCAAATCAAGCATCGTGCAGGCGATTCGCATGCTGAGAGAAGCGCTGCGATCAGGCGAGAAAGGCTTCGCGTATCGCGCGGAGTGCCTGCCGGCGACAGATCGGCCGTCGATCGAACAGGTGTCGTATCAGTTCTCGTTCGATGCCCCAGGGCATAACGGGCAATTCTACTACGGCGCCCGATTCCAGCCGCAGGGTAAAACCGGAACAATTTCATTGGCGAGCGAATCGCTTTATCAAAATCAGATTCCTATTTTCGAGCAAACTCAAGGCGATTGGCAATCCATACCACCTTTCGAACCCCGCCCACTAGGCGGCCAACTTGCATTATTTACGCTTAATAGTATCGACTCCGTTCGAGTTCCTTACCTCACGCTTTCAAAAGGGATCGGTTGCTTCGATTTCGGCGGTGACGTCTTGATTAGCGATACTGTGGGGGGAATCGAATATGGGTTGCTGGATTCCGGTGCGAATGGTGTCGCCGCATTCGACGCGATTGCGAACAATCTGTCTACACTTTCGTTCGTTCGCGAAATGGTGAAAGCGCTATGCCGATTGAACAAATCCATCGTAGACGTTGCAATTCGAAACAAGAAAGAGATTCTTGTCACACACCAAGCGACACCTACCGGAAAACTGATCACTTTGCCGCTCTGGGTGGAGTCCGAAGGACTTCGTCGTTTCCTTGCCCACCTAATTGCAATCTACCAGCAGCCTCCGATGCCGGTGCTCATTTTCGAGGAACCTGAGAAAGGCATCTTCCCCGGCGCGCTTGCCGTTTTGGTTGACTATTTCCGACTTGCAATTTCGCGGGGAGCGCAGGTGATCGTCACAACGCACAGTCCCGAACTCCTTAAACACGTTCACGTGGACGAGATTCGCGTCGTCACCATGCCGGAGTTTGAAACTATCGTCGGCCCTGTGTCCACAGAACAGCGCGAAGCGATCAACGAGCATTTGCTCACAACTGACGAATTACTGAACGTGGACGAAGCCCGCATTGACCCCGCCGCGCCGACGCAGGCGTAACCGGTATGCGGCCGTCAATCGTTATCATCACTGAGGATCGCTACAGCGACGTAACAATGTCGCTTGTGAAACGCGTTGTTACGCTTCAGGACGCTTGGAATGCGCTAACGGTTGATGAACGGCCTTTTCAACTTGGCGGTCTGCCAGCGGTATCGGGCAGGCATCGTGATCAGTGGATGAACAAGCTCCGCGCCGCCGCCAAACGAAGAAATTGCGCTGGAGTTCTCTTCGTAATGGATGGCGACCAGGATAAGTTTGAGAACCAGTAACAGTTCAGCCGTTTGCAGCGATTCGATTCGGTAGTTGGGGGAGTTGTCCGGTTTGGACGTAGCTTCGCAGGGC
>JAEUIR010000177.1 GCA_016795025.1 Phycisphaerales bacterium
TGATTGCCTCCATTCTGATGGAGACATCGTCATCACGCCGCGAGCCAAATCAAAGACGGGGTTGGCCGAACGCTTACGTATTTTACATATGCTATTGCGGATAGATGCCGGTTTATTATTGTAGAACCCTGCGTCGATCCTCGAGTTGTTGAAGTTGTCACAGAAGCCCGATCGCTCGGTGCGGTTGGCAACTAACCAGCGCGCGTAGCTGGCTGGCAAACCTGGATTGCGAGTATTTTTACGATCCGGCCGGGAGAATGGAAAAGGTTGAATTCGCGAATGGCGCGAAGATGGCATATACTTATGACAATGCCGATCGGCCGACGCTGATCGAGCACAAGATCGCGTCGAATGTCGTGAAGTATTCGATCGCGTATGCGTGGAACACGGACAACACGGTGGACCAGCGAACCGAGACGGACTACACGCCGACCACGACGCAGACGCATGTGACGTCGTTTACGTATGACCATCGCAAGCGGCTGATCGCCGAATCGCGCGTGAAATCCAAGCGGGCGGCTTTGAAGGCATTGATCACGTACATCGAGAATCAGGACGCGCGGCTGGCCTACGACAAATTCCGCGCGGCAGGCTTGGACATCGGGTCGGGCATGGTCGAGTCGGCGCGCAAGCACCTGTTGGCGCTGCGCATGAAACGCAGCGGGATGCGCTGGTCCAAGGCGGGCTCGCAAAACGTACTTTCGATCCGCGCGGCTTGGCTGAACGGGGAATGGGACGCCGTCTGGAACAACAAACCCCTCGCAGCGGCGTGAACTTACCTACAAACTTGACGCAGACCCCACTCCAGGGCAACCGCGTTCTACCAATTTCGGCGTTCCGGCTGGGGCAGAACCGGAGCCCCACCCACGCTGGCTGCTCAGAAATGCGGCTCGTGCATCGCGCCAACCCGTCGTTCGGGACGGAAAACTTAGAATGCGGTTGCCCTGAGACCCCACTCCGCCTCCGCCGTACGCGGACGTTGCTCGCTTCGCGCCGGCCCATCCGATCCGCTAGAATTTATGGTTCGACGCTGAGAATCGCTCGGGAGAAACGACGCATGAATTTCGACCTGCCCGATGATCTGATCGCCCTGCGTGACATGGTTCGAGACTTCGCCGCCACCGAGGTGCGCCCGCACTCGCGCGAGTGGGACGAGCAGCAAATGCTCCCCGACGAACTCGTTCACAAAATGGCCGCCATCGGCCTGCTCGGGCCGATGATCCCGACCGAGTATGGCGGCTCCGGTCTTGGCTATCTCGCCAACTCGCTCATCATGGAAGAAATGGCCCGTCAGGATGGCGGTGTGGCGCTCTTTCTGGCCGCTCATAACGGCCTGTGCTGCTCTCACCTGCTGCTGGCAGGAAGTCAAGCCCAGCATGCAAAATACCTGCCGAAGCTAGCCAGCGGCGAGCATGTCGGAGCATGGGGATTGACCGAGCCCGGCTGCGGCTCAGACGCCGGAGCTCTCGCGACGAAAGCCGTCAAGGACGGCGCAGGTTGGCGCATCACCGGGCATAAGCAGTTCATCACCAACGGCATTCGAGCACAAATTTTTGTCGTCGTCGCCCGCGCGGACCCGGAAAAAGGCGCTAAGGGTATTTCCGCATTCGTTGTGGAACGCGGAATGCAGGGATTTTCCATCGGCCGCAAGGAAGACAAACTCGGTATGCGGTGCAGCGACACGGTGACGCTGAACTTCGAAGATGTGTACGTGCCGGACGAAAACATGATCGGCCCAAGGGGCAGCGGCTATGTGGATGCGTTGCGCGTGCTGGAGCGCGGCCGCGTCGGCATCGGCGCGCTGTCCGTCGGGCTGGGTCGCGGCGCGCTCGAGGAATCGCTGGAATACGCCCAAACGCGAACCGCGTTTGGCAAGCCGCTGTTTGAGCAGCAGGCGATTCAGTTCATGCTCGCCGACATGGCGACACAGGTCGATGCGGCCCGCTTGTTGGTGCATGACGCGGCACAGTCGCTTGATCGCGGCGAGAGCGAGAAGATCAAGGCGTGCATGGCCAAGATGTTTGCCAGTGAAATCGCGACGAAGGTGTGCCTCGACGCGATCCAGATCCACGGCGGATACGGCTATACGAAAGAAGTTCCGGTGGAGCGTTACATGCGGGACGCGAAGCTGTGCGAGATCGGAGAAGGCAGCAGCCAGATTCAGCGGATCTTGATCGCGCGCGACGTGCTGAATGAAGTTGCGGCTTAGGGGCGAACTGAGTTTTTTTCGAGGTGCAGCTTGGATTTTCGACTCGATGACGATCAGCGGCAGCTTCGCGACAGCCTGCGGGCGTTTTGCGACAAGGAGATCGCGCCCCGCGCGGCCGACCGCGACCACAACGGATGTTTCGAAGACGGCCTGATCGCCCAACTTGGCGAGTTAGGGGTATTCGGGCTATACGTGCCGAGCGAGTTCGGCGGCGCTGGGCTCGATTGCGTGTCGTATTCGATGATGGTCGAAGAGATCAGCCGCGCCTGCGCCGCAACGGGCATTCTGATTTCCGCGCACCACTCATTATGCGTCGATCCAATCCTGCGCTTCGGATCCATCGACCAGAAACAAAAGTTCCTTCCGCCGCTCTCCAGCGGCGAGTGGATCGGGGCATTTTCGCTGACCGAGCCGAACAGCGGCAGCGACGCCGGCGCGGCGCGCTGTAGCGCGGTCGAGCGCTCGAACGGCTGGGAGCTGAATGGGACAAAGTGCTTTGTCACCAACGGCCTCGAAGCGCATGTTTTCGTCGTCTTTGCCGTCACAGACCCTGACAACCCCAAGCGCCGGCTCAGCGCTTTCATCGTCGAAAAAGGCGCCCCCGGCTTCAGCATCGGCAAAGTCGAAAAGAAGCTCGGCATCCGCGCCAGCAGCACGGTCGAGCTCGTTTTCGAAAAAGCGCTTATCCCCAGGGACAGCCTGCTCGGCGAGCGCGGTCGCGGCTTGCGCGTCGCTCTCGGCACGCTCGACGGCGGCCGCGTCGGAGTCGCTTCGCAGGCCGTCGGCATTTCGCAAGCCGCGCTCGATGTTGCGCGCGACTACAGCAAGACGCGCCACGCATTCGGCGGCCCGATCGCGCAGTTTCAGGCGATTCAATGGAAAATCGCCGACATCGCCACCGCTGTCGCGGCCGCCCGGCTCGTCACGCGCCGCGCTGCGTGGCTTAAACAGAACGAACGCGGCTACGACGCCGAAGCCGCGATGGCCAAGATGCTCGCCAGCGAAACTTCAAGCCGCGTCGTCAATTTGGCCATGCAGGTTTTCGGCGGCTATGGCTACATCAACGATTACCCGATCGAGCGATTGCTGCGTGACGCAAAAATCACGGAGCTGTACGAAGGCACCAGTGAAATTCAACGACTCGTGATCGCCAGGAAGTTGCTGAGCGATCCCGGGTGGATCAATAGAGGATCAAGCGCATGTCACAGCGAAACAGCTACATCGTAGACGCCCGGCGCAGCCCTGTGGGGCATATGCTGGGCGGCCTGGCCAAGCTCACGGCGACGGCGATCGGTGCACAGGTGGCCAAGGCACTCATCACGGACAACAAGGTCGATGCGAAAGCGATCGACGAAGCATACATTGGTCAGGTTTTGCAGGCCGGCGCGGGCCAGAACCCGGCACGTCAGGTCGCGCTCGGAGCGGGCCTGCCCGACACCATTTCATGCACCACTGTCAACAAAGTCTGCGGCAGCAGTTTGCAGGCCGCCATGTTCGCCGATCTCACCATCCGCGCGGGCGAGGCCGACCTTGTTCTGACCGGCGGAATCGAGAGCATGACGCAGGCCCCGTTCATCAGCCGCACGATGCGGGCCGGCAACAAATTCGGCAACGTCGAACTCATCGACTCCATGCTTTATGACGGCCTGACGAATGTCTACGACAACGAAATCATGGGCGTCATCGCCGAAGAGACCGCCGCCAAGGCCGGCGCCACGCGCCAAGCGCAGGACGAGCTTGCGTACCACAGTCATCGTAAGGCGGCCGCCGCGGAGCGCGACGGGAATTTCAATCACTGGCGCGTGCCGATCGCCGTTCCAAACGCGCCGGAGCCGTTCAACAAGGACGAGACTGTCCGGGCCGAGATCAGCGCCGAAAAGCTCGGCACGCTGCGGCCGGCGTTTCGCAAAGACGGCACGATCACGCCCGGCAACGCCTCAACGATCTCCGACGGCGCGGCGATGGTGCTGGTCGCGAGCGAAAGTGGCTTGTCGCGCTGCGGCAATAAGCCGCTGGCGCGCATCGTGTCGCATGCGACGTCGGGCGGCCCGCCGCGCGAGCTGTTCTTCGCGCCGATCGGCGCGATCCGCCGCGTGTGCGAGAAAGCTGGTTGGAGCCTGCGCGATGTCGATTTATTCGAGATCAACGAGGCATTCGCCGCGCAAATGCTGGCGTGCCTCAAGGGGCTTGAGATCGACGCGGAGCGCGTGAACGTCTGGGGCGGCGCAATCGCGCTCGGCCACCCGATCGGTTGTAGCGGCGCGCGCATTCTCGGCACGGCCGCCCACGCGCTGAAGAAACGCAGCGCCAAGAAGGCAATCATCTCGCTCTGCCTCGGCGGCGGAAACGCCGTGGCGATGGCGATCGAGGCGGTGTAAACCTGCGGGCGTCGCAAACGCCGCGCGATTTCCTCGCTGTTTCAACTCGATGTGCGGCGCGCTGGCGACCTATTCTTCAGCCGGCGGTTCCATCGCCGCGCCGTTTGTTGTTCCGTTGGCGTCCGCCACGCACGTCATCGGAAACACCGCCTTCCCCCAGGCGATGCCGATTCAGGCGATGAAAGGAGCAATCAGGCAGCGGATCAACAAGAGTGTCGAAGGGCAATGCCGGTTTGGCGGGCGTCAACTCAGTATTCAGATTATGCCCCTCGAAGAAATTGCAATGCCCGATTAACCGAGTTGGGGGAGCACCGGTGTCTCGCCGTTGGGAATCCTGCTTCCGCACCGGCCAGATAGCCTGTGAATTTATGAGTGTCGCAGCAGACGGAATGCTTTTTTTGGCAATTAAACCTGGCGAACGATGCTGCGCCAGATCACTCGTGGGCCGACGAGATGAACAATTTATGCGCTCAGAGGCCGATGCTCTGCTGGATTGATGGAAGCCAGTATTTTCGAGGCACTACATTGGCAATTGTGTGGGGATCTATTGAGTTAGGGGGACGGTTCGCGAATTATGCGCCATACTTCTCGCGTAACCTCAGCGGGGTCGATTTCAACACCGAGCCAGAGTTTCGTATCCGCGACTGCAGTATCTACCCAAGTTTGGGCGAGTCTTCCCCCGTGCCAGGCTTTATTCGCTGCCGAGTTGTCCACCCAGGAGATGCTCGCGGGATGCTTCTCCGAGCACGCATTCACCACCGGACACTCGATCGCCCGACCCAACGAAGAGAGAAAGGCATCCAATGACCCGGTTCGCGGTGGTACCGGCAAATCCGGCACAGGCGGAAACAAGTTGAATACATGCGTAGTGTCCCGCGGTATGCCATGGACTGTATATACCCTAACTATCCGCGGTACCGCTATTATTCGGAGATGTGGTTCGCCGGAACGACGTACTTCATTTTCCACATCTTCGAGATACTCGCATACTGGAGAACCCTTGCGAAGAATCCAGTCACCCGACAGTGGGATGCGGGCTGCAACGGCGGGATTGTCAATGTCGTATATGGGTATTCGCAGCGTTTGCGTCATTACATCAAGAAGCGATCTTGGAACATATTCTTTGGGGCCGAGCTGCGTAAGGCGCGCTTGCGGGTATCCGTCCCACTCCACAGTAAGAGATAGAATGGACAGGCCGGCGGGAAAGCCTGACATCAGGCAAACGAGATCGCGATCGTTCGAATTTGGATACGGAATATACCGGGCGGTAACGCCATCCGGCAGCCCATACATCTGAATTGTCGATTCGGTCACAGATGTGCAATGCCTGCCACCGCCCGATCGCGGCTCGTTCGTGTTTGCCTCCGGCACTCGAGTCACGCGGCCAATGATCGCTATAGCTACAATTACAAGGACGCTTAGCAGGGCCAGCATCCGTATGCGCCGGATAGGCTTCAGTTGCAGGTGAAGTTCGATCATCGACAATGCGTACCATCTGGGGGACAGCGTGTCAGCGGGCGCCAGTTCTACTGCGTCGCAAGACTGACAACGCGAACGCGACCAGTGCCGCAATACCCAGTGGGATAAACAGGAAAAGGTGTCTGACTTGGCCGCTATCTGCGGCAGTAACACCCTCATCGCCGTCCGGCTTAGGAATCGGATGATGATTTGCACTGGTGCCGCTCGTACCAGGGGCATTGATTGCGACGACATTAGCCTCTTTCGGAGTCGCCCGCGCATTATCGCGCACTCCCGTTTGCGTTGCCGTAGTCACTACGGGGGGATGCGCTGTCGGGGCGTTCCCCGACTGGGCTGGCGGGGCAATGCCCTGGGTCGACGGCACGCTGCGGTCAGGGGTTATCGCATTTACCGACCGATCGCTCAAATCGCTGGTGCCGCGTGTGGCAGCTTGGTTCGGCGTGTGCGGCTCGTCGCCTGACTGCTCAAGCCAGGAACCATCGTCGGACACGATGTAGGCGGCGTGCGACACACGATCCTGCACTCGCGTCCCCGGAGGAAACGAGATTCGAAACTGGTTGGACTCAAATGGAGGATTGATTTCGACGTCGCTGGCCTCCGCTGACGTCGCGACGCGGTAAGAATGCCCCCGGACATTGAGCGTATACACCCATTGCAGCGGTACCCACGCGTCCACGCCGTTACTCGATGACGTCCGGATGGCATCCTCGATATTTCCTTCCGCGGAAATGCGACCATCGGGTCCAAATGTGACCTTTCGGATCGGCAAAAGATCCCGATCGATATCAAGCCAAACGATGGAGTACAGCGTACCGTTCATTCTCGCTTCAGCGACATAACACGCGCGGCTGTTTACGTGTTCGATGTCAGTACGAAGTGTGGAATTGATCAGAAAGCTCTCTAGGCTTCCGTCGTCAATCCCCAAGCCGCCGTCGGAAGGGGGGTTCACCATCATCGCTGCGAGCAGCCCCAACTCACCTTCGATGTTCAGGTTAGGGCTGTCGTCGACAAAGCCAATCTTGTTGGCTGGTGAGTGAGCGTTGTAGATTTCACCATCGAAGGCAAAAGCCGCTTGCTGTATCTCGCCACCCGAGGCTAATTGTGCTTGGCGATTTACAGAATAGCGCCCATCGGTCATATCGAGCGAGAGTTCTCGTTCTATTTTGCTAAATGCGGGTGCGGGCTGACCGATCGGTGCATTCTGGATAGTGTTCATGCGAATCCGAATGCCTGACAGTTTCTCGCGGCGAGCCCTCGCTTGAGAAATAACCTCGTCAATCGCAGGAACGGATTGCGCCAGGGCGCAAGTCGCGGCGAAGAAAGTGATGGCACCACAAAATAAGCTGTTCAGAACGCTTTTCATGGCTATTGTGACGGATCATGCAGCCGGCTAATCCCGCTCGGGACGCATGCTACGCGACAGGGACAATGGAAAGTCAATATTCAACATTGTGATGCTCAGCGAAATCGAGCAGCGCTCAAATACAATCGGTGCAATTTGTTTGCCAGACGCCTGGACACGGCGAACTCAATGGAAAGCCGGTATCGCAAGCACATATGGGGGTACATGGGTAAATGGTTTCGGTCCAAATTGAACCACAGGAAGTGTATGATGGAAAGCAGCACACCATTGTATTGCCGGCAACGCATTTTGCGCCGATCAAGCCGTTCGTGGTGGGACACCCTGATGAGCAATGATCGCAGAGCGTCGGACCCGTCCAGCAATTGTATCCGGGGAATCCAGTACAGCTCCCACTGGTTGTGCCTGCACAATCCCAGTTCCCATTTTGAGCGTTTGCAGCGACCGTGCATGCAACCGTTACAAAAACTACGCCGAGCCGAGCCGCAGATGCCGAGAAATGGTTCATTTCTGATTCTCCCTCTTCGATGTTATCCCCGCCCCCTTTTTTGTCAAGCTAACTTTTTCATAACATACACTCGACTACAGTGTCTTTTGAGCTTTCCTGATATTTCCCCTGACCTGCTCCCCAGATCTTGATCCAGCAGCAATGAGAGTCTCTACTGCCTTTGCGCTTGTACCGAAACTTGATCCAGCGCCAGGGTGAGTTTTTCGGCTCATCCGGCCTGGTTGGCCTGACCTTGGAT
>JAEUIR010000178.1 GCA_016795025.1 Phycisphaerales bacterium
CGCTTTCGAAAATCGCACCGGTGACGGTGGTGTCGGCGGAAGAGAAAAAGGCGGACTAAGCGACGGTGCCGCGCGGAAAGTGGAGCGCATTAGCGCGGACCAGTTATCGCATGGCCGATCCAGCATTGTTCGGCATCGTTTTTTTCGATTGAGGCTTTTAGCGCCGCTTCATCCAGTACATGCGCGACGGCCGCGTTGATGTAGTACGAAACCTCCGGAACGTCCGGCGCTTTCGTGACCACGCGCGCGGAAGATTTCAGCAGGCCGTTCGGCGGCGTGCCTGCGTATATTGTTGCGTGGTGCCCCCACCGGGTCGCCAGCCCCAGCACAATGCGATGGCCGGGCGTGGTTTGCAGCACGTAATCGAATGATACGATCACTTCGCCGCCCGGCGGGACAACGGCCGGCTCAATTCGCGCATTGCTGATTCGCAGCCGGGTATAGACATCGCCCCCAGGCTGTATGCGATTGATATTCCATGCGTCGGGTTCGCGGGAGAAGAGCAGCGAGGCGCTGAGCAAAATGACGGCCGCGCCGGCCAGCCACCACGCGCTGCGTTTGGGCGCGGCTTGGCCGCGCTCAAACTCTCGCGCGGCGTCCGCCAGCGCCGCCGCGTCGGAAAATCGATGGCGCGAGTCAGGGTGACACGCGCGATTCACGAGGCCAAGCGCACTGCGCAGCGCCCGCGACTTTTTCTGAAACAGTTCAGGCGGAATTCTCGGAAAATCGCCGGCCGGCGAACGCGTCAACAACTCGTACAGAATCACGCCCAACGCAAACACGTCGTCCGCGCGACCGTCGGGAGTCATATACGCCGGCGTGCCGATTCGTTGCGGCTCGTCGCGCATCGCGATCAGGCCCACATCGCCGATCTTGGGCTCGCCCTTCACGATCATGATATTCTCAGGCTTCAAGTCGTTGTGAGTCAGGCCGTCGGAGTGCAACTGCGCGACCGCCGCCGCCAGTTTTGCGATGATTTGCACGGCCTGCCGCGGATGGGAGTGCGGATTTCGCGCCATCCAGGTGGCGAGCGTTACCGGCTCATACCCGCTGTTGTCCGTGTGGTTGTTGTTATCCGCGATTTCCATGACATAATAAAAAACATCTGAGGTTTCGCCTACGGTGAGCACGTTGATCACATTCGGGTGTTGATTCGACGCGCACTGATACTTGCGGACGCCGGTCAGCTCTCGCCGAACCAGAAAGTCATCCTGTTTGGAAAGCACTTTGACGGCGCGCAGCGCGTCGGTCAGATGCTCCCGCGCCAGATAAACGCGCCCGAACGCTCCCTGCCCGATGATGAAAATCAGATCGTAATTTGGAATCACGATGCCAGGGGGCTGCGCGGCGGCGTTTTTGACGAGTCGGTTTTCCAGTGGATTCATCTGGTTATGTTTCGCGGCAGGCCAAGGCCGCCGCGCTTTGCTTGGATCAATCAAGTGACCGAGCTTCTGTGTCGCCCCGCGAGCCGGACGCGCCCCGCAGAAAACCGGTCGTGCTCGCCGCCGTCGCGGTTCGCAGCGCGTCGACCACGCCGGCCGAAACCGCACGGGATCGCTCTAGTTGTTGTAGTTCACCCACAAGCGCCACGCTCGCGGGCAGCGCCGCCACCGCCCGCGCACAGGCCGCGCAAGCCTCGATATGCGCGGCGATGGCGCGCGTCTCGTCGTCCTCAATCAGCGCGGCGGCGTATCGTTCGAGAGCGATCCGGGTAGGACATCGGCTCATACGCGCTCCTCGTCTTGTTCGATTTCATGCACGACCTGACGTAACCGGCGAAGCACACGCCACTTTGCAATGTCCACGGCATTGCGGGACATCCCCAGCAATCGCGCCGTTGCCGCCGGGCTTTGGCCTCCGGCCGTCACTGCGTCAAACGCCATCAGCGTCTCCGGCGAGAATTCCCGCCGCAGAGCCTGTCGCGCGCGCCGCAGCAGATTCATCCGCCACTCCTCGTCGAGGATGCGCTCGATTTTCTCCTCATCGTCCGACGCCAATTCCTCAACCGCGATTGTTCCGCCTTGTGCTCGTCCGGCCAAGGCGAGCCGCTGAGCGGCGAGCCCCAAGCGCTTCTGAATATCGATCACCTTGTTCTTCAAGACGCGGCGCAGCCACGAACGAAAACGCCCCTTAGTCGGATCCCACGGGTTCTGCGATTGTTCGAACCGCCGATACACCGCGATCAACGTTTCCTGCACGGCATCCGCCGCATCGGTTGTGCGCAGGCCGATCTTGCACGCCGCGGCGGACAGAAACGGAGCGTAGCGATCGACGAATTCCCGCCAGGCGAGTTCATCATGGCCGCCGAGCAGCCTGGTGAGCAGTTCCACGCTGGTGCTTTCAGGCATGGTTCATCCATTTGAGGCGCCCGTGGTGTGGCGACCGCCGCCGACAGAAAGCAACTCTCGCGTTCCTGCCGGAATCTTTCACGAAACTCTGCTTCTTTTGCTTTTGGGGCGAAGCAACCGGGAATTTTCCGAAATTTCGACGCGGGCTGAAAGAACGGCACGGTGCGCGACGAGTGCGAAGGAGACGAAGCGCCGCGTGGCGCCGCCTGTAACGAACGGAGGAATTGATATGTTCCGATTCATGATCGCATTTGCAGTGGCTCTCGCCATCGCCGGAGGCGCGATCGCCGACATTCAGTCCGGCATGATTGCATATTGGGATTTCGAAGACGGCACCGCAATTGGGTGGGACACCTCGGGCAACGGACACCACGGCTCGGTTTTCGGAACAGTCGTGAGCAGTTCGGATACCTGTCCCTTTCCAGGGTCGCAATTCGCCGCGGAATTCGGGGATCTCGCAGGCCACATTCGCATCCCGGATCACGTGGACCTTGATCCGGCAGGCGATTTTACTCTGGCCGCATGGGTGAAGAATCGTCGCAGCACGAATTACAACGGAAGCGACACCATTCTCGCCAAGCATGCGGGCGGCGCGAACCAGGATGGCAGTTGGATCTGGGCCGTCGAGCCGTACGCCACGCCGCATAACCCCACGCAGCTTGGACATTACTTTATCTCAACGCCCTGGAGCGGCGAACTCGTCGCAAACGGGCGATTTCCGCTCGATGGCGCATGGCATCACATGGCGATGGTCTACGAGGACACCGCCGATCGCTACACATTTTACATCGATGGCGTGGCCCAAAGCGGCGCGTACGTCGCCAACATCGCCGACAACCCGCGCGATCTCTACATTGGCGGACTTGAGCCGATCAACGATTATGCCGGACTGCTTGACGAGATTCGGATGTACAGCCGCGCATTGTCCGCGTCGGATGTGCGCGAATTGATCGAGGGGCCTTGCATTCCGGCCTTCGCGGACGAGTTTGCCGGCGCGCTGGACGCCTGGCAATCAATCGGAAATGGGGCGTGGGTTTTGCAGAACGGCCTGGCGCGGCAAACGTTTGGTCCTGCCGACGACGGTCTTTCCGTATTAAAACTAAGCAACGAGTCTTGGGGAGACCTCGACTTCATCGCGCGGTGGCGTCAAGATGACGGGCCGCAGATCAGCTCGGGCATCAGCATGCTGTTCCGCGTGAGCGATGAACCCGGCCCGGGGGCCGACGTGGCGGGAATCGGTCCGCACTATCAATTGGGTTGGGCGCGAACGGCAGCCGCCTACGGACACCCCGACATGTGGCTGACATACGCCGATGGGTATCGAAACGATGGTGGCGACTTTCGGCCGGTCGGCGCCGTGGACCTCGCGTCGATCACGCTGAATCAGAGCGGAAACTGGTTTGGTCTCGGAGACTGGCGCAGGACGCGCGTCCGCGCGCTGGGCACGCGGATTCAGGTGTTTGTCGATCATGACAGCGGTAACCCGGCCGCCGACACGGACAACGATTTCGAGTTGGTGATGGACGTGGTCGACACGCGCCGCGCGGATGGCCGTATCGCGCTGAACGATCATTTCGCGACAACTTCGTGGGATTATGTACGCGTGCGCCGTGTTCTGCGCGGCGACATGAATTGCGATTGCGTCGTGAATAATTTCGATGTCGATCCGTTCGTGCTGGCCATCACCAACCCCCAGGCTTACGAGACGACGTATGCCGGCTGCGCGGTGGCACAGGGCGATATGAATCTGGACGGCGCCGTGGACAATTTTGATATTGACGCGTTTGTGGATTGCCTGGCCGGAAATTGTCCATAATCGCGAGCGAACCGCGACGCGGAGATTTGAATGCGGCGGCTGCGACGCAGCCGCCGCAGGGGAGTGTGGTCGATTCATGCCAGCAAAAAATGCACTTCCTCGCACGCCATGACACGCTCAGTCTCCGAGCCGAATTCGCGGCCAACTTCGACAAAGCCGCAGCGCTGCAATACCCGCATGGACGCCGGGTTGTGTGCGGCGACTTTCGCGTGCAGCGGGCGTTGCCATACGACGACAAGAAATTTCCGCAGCGCCTGAGTCGCGATGCCGCGCCCCCAGTGCGATCGGGCAATCCAATAGCCGATGAAATCGAGATCGTCGCGCCGAAAACGCGAAATTTGTCCGGCCGGTGCGCCGTCGGCAAGAATCACGCGCGCGGTGACTTGGTCTTCGTCGAGGATTTTCTCCCACAGCGCGCTGAAAGCTTCACGGGTGCGAGGATATACGCCCGCCAGGCGGTTCGATTCCGGATCGGATTGCCACTCAAATAACATCGGCACATCCGCGGCACATGGCTCGCGTAACCTGACATCGACCGTGGCGTGCTTCAGTTCGGTGCTCATCCACGGTTATCTTATCACACAGTCCTACGGGCGTTTTCGCGCGGAGCCGACGTTTTCGCCGCGCGACAGCAACAAGGCATTATCAACATGGCGGCCCAACGCCGGCGCAATCCGCGGAATCGCTCATTCCTAGGCATTTACGGGCTCTGGCGACCGGAGCCACATGTTCCGCCCGCGTTTTGGCGAGCCATGAGTACGCCTCGCACGCTTGTGAGAATTGGCTTGTTGCTATTCTTTGCTGTGCTGGTGGTTGAACGTTTCGACACATTGCGCAGCTTGGTGTATGCGCAATTAGGCCGTGCGATCGGCGTTGGAATCCCCTTAGTGCTGTTTCTATCGCTGGCCGTGCTGTGGATGTTCTATTATCGCGCGGCAAAACGGCGCTTTTACGAGCAGGTAGCGAAAGCTCGCTTTCTGGTTTGCTGGGACTGCGGCTATTTGATGACGGGGTTGCCAAATATGCACGCGTGCCCGGAGTGCGGTCGAGTATTCACGGCCCATCTGGACGCCGAGGAATGGAAGCGCTGGATGGAAATCGACGATCCGGAAGAACGGTGGTAATCGCGTCGGCGGAGCAGATCAATCAATGGAAGCTCGACGCGGCCCCATCGCAGGCGGCCAAGCCTTGCCTCCAAAGTCATCAAATTAGATTGCGCCCACCCCGAGCGCGACAGCAATTATCGCGTATGCCACTTCGTCAACCGCGGCTGGCGATCGGCCAGCCAGACGTAGTTCCAATCGTCCGCGATCTGCCGCATTTCGAGGTTGACGATCTGCCGCTGCATGCGGGCATTTTCCTCGCCCGTCCGCGTCATGCTCGCGCAACCGCCGCATACCAGCGCGGAAAAACCGATCAACGTCGCCATCAGCAAACGGTTACGCATCGTCAGTTCCTTTTGGTGCTTTGTGCCCAACTGCGGCCGGTAGTTTGCCAAGTCGCCCGGTCGCTGTCAACCCGGCGCACCGCTCGCGCGCCGGCGGCCGAAGCAATTGGACGCGATTCCTGCGGCGAGGTTCCGTTAGTTCCGCATGATCGCCGCGACGGCCCTCTCGACCAGCGCTTGGCGCGGGTCATCCGGCGCGGCGAGCGAAATCGCCCGCCGGTCGAAATCGATATGCTCAAACCGGACGCGCCAGAGTCGGCTCGGCAGTGCCGCCTCGATTCGCTCCGCCCACTCGACCAGCGTCACGCCGGCCGCATCGTTTAGCATTTCGTCCAGCCCGATGGTCGCCACTTCGTCCACGCCGCTCAGCCGGTACGCATCGATGTGATACATGTGCAACCGTCCGGCATATTCCCGCACCAGCACAAAAGTCGGGCTGACCACCGGTTCGCCCGGTGGCACGCCAAGCCCCGTGGCGACGCCCTTTACGAACGTAGTTTTCCCCGCACCGAGTTGCCCGCTCAGTGCCACGCATTCTCCGCCGCGCAGCATTTCCCCGACGGCCGAGCCGAGCCGCAGCGTCGCACCCTCGCCGATCAAGATACACCGTGTCTCACTCGCCAAGCGTATGCTCCCAGCCGCGCGGCTTGATCCGTTCTACTCCTCCGCCGGGCTTTCTCCATCCAACGCCACTCCCTGCTTCGGCTGTTCCAATTTGCAGCAAAGTCGCCACGAGCTCGCGCGGCGCGGCCGCAAACGCGTCGGGCCTCACAGCCACGATTAGCTCAAAATCTTCGCCGTCATTTAGCGCGTGGTCGCGTGCCGGGCACCCGGTCGTGGCAGACAATCGCCGCGCGTCCTCGTGAATCACGGCGTCGAACATCGCCGGCTCAAGCGCTGCGGCGCAGTCGGAAGCTTCGGCCATTCGAGCGAGATCAAGGGCCAATCCGTCACTGATGTCGATCATCGCGGCGGGGCGCAGCGACTCCATCAGCCGCCGCGCTTCGAGCACTCGCGGTTGAAAGGCGAGATGCCGCCCGAGTATCGACCCGCCGAGCGGCCCGGTGACGCATAAAATGTCGCCCGGGCGCATCCCATCGCGCCGCACGAGCGGCATCTCCGGCCACGGTTCGGCCGCAACGGCGATCGAAATCACGGTCGGCGCAGACCACGAGTTGAAATCGCCGCCGACGATCGGGCAATCGAATTCCGCAGCCGTCTGAATCGCGCCGCGCATGATCCCGATCACATTTTCGGACGTAAGCGTGCGGGTGATTACAAGATTCACGAGGGCGGCGACCGGTTGTGCGGCCATGGCAGCACAATCGCTCAGGTTCACGGCAAGGGCCTTGCGGCCGATCGCGCTCCAGTCATGCACGGTTGAGTCGAAGTCTACGCCGTCCATGATGGCATCGGTGGTCCACGCGAGCGGCCCGGTGTCGTGGGGTGTCAGCGGTGCCAAGTCGTCACCGAACGGGATTGCTCCGGCGAATGCGCCAGGCCATTGCCTGCGCAGCATTTCGCCGATTCTAGCGATCACTTGGCGTTCGCCGGCGGCTGAAGGCGGGTGATCGGGCTGGCTGGCGTCGTTCGGATTCGTCAAATGTTACCGCTTCCATCTGAGCTGAGGAACGTTGCGGACCGCGCCGCCTCGATTCGCAAGAAATTGCGAGCCGGCATTGCCATTGCGACCGGCGAATTCCGCGCGATATACTCATAGCATAGCATGGCCGCGCTCAGCCGGTCATAATGGGAGCAATCCATGAATCAACGATGGGCGTTGCGCGCCGGGGTCGCCGTGTTGACCTTGGCCGCCATTTTTGCGACGACGAGTTCTCTTTCCGCGCAAGTCAGCGGGCGCTGCAAGATCGTCCGCAACAACGACACCGTGCTGGTCGGCGAAGTATCCGAAGAAGACGGGATGTACAAGGTCAAGGACGACAAGGGGATCGTCTATCGCCTGAAGAAAAACGACGTGAAGTCGATCACGCCGATCGAGACTGTCAACAACGAGCCCGGCGATGTCGCCAAGAACGGCAAGGCCCCGCCCAAATCGGAGAACGACACCTCCGGATTGAGCGAAGACGAAATCAATAAGCTGCTTGGCGAGGCCGACGAAGAACTCGACAAGGACGCCGATGAAGCCGGCGAGGCGATGCCGGAATTGCCCATCAATCAGACGTCCGTGGACGAGATGATGCGCATCGCGGGGCGCAACGCGCAGCTTCACGCTACGCCGCATTTCGCGCTGGTATACACGTCGGACAAAAAACTGGCGCGGCAGCTCGCGTCACGGCTCGAATCAACGTATCGCATGTGCCACCAGATGATGAAAAATCTGGAAGTCCCGGTGAAGAAGCCGGATTACAAGCTCGAGATTTACTTTTTCGGCACGTTCAAGGAATACGAATCCTATGGCTCGATCAACGTGCCGGGGGGATTGCCGCAAGGGGCGCTCGGCTTCTACATGCGGCCGACGAATCGATCCGCGTTCTTTGATCTGAACGAAACCCCCGAGCTTCAGCAGATCCGCGAGTT
>JAEUIR010000179.1 GCA_016795025.1 Phycisphaerales bacterium
GGTTGGAACGGCGCGGCGTCTGTCGGCTTTCTCGCGGCTTGCTCTCTTCCGCATCTCCCGGTGCGGCCGCAGGCTGGACCGGCTCCTGGCCAGGCGGAACCTGTGCGGTTTCGTCGGTGTTCTGCGTCGCGTCGCCCGGAGCCGGCGGAGTGATGGGTTGCGGAGCCGCCTCGCCGGGAGGCGGGTTGTTCATCGGCTGGGCGCTTCCGTCAGGTTGTCCCTGAGGCGCGTCACCCGGCTTTGGATCGACCCGCTTGTTGCCGGCGTTCTCCGCGGACAGTTTCTTGAGCGCGTCGAGCTTCTTCTGGTCTTCCTCAGAAATCTCATTCTTCGGCGCGTCGGACTTCGATGGTTGCACAGCGGTCGTTGGACGAGTCGTCGATGTGCGCGGCGAACGACGGTTGGCGCGAGTCGTCGGCGCGGGTTGCGTCGTCGGCTGCCCCGTCGAATCCGGCGCGGCGCCCGCGGCGTTGTTCTCCAAGTTTCTGGCTTGCTCGTCCAGCGGACGCTCGGTCCCGGTGAGGTCGCTGGGGCGCGTGGCCGTTTTGGCTCGCTCGGCGGCGATGCGCCGCGCGCGCTCGCGCATCTCGCGTTGGCGCGCCGCGGCGTCCTGTGTTGAAGTTGTCGGCGCGCTGGTGGGCTTCGTCTCTTTAGGTGGCGCTTCGGAGCTGACAGGCGGCGGAGCGTCTTTCGTTTCCTGCGCCGCGGCGATCGGTGCGGGCGATGCGATCATCGTCGCGCTCATCAATCCAACGCACCATCCGAATTGCTTGCCGAATGAAAACCGCGCCATGTGTGTCCTCTCGCAATCGAACTCGCGACGAGCGCACTGCTCGTCGCGGGTTTGGTCAACGGCGGCGATCCGCCACCGGGAAATTCGCGAATCAAATCGAACGTGCGCGACGCCGCAAGATCAAAAGGCGACGCGACCAGTCGCCGGTGGCGCATCGCCACCGCGATCCGGTACGCACTTTATACCCGCCCGACGCGAAAAAGTCGCAAGCGATTTTCGGGCGTCACCTGCGCCAGAAAGCCTTGCAAATGACGAGCTTACGAATCACGCGCCCACCGCCGAGGCACACCGCTTGGGTGGCCGGATGCCCCGGACGCGCGGTAACAAAAATGCGTCGTTCGGTGAATTCCCGCGGAAGCCGGCCGTGAACCGCAGGCGGCGGACTTCTGAATTTTGCGGCCGCATCAAAGCCAAGCTACGATTCGGGGCTCTCGCCGATCGCGCGTTCTACCGTCAGGACGCGCCCGGCCCGGCGGGGCTGCTCTACGGATGTCGACCGAATGGCGAACACAATCATCGGAAGGCTCAGCGCCGGAGACGCGAAGTTCGCGATCGTCGCGGCCCGCTGGAACGATTTCATCACGTCGCGCCTGGTGGACGGCGCGTTGGACGCGATCTCGCGCCACGGCGGCCACGCCGAAGCCGCGCAAATCGTCTGGGTTCCCGGCTCGTTCGAAATCCCGCTCGCCGCGCAGCGCCTCGCGGCGTCAAAACAGTTTCACGCGATTATCTGCGTCGGCTGTTTGATTCGCGGCCAGACGCCGCACTTTGATTACATCGCCGCGGAAGCCGCGAAGGGAATCGCAGGCACCGCGCTGAAATTCGACCTGCCGGTGGCGTTCGGCATCGTCACCGCGGACACGCTGGAGCAGGCCATCGACCGCGCCGGCGGCAAGCACGGCAACAAGGGGGCCGAGGCGGCGCTGGCGGCCATCGAGATGGTCAATCTATTGGAGAAACTCGCCAAGTGAGCCGCATGAATCGTCCGTTGCATACCGCGCTCGTCGCGGAATTGTCAGGCCGTTCGATCGCGCGCGTGCTGGGCATGCAGGCGCTCGTGGCGTTCGAGAATTACCCGGGCGAACTGCCGCGCGAGATCGACACGTTCATTCGCGACGCCACGTTGCATCACGAGTTGGGCCTGCTCGGCCGCCCAAACGAGGACGCGCTCCGCTTCGCCCGCGGGCTGGCGCTCGGCGCAACGGAACACCGCGCGGCGATCGACACCCGATTGGCGAAAGCGTCCACGGATTGGCCCGTGCATCGCATGCCGCCTGTGGATCGCAACATCCTGCGAATCGGCGTTTACGAATTGCTCGAAGAGCCGGACACCGCGCCGGCCGTCATCATCGACGAGGCCGTGCGCATCGCGCGGATTTTCGGTGACGTTGAATCACCGAATTTCGTGAACGCCATCCTCGACGCCATCCGCCGCGAGCTCGGCCTCGCCGCCGGACAAAGCGAAGGCAAATCCGGCGCGGCGCAGGACTCACACCAACAGCCGACAGCCCCGGAGTCCGGCTGATGGGTCTGTTTGATTTCTTCAAAAAAGGGCTGGCTAAGACGCGCGACAAGCTTGTCGCCGGGCTGCGCTCGATCCTCCCGTTCGGCCGCAAGATCGACGAAGCGCTGCTGGACGAGTTGCACGTCACGATGCTCGCGGCCGACATGGGGCCAAGCGCGGTCGATGCGTTGGTCGATGCGCTTCGCACGGCGTGGAAGGCCGGAACGATCAAGGAATCGCAGGATATCATTCCGTTTTTGAAACAGCGAATCGCCGCCTCGTGGGGCGACGATCCGACGGCCTTGCGTTTCGCGCCAAGCGGGCCGACGGTGATTCTCGTGGTCGGCGTAAACGGCTCCGGCAAGACAACCAGCGTCGCCAAGCTCACAAGCTACCTAAAAAAACAGGGAAAGTCCGTGCTGGTCGGAGCGTGCGACACGTTCCGCGCCGCCGCAATCGATCAGCTCACCATTTGGGCCGAGCGCTGCGGTGCAAGCATCGTCAAGCACCAGCACGGCAGCGACCCGGCCGCAGTCGCGTTCGACGCGTGCGAAGCCGCGATCGCGCGGAAGATGGACATACTCATTCTTGACACGGCCGGTCGCCTGCACACGCAGGATCACCTGATGCGCGAGCTTGAGAAAATCCGCCGCGTCGTGCAAAAACGCCTGCCCGAAGCGCCGCACGAAACGCTGTTGGTGCTCGATGCGACGATCGGCCAAAACGCGCTGCAACAAGCGCGCATGTTCTCACAGGTTACGCCGGTGACGGGCCTGTTTCTCGCCAAGCTCGACGGCTCCGCCAAAGGCGGCGTCGTGGTCGGCATTCGCGAGCAATTGAAAATTCCGGTGCGGTTCGTGGGGCTGGGCGAGACGATGGACGCCATCGAGCCGTTCGACCCGAAGGCGTTTGTGGAAGGCCTATTCGCGGAATGACGATCTCATCTTGATCGCGCCCGCGCCGCATTTTCGCACAATTCGCGGCGTGACTTTGCTTGCGATGCTCCGCGTCCGCGTTCCTGCCTATTCGCATCCCTGATTCTGAACGCACTCCACAAACGAGCCGATATCGAAGTTGTCCACACGGCCATCGCCGTTCGTGTCTCCGTTCTGACGATAACAATCCGGGTATTGCGCTTCGTACGCGAATTCGTCGGACACCGCGATAATAAACGCATCGATGTCAAAATTATTCACCACGCCGTCGCAGTTCATGTCGCCGCGCTGGCCGGGAATGACAACCGCGATGCGACCAAAAATCTGTCCCACCGGCGCGGGGCCTTTGCGGATGTCGCATGTGAAGTAGAAATATCCGTCTTCCGTCAGGAATCCGTCTTCGTCATTGAACAACTCGACGAACGTATCATCATCCGCAAGGCCGTTACCGTTCAAGTCAACCGGATCGCCCTTGCGCAACACGACAAACTCATTGTTCCAGACGAGCACCGCGTTGCGCCGCGAATCCGGAAAATCCGTCGTACCGCCGATTACGAAATCGCCGTGATAGTTGCCGGCCATGTGAAACCAGGTCGGCGAATATCGCGTGTCGTTGTATCGCTCCGTCGCGAAGCCGCGCGGCACAAGGGAGTTGCCCGTCGCGATCAACGCTCCGTTGTTCACGATCCAATCCATACCGTCCAGATTGCTTCCCCGCGCGAACCAGCTCCCGTTGCTGATCATCTCCGACATCAGGCCGATCCCGACCACCGGCGACGTAAAGGGCGCCAGCGCCGCGCCTTCGCGGATCACAATGCCGCCGTTTACAGCGATTACGTCATTTGAAGACGCGCCTCCCACCACCTGGCCCGTCGCGATCCACCGCCCGCATGTATCGTCGCAATAAAGGCTCTGCGCGAAAAGCGTCGTCCACGGGTTCACGCCCGGCGTCGGCACGCTCACACCTGTCTGGATCGCCGCCGTCGCAGCGTTGTTCACCAGCAGCGCGGTCGATTGCGGGATCGGCACGCCTTGCAACTGAACGCCGCGCACGCCCACCGCGTGAGTCTCATTGTCGATTGTGCAGGCATCGAGAAACGGCCCCAGCCGCGCGCCCGCGATCGCTGAGTCGATTGACTGCCCCTCGCGGAGAATGACCGCTCGCGATTGCAGGTCTCCCACGACAACCACCTCATCATCCGCCGTGTCACCGGTCAGGTTGGCCGTGAATACGAACACACCCGCGTCGGAAATCGCCACGCGCGGATCGATGCCGCTCAGGTCGATCACCCGCCCCGGCTCAATTTCAGTCACTCCCTTTTGCACCACCGTCATGCCGGTTACATCGCCGCCGATGATCAACACCTGATCCTGATCGCTCGACACATCCGCCACACGCGCCGTCAGCGCCCATCGCCGGCCATCCTGGCTGCGAAACGGCCGCTCGAACTGATTCGTGAATCCCGCCCGAAACCGCGCGCCGTCGATCCCCGGTACCTGTTGTGTCGTCTGGCCGGGAACGTTGCAGTAAATCACCTCAACCAATTGCGCCGTCGCGGGACAAGCAAAGAGAATTCCAACCGCGGCGGCCAGGACTTTTCGCATGTGGAGTTCCTTCCGTGTATTCCAGGCAAACGTGGGTCGCGGCAAAGTGGGCGACGGTGAAGCGATCAATCGAAACACATCGAAAAATGGCGATCCGCCCCAGAACGCAACGCGCAGATTAAAACCTTTTCATGCCGCGAGGTCAATCTATCCGGAGCTTCGTGGGCGCATCGCCTGTATGCGCGTTGTTCAAAACGCCAACGCACTTTCGCATCACGCGCTCCAGCGACTATTCTCTTAACCGCCCAAATTGGAGTATTCGCGTGACAGACGAAGGGACCGGACAGCCGATTCACCCAACGCAGCGGATCATCACCCATCAAGGCCCGGCCGCGCCCAGCGGCCTGCCGGCACGCGACGACTCCGAGCTGATCGAACTGATCTCGTCGCACGTCGAGCGTCACATCGGCCCAATTTCATTCGTGCTGCATGAGCAGCATTCCGAGTCGGTGCACATCGACGTGCATTGCGTGGCGCCCACGCCCGAACGCAATATCTGGACGCTGGTAACTTCCGGCATGTCGCAATTGCCGATGGTTGTGCCCGATGATTTCCCAACGCCGATGTTCCTCGAATTGATCTGCTTCCTGCCGCCACGCTGGCCCGTCCTTGCGCAGGCGGTCCACAACGAATCTGACTACTGGCCGATCCGCTGGCTGCGCTTGTTGGCGCGATTCCCGCATCGCTATCGCACGTGGCTCGGCTATGGCCATACGATTCCCAACGGCGATCCGCCGCAGGCGTTCGCGCCCAACACGAAATTCTGCGGCATGTTGCTTGCCCCACCGCTTTCCGTGCCCGCCGAGTTTCTCAAAATCGAGCGGCCGGATGAGCGAGATATTTGCTTTCTCGCGATGCAACCGCTCTACCACGATGAAATGACCTATAAGCTGACACATGGAACCGATGCGCTATTGGACCGTCTCGATGAGGCACAAATCGACGACATCATCGATGTGAATCGACCGTCCGCAATTCGCCGCCATCAGGCCGAAGAAAGCTGATCAATCTCGTTTTGTTCCACGGCTTCGTCCCGATTTTTTCTCGAGTTACCGCTATTTGGGGCTGCGAATTGCAGAATAAATCCGGTGCATGGGCAAGGGCTCCGTGCTCCGGGAGACTTCGCTATGGCAACCTGGCTGGGCATCGGCGTGTTGTTTGTGTTGCTCGGCGAGATGCTCTCGCACCGATTCATGCAGCGAGACGGCAGCGTGAATTGGGCCTGCGACGCAGTGGAGCTCACTGGATTAGTGGTCGGCGTCGGATGCGTCATCGGCGCGCTGTCCAACATCGTCGGGGGCGCGCAAGTATGATCCCGATGGTCAGGCTAGTGTAGCGCGAAAATACCAGCCCGTATCAATCGAGGGGAGCATCGGCGTCTCGCCGGTGCGAAAACATGAATTCACACCGGCGAGACGCCGATGCTCCCCTCACATACGCTTATATTATTCTGAGTCACGACACTAATTTCGTGACGGGGCGGGTGCGCGCAGCGACTCGCGCAGCCAATTCAGATAAATCGGCAAGACCGTCTCAAATTGCGGTTGCGTAATCACCACGCGCATCGCGTCATCTCGCTCGTAAGTCAAAATCGTCATCGTCGCGGCCGTCTTGTCCCGCGGCCCTCGATCGATCATGCCGACGCCCTCGGGCATTTGGGTCATGTCGATCAATATCCGCTTGCTCTCGCCGGCGGCGGCCATTGGAGGATTCGCCGCGGCGCGCCCGGGCGACAGAAACTGAACGAGAATCTCAGGGCTCGCGGCGATGAACACGTCGCTGCCTCGCACCAGCCAGGCGATTCCCGCCAAACCGCGAGTCGGCGACAGCACGCGCACGACACCAACCGGCGTCTCGAACACACCCATCGGCAGGACCGCTTCTTCGATGCCGCCCAGCAGCAAATAGCGCAGGCAACGATCCACGTCGAGAAGCCATTTCTCAATCTCGTCCACGCGCAGCGCCAACACCCATTCGCCGACACGATTCGGCTGGTCTTCCGCGCCCGTGAGTTGAAACAAGCCCACTTCGGCGATCCGCTCGAATATGGCCCGCCCCACTTCAATACCCAGCGCGCTTTCGAGTTGCGTAAGCCAGGCCGGTTCAGCCTCATCCGTTGAAAAAGCTCGCTGCACCCATTGGCCCCAGCGAATCGCCCCGCGCGAAAACAACGAACGGATCTCGATCCGTGCGCGCGGCGGCTGCCAGTTCGCCCACTCTCCGACAAACGCCTCCGAGCGAAACACGGGGTAATACCCGCGAGCCGCGGGCAACATCCTCGTCAGCGAGTCGATTTCAAGCGATGTTCCGCTCAGTCTCAGCGTTCCCTGCGTCGATTCGAGTTCATTCCACAACTCCGATTCATGCCCGGCGTCGCCTCCTTCTGACGCGAAAATGCTCGACCAGTCAACATACAACTTGAGATGCGGGCCGGGCTCGCAATTCAGCTGGCGCGATGCGATCGCCGCGGCGGTGTCGGAGCCGATCACCAATCCACGATGAAGGCCGAGCGCCCGCGCGCCTGCAAAGGAATTGGTGCAGAGGACGTATAGATCGTCGTCCATCGCATACCAGAACTGGCCGGGTTTCGCGCTTCGATACGCGTTGCTTGGCGGCGCGCGCTCGATGCGATCCAGCCGCTCCGGCCCGATCAGCAACTCCGCCAGAGCGTGCAACGCGTCCGTGGTTCCCGCTCTGCCGTCGGTAAACGCCAGAATGACGACATCCGCGCCCGCCGCAGAACGCCCCCCGCGCAAACCGTGCCACCCGATCCCCAGCGTTTCAACGCGCCGCAACCGATCCACCAGATCGTTGGTCAGGGGCGGCGGTTTGATTGCGCCGGACAGTCGCAGCAATTCCACGCTGCGCGTCAATAGCGAGACAAGATCGCCGGTCTCAAGATAAACAATCGTATCCTCCGGCATGAGCCGCGCCGGCGACGGGCTAGGCAAGGCACGAAGCATCCGTTCGCCGGTCTCGCGCAAGTCCGGCCGCAGCGAAGCATCGCGCAGCAATTCAAAGGCCATGCGCCGCGCGGCTTCGGGCTGATCCAGCCGCCGCAGCGCCTCCGCCGTCCGCAGTCGCAATTGCGAACTCGCGATCGGCGTCAATTCAGCGGATGACCTGGCGCGCTCGAACAGCTCCAGCGCGCGGGCCTCGTCTCCCAGGTACTCCTGCGCATAAATTCCCTCAGCCAGCACGATTTCGGCGGCGCTCGCCTCGCGCGGCGACGCATCGGCCGGCTGCGTGGATTGCGCCGTCACTGGCG
>JAEUIR010000017.1 GCA_016795025.1 Phycisphaerales bacterium
GCGATCAGCGCGGCCAGCATCCGCTGCCCTTTCTCGGTCGTGGGCGGAGCTTTGAGCCACCGTTCCACCAGGTCCGGCGCGCCGGCCTCGATCATCGCCTGTTGCAAATCCGGGCTTCGCGCGACGTGGTTGCGAAAGTCATTGTCGCTCAGCTTGTCCAGTGCTTTCGGATCGCCGCTGCGCAGCTCTCCGATATAGCGACGACAGTTTTCCATCATCACGTCCCGCGGATTTCGGCCGTGATTCGCCGCATACCACTTGTGATATGCGTTGATATCCTGCGAAAAATCCTCAAACGCGATCTCGCGCAAGTAATTGATCGACCATTCCTGCACCTTCGGCTGCGAGCCGGTCATGCCCAGGTGCATGACGTCAATCAACCTCGCATGAAGGTCCGGCAGGTTGTTTGATCCTTTGAACCGAAACGCCTTCATCATCTGTTGCCGGGTATCGATCGACATCTTCGGCCATACGCGACTCAGAATGTCGAAGCCTTCGTCAGCGGGCAAGGACGCAAGCTCGCCGCCCACCGCGAATGCCGATCGCCAGTCGCCTTCCGGCAGCGCGGCGATGCGCTCATCCCACTTCGCGGCGGTCGCGGGCAGGCGCTCGTCGGCCGGCGGATTCTGCGGCCACAGCGGCTCCGGCGATTCGGCCAGCGCTTGACGCCGCGCACTCGGCTGCAAAAATGTTATTGCTAGCGCGGATGCGATTGCGGCGGACAAAAGCCATGACCAGCCGCGATCAGGCCGACGGCCGCACTCCGGCGCGAGAATGGCGCAAATCCGCCTGAAAAGCAGCGACTTCGCCGATGCAACACCGAGCGCAAGCGAGACGTGTTCACAGGAGAACAGCATGAGCGATTCCGCGTATCGCGCGGGGCTGGTCCCCAGGCGCATCACCTCTTCATCGCAAGCGCAATCCGCCAAAAACGCGATGCGCTGGCGCATCATCCACGCCAGCGGGTTCCACGGAAATGCGGCAATCAACAGCTCACCCAACAGTGCCGCCCAATGATCGCCGCGCCGCCAATGCGCCAACTCATGCACAAAAACACTTTCCCAATCGACGCACTCAGCAACAAGGTCTGTGGTCGAGTCCCCCAGGGGCGTTGCGGGCACAAGCACGATCGGACGCGATCCCCAGCACCAGACCACGGGCGAGCAGATTGCGCCGGTTTGGCGTAGTTCAACTTGCACGATACCCAGCCGTCGCGCCGCACGCTGCATGCTTCGCAATCGGGCTTCGTTCGTGACGTGCTCCGATGTTCGAGCCAGATGCCGCCCTCGAACGAACGCCGGAATCAATCGAACGGTTAGAACGAGGCTTGCGAAAAACCAAAGACCCGCCACCGTCCATCCCGCGGCCGCCCAATCAATCGATGCGATCACTGCACGGAGTGCCACGGCCGCCGCAGCAGTTTGTGGATCGCGCTCGACAGAGCGCGTCACGACAGCGCGTGACTCATTCGCAGCATCTACTTTTTCGTCAGCCATTGACGGGTATGCGTCCCCGGCGAGTTTTTGATCTAAGAAATCCAGCGTGGTTCCTTCAGGCATGCCGCTCGCCAGGACGTGGATGGACTTGCCCGAATCATCGATGGATGGCGAATCGTCACGCGGCAGCAGACCCCATCCAGCCGCCCGCACACCCGCGAACGCGGCTGGCAACGCGATAGCCAGCACGCCGCAAACGATCACGCTGCGTAGCGCGCCAGCCGGGCGTCGCGCGAGCCATCGTGCGATCAAGCAACCCGCGCTCAGAATCGTGACGGATGAGACCGCGAGCAATACTGGAATCGACGCCGAAAACAGCCAGTCAAGCACGATCTGACTCCTTTTTCGCCCGCGCGATCATTTCGCGCAGCCGGGCACGTTCCTCGTTCGAAAGCGGTTGATGGTCCAATAGGTGTTGGAACAATTGCAGTCGATCGCCGCCGAACACGTCCTCGACGAATCGGCTGAGCGAGCGGGCGTTTTCCTGTGTGCGTGTGCGGGCGGCCGCGTAGCGATGCCCACGCCCCTCGCGCTGCCGCGTCACCCATCCTAGCTTTTCGAGCTTTTGTAGGACGGTGAGCACGGTCGTGTAGGCCAGTTCGTCTCCGCGCCGCAGTCCATCGCGGACCTGCTGCACTGTGGCCGGGCCGATCTTCCACAAGACCTCCAGCGTCGCGCGCTGCAATTCGCCCAAATCCTCAAATGCGCGATCCATATGACTGATCCTTTGCGGCGAGTATTACTACACGCAATAGTACTATGTGCCGTAGTAATTGTCAAGCGAAAATTTTCCACCCTTTGCCGAAACGAAAAAATCACGCGCCGGTCAGCACCATGACAAACGGATCGATGTCGAAGTTGTTGATCGCCCCATCCACGTTCATATCCGCCCGTGACACCTCGCAGCCCGGATATGACGCCTCAAACGCCGCCGGATCGGTCAGCGCCAGCACGAACGCATCGATGTCGAAGTTGTTCACCAGATCATCGCAATTCAGATCTCCGGCCGCGCCGAATCGAAAGTCGATTACCAGCGGCAGATGGTCGTAATCCCCCGGCGGCGTGAGAATCGTGTCGTATTGCTGCAATCCGGCCGCCGCCAGATCATCCGGCGACATCGTGGCGGTGTTCAAAATGTAACGATGGGCGATGCGAATCCGACTGTTCGAGAATAGCACGTAGTCCAGCCGGCCGGGATCGAATGGGCTGCTGTCCTCGCGCCAGGTGTAATCATCCGGTCCCGCGACATTATGCAGTGGATGCGCATCGAGCAGGCAGGATCCGTCCCAATCCGGGGGCGCGTCAGGGCCGAACGTCGTTTCGTCAATAATGTCGCCGCACAGCAAGGTATCGAGCGGCTGCGGCCCTTCGACAATATTCAGATCGCCCAGAATCACGATCGGCGTGTTCGACGCCAGCGTGATGTTCCCGCCAGCAGTCCGCGCATCGCGCAGCCAATTCACCATCGAGTCGGACTGCTGCTGCCGCAGCGCTTCGTTATCCGGCCCGCCGCAGCATTTGTAGTGTTCATTTACGAGGTAAAAATCGGCCGAAAAGCCGTTCGGCAAGTCAACCAGCGTCATGCAGCGTCTTCCGAAACCCGGAGGCGCGGTCTGCGTATCGACCCTCGTGAAGGGGAATTTGCTGATCGTGAAATTGTCCCCGCCCCGCGCGCCATACCATGTTCCGCCGCCCGGAGGGGCAAGCACGGTGTTGAAGATTGCCACCACGACGGATGGGTTTCTTGCCTGGTTGATTTCCTGCAAACAGGCGATATCGGGATTGATCGCCGCGATGACACGGCGAAATTCATCGACGCGCTCAACCGTTCGGAACGGATGATTTTGTGGATCGCCGTCAGGGAAGATCGAATCCCAATTGATATTCCAGGTCATGACGCGCAAATCCCCCGGCCGACGGCGATCGATGAAGGTCTGCGCGGCCGCGAAGTCCGCAATTGCAAATGATGCGGCGATCGCGGCGAAACATGGGATAGCTGAATTTCCCCGCCCGAGTCGAAATGTTCCGGCTGTGCTCATCTCCGCAATGATATCCACCGGTGACAGCCAGATTCAACGGTGTTTGAGGGGCGCGGTCGCAGCTTTGTCTGCCAAGTGCAATCAGATTTCGCGGCACGAGCTTCTCTCGAACGAGTTACTCGTGCCGCGATTCAACCACACCCGCGCCTCCGCCAATTCGCGTTATCCGCCGCTGAGCAATACGACGAACGGATCGATATCGAAGTTATTGACCACGCCGTCGCCATTCGCATCGGCATGCAGGATCTCGCAATCGGGGAACGAAGTGGCATAAAGGACGGGGTCAGTCAGCGCCATGACGAACGGGTCGATGTCGAAGTTGTTCACCGCTCCGTCGCAATTCGTATCGCCCACCAACATGGGCGTCAGCATGAACGCTTTTGGGTATCCGTCGTGCCAGCCACTGCCCACGATCACGCCGGCGTTGTTGATCGCCGCCGCGCGCGAGAGCCGCCAGCCGCTGCCGGCTGGAATGCGCGTATTCAGGTCCGTCATCAGGCCGCCAAACCAGATAAATGCCCGATCGTTCGACGTGCCGACGATCTCGCCGCGCTCGTTTACCGCACACGCATAGCTGTCGACTGATCCGAGCGTGCCCAGATCGGTGCGCGTCACGACGACGCCAGCGTCGTCAATCTGAAATCGAAACGCGCGCGGGCGGCCGGCGGCGTCGTCCGCCACGCCGACGATATCGCCCATGTCGTTGATGCCGAAGGCCTGGCTGTGCGTTCCGCCCAGCGTGCCGAGATTTCGCGCCGTTCCGCCGAGCCACAACGTCGCCCGCACTTGTGCGTCGCCGGCGGTGTCGCTGAACCCAATTATCTGATTCAGATCGTTGACCGCCGTGGCATAGCCGCTGTTGCCGCCGAGCGTCGGCAACTCGCCGATGATTCCATTCACCCAAACGGCCGGCCGATCCATGAAGCCCATGTCTGTGACATCGCGCGAAATGTAGCCAACCACCACATTGGCGGCATTCATCGCGCGCGGCGCGAAGTTGCCCATAGGCGTTGAAACGCCGGCTTCCCACATCTGGCCATGCACATGCAATTCGCCCAGGTCAAACGACATGGCCACGATTCTTCCTGCGTCGTTCGCGCCAAACGCCCAACTTTGCTGATCGTCGTCCGCCGGCGGAAGCTCCCACACCTGCCCGGCGTCGTTGAAAAAGGCGTGCAGGTTTCCATCCGGCGTCGCGGCCGTGCCGACGGGCAAGCCGGACGGGCTGATCGCGAAGGCCATGGACATCGGGCCGCCGAGATCGCCAAGATCCGTCACCTGATAGCTCTGCGCCGCAGCCTGACCGGCGATCAGTGTCGCGCCGCCAACGATCACCGCGAATCGCAGTTCATTCGATATTTTCGTACTCATGGTGGATTCTCCTTTGCGTTCGCGTTAGTCGTCCGTCAGCCGATGCGGAAACGGATCGCTCGGCGTTTGGCTGTGGCATACCGTGCACGTATTAATCACTCCGGCGTGGCCCTGAATATTGGTCGCCTGTACGTTGTCCACTTCTGTCACGGTGGGTGTGATCGCGTGCGGACTGTTGTGGCAGGTCATGCATTGGACGCCGCGATGCCCGCGCGACTCGCGAAACAGTTTGCCCGGCTCTTCAAACTCAAAACCCTGCCGAGTGTGACAATTGCCGCACCGCGGCTCATCCAGCCACGGGCGCCGATTCGGCGAACCGACCGCGAGCATGTTTCCGTGGCAATCCGTGCAGGTCACCCCGTTCGCGAAATGCACGTCGCGCTGACATTGCGTCCGCACGCCGGGATGACACGCATAACAAACTTCCGGCAATTGAATCATGCCCATTCGCGGCGCGTGCGCCGTGTGCATGGCCGCCGACAGGTTGGGCAGAGTTGGATCGCCGGGTAACCCCAGCGCATTGTCCGCGTGACAGCGAGCGCACAGCACCGGCCGCTCATTCACGAGGTTCGTTCCGTGCAGGCGATCGTGTTTTAGCAATATGTCCATACCGGTCGAAATGCCCGGGTTGTTGTGGCATAAGTAGCAGCTCATTTCCGTCGAAACCGGTACGACGGCCTGTGTGCGCGCCATAACCTGGCCGTTTTGTTTGACAACGATGTTCGCGAGCGGATACGGGTTCTCGCGCCCCAGATCGTCGATGGGAACAACCGGGATTCCGGTGGCCGCGAAATCGCCATTTCCCGTCGATGACATGGTGCCGCGCAACCCATTGCCGGTCAGACCGATGTTCGGCGGGCGCGCCGGGCCGAACTGCGGAGGCCAGAACTGCCAGAAATTGCTTTTGTCGGATGAGTGCGTGTTGCCCATGATGCGATAGTCGATCGTCACGCCGGTGCGAACGATGTGTGGATCGTTTTCGCGGCGATCGATCACTTGCGCGTGCAGGTTGTTGAACGGCGGCAGAATAATCAGATCGGAATAGTCTCCGTTCATGCAGTGCATGCCCAAATCGTTGTAGCCGAATACGACGAACGGTGTGTTCACAACCCCGTTGCTGTTTCCGTCGCCCCCAGCCAGCGCCAAACTTCCGACAACACCCCCAAAGACGGCCGCGCGCATCACCCATTTCGTCCGACTGCCCACGCGCGCGGCGGCGCGTGGCCGTCGCCCACACTCTTCAACCGCGCGAACGAACGCTCCGGCTTTCATTAGTTGTTCCTTTTTTCGCAAGAGCAGCTCGCCAAGCCGCGCCATCGCATGGCGCAGACCGGCGGCGGGGCGCGACGCCCGCGCCCGACCCAGAGAACAAGCCCCGGGAAAGGCATTGAATGGCCCGCGCGACGACCCGATTCGTCGCCGGGGTTGATGCGGCATGTCCGCATCCAGCGCATGCCACACCTTAGCGATTGCGCATGTGAGTTCCAATCCCACATGGGTTATTTCGCCCACGAGTAAGGCTTTTTCTTATGCGCCTCGCGCCTACTGCGGTTTTCTCCCGCAGCAATCGCGAGATTTTCTACAGTCCCAGCAGCGCGACGAACGCGTCGATGTCGAAGTTATTCACCAGGCCATCGCCGTTGACGTCTGCATTGTTTCGATTGCAACCGGGAAATTGCGCTGCATACTGCGCCGGATTCGTCAGCGCCAATACGAACGGATCGATGTCAAAGTTGTTCACAACCTGATCGCAATTCAGATCACCGACTATGAACGGATGAGGGGTGACATCAGCCCACGTCGTGCCGATGCGAATTTCGTCTGTGGTCACGCCGCCATCGTTCACCAATTCCAGCGACTGCGGAAGCGCGGCCGTTCCCTGCAACCCAAGAATCGCATCCGGATAGGCCGGCTGCGGGCCGCTGAGGACTGGATCAACGTATAGGCGATACTCGGTATGCGCCGGTGATGTGCTCGCGATGATCTCGAGCACCAGGAACGCGGTCTGTCCCTCAACCACCGGCACATTCGATATGTCCATAATCCCCTCGCTCCACATCAGCCCGTACGTGTAATAGCCGATGGGCGTGCCGATCGTCAGCGCACGCGGATATTGGCCGATCCGGAGCCCACCGTACGCGCCATAGCCCGCATTGGGACGATACAGAAACGAGATGTACAGGCGCCCATCCGGTGCGGAGTATGGCCCGAACGATCGGCCATAGAGCGCCATGTCCCAGTTCGTGCCCGGCTGCGAGTTCGCGCCGCCGACTGTGGTGGAGAGTCCGGGATAGGTCAAACCGGGGGCAGCCAGCGGCGTGAGCAGCGCGCTGCCTTCATCCATCCACGCACTGGTCCAGCCTGTTCCGCCGGTCGAACCCGCCAGATCGGTTCGAGGGACATTTCCGAACCCGTCATACGCGATCAGTCCGGCAAGCCCGGACGCGCTTCCAACGATCAGCAACACGTATCCCCCGATCAATCGATTACAGCCACGCGAGGTCATGTCGTACTCCTTTTAAGCAGGATCCCAACGCGACGGCGAACACTCGCCGCCCGGATCGCTTCGCAAGTTATTGAGCAAACGCCAAGCCAAGGTGATGCCACTAAGCGCTTTCCCTATCAGCGAGGGCTTTGACCCGAGATGCCGCTTCCATCCCCCCGATGCTTTTCGCGATTGCAGCGCTCCCGTTACCATGCGTCGCGCCGATGGTGGAACGACCGACATCTCAATCTCAATCCATTGCGCCGAGTGCGGTGCTGAACGATCTGCCGCGCCGCATCGGCTTTTGGGGCGCGGTCGCCATCATGGTCGGCATCACGATCGGCACTGGGATATTTCGTGCGCCCGCCAGCGTGGCCGGCGAAGTGGGAACTCCGTACGCAGCCTTGGCGCTGTGGACCATCGGCGGCATCGTCTCGCTGCTCGGCGCGCTCACATTCGCCGAACTTTCCACGCGTTATCCCCATTCAGGCGGAATGTACGTTTTTCTGCGCGAGGGCTTCGGCCCGATCATGTCTTTCATTTTCGGTTGGACGTATCTGCTCATCAGCAAACCGGCAGCGGCCGCCGCGATCGCCATCGTTTTCGCTGAGCATCTCAACCCGCTGTTTGGTTGGGACAAATTGCCGAATGCAACCCGCATTACGCAATTCACAACTTGCGGGGTGCTCATCGCGCTGACGTTTCTGAACACATTTCGCGTGCAGTTCGGCGCGGGCGTCGCCATGTTTCTCACTTCGTTAAAGGTCGCCGCATTGCTGTTCATCGTCGCGATGGTGGTGGCCTTTGCTCCGCCGGGATCCGCCAATTTCGCATTTTCCGACCACCCCAAGCCGCTACTGGCCGCGCTCGCGCCGGCGATGGCCGCGATTCTCTGGACATATGACGGCTGGAACGACGTCGGATCGGTTGCGGGCGAAGTGATCAATCCGCGGCGCATGCTGCCGCGAATTTTCTTTTTGGGCACGCTGGCGATCACGCTGTTGTATGTCGGAGTGAACGCGGCGTATCTATGGGTGACGCCGCTTGATGAAATGCGCGGCATGACCACGGTCGCTCCCGAAGTGCTCCGCCGCCTGATCGGCCCTGCGGGCGAGAAAATCGTCACCGTGATGATTCTGATTTCCGCGCTGGGCGCGACGCACGGTGCGATCATCACCGGGGCGCGCGTCACGTTCGCGCAAGCCCGCGACGGCCTGTTGTTTCGCTTTCTGGCGCACACGCACAAGCTTCACGCCACGCCGGATGTTTCGCTATGGACGCAATGTCTCATGGGCTGCATCGCCACATTCGCGCTGCAAACTTTCAGCAACCTGGCGGATGCGTTCGTGTTCACGATCTGGATCTTCTACGGCTTGGCTGGATTTTCGCTGTTCATCATGCGGCGGCGCAATCTGGCTGACCCCGCCGCGCGAGACGGCATTTTCAACTGCCCCGGCTATCCGTGGGTTCCGGCTGTATTTGTGCTGTTCGCGATCGCGATGGTTTATCTCTCGTTGCTTGACCAGCCGGTGCAGAAACTGAAAATGGTGGGCATCCTGTTGGCCGGGATACCAGCGTATTACATTTGGCAGGCGTTTTTTCCGCCGCCGCGCCGTTTCGGGTAGCACCGGCATCCTGCCAATCGGTCGGTGGGGCCGGCATTCTGTCCTTCGCCTTGTTCGACCAACGCCGCAAGCGCGCCGAAGCCGACGCTCGCGTGGCGCCCGATCAATAATGAAACCGCTCAATGTCACTTCTCCCAACGGGTGATTCGTTATGATGTGTGGACGGGGTTTGAGAGGAACTAATCATGCAATTTCGCGGACTCGCCGTTTTGGTTCTGGTGCTGGGGTTTGGGGTCGCAACCGCTTCGATGGCGCAGGAATTGACCGTTCTGTCGGTCGAGCCGAACACGCTTACTGCCCGCATCCATGATGTCATCCGGGTCACGTTTGATCGACCGGTTTCGCGTGGGAGCGTGGGCGCGGCCAGTTTCTGGGCATTCGGCCGATGGAGCGGCACTGTTGCGGGCACGTATGAATTCTCCGACGACGATCGAATCGTGACGCTGCGCCCGGTGTCCCCGTTCTCTTCCGGCGAAACGGTGATGGTCATCCTGTCCCATGATTTGCGGGGCGAAGATGGGGCGCCATTGCGCAGCGCCGGCTACAGTTGGCAATTCTGGACGCGCACGCGAACCGTGCCGCTGAATTTCGTGCAGATCGATTCGCTCTCCACGCGCAGCGTTCCGACGGAATCCACGCGCTCATACGGCGGAATCGCGACTGATCTGAACAATGACGGCTACCTGGATGTGACGATTGTGAACGAGGACACCGCGGATTTGCGCGTGTTTCTGAATCGCGCGGACGGCACCGGGCTTCTAAACGATTTTCTGGAGCCGCCGTTTCCGGTCAACGATCGCGCCAGTCCTTCCGAACCGGCCGATTTTAATCACGACGGCAATGCTGATATTTGTGTTGTGAACATCAATACTCGCAGCGTATCGATTCTTCTCGGTCGGGGAGACGGCACGTTCGGGCCTCAACAGGAAATCCTGGTTGGCAACACGCCGCGCGGCGTCGCCGTGCTCGATGCCGACGGCGACGGTGACGTGGACATTGTGAACACCAACTCGGGCGGCAGTAATCTCTCGCTGCTGCTCAACAACGGGGCCGGCGTTTTCGGCGCGCCGACGTACTTTGAGGGCGGAGGCAGCGGCGAATGGGCGCTCGCCGCCGCGGACATGAACAACGACGGCATTCTCGATCTGGTCAGCGGCGCGCGCGCGGGCGGCTCGGTTTGTGTCGTTCGCGGAAACGGCAACGGCAGCTTCACGCCCCTTACGCCGCGCGCCGGCGTGGGCAGCGTCTGGATGCTGGTCTGCGGCGACGTTGACGGCGACGGCGACGCGGATGTCGCAACGGCGAACAGCGTCAGCAACACCGGCGCGATTCTGCTCAACGACGGCGCGGGCGGGCTGGCCGCGCCGCAGCCATATGCGTGCGATCCGTTTCCGCTGGCCACCGACCTGGGCGATGTCAACGGCGACGGTCGGCTTGATTGGCTATTGTCATCGTTCAACGGCGATTTCAGACTGTTGACCAACGATGGGGACGGATCATTCACGTTCAATCGCGAGTTCGACGCGCCATCGGCCGCTTCGTGCGGTTTGTTGCTTGATCTCGACAATGATCACGATCTGGACATCGCGCTGATTGACGAAATCGCGGATGTGCTGATCCTGATGCAGAACTCGTATTCGACGCCGCCCGGCGATCTGAATTGCGACGGGCGCGTCAATAATTTCGACATCGATCCGTTCGTGATGGCGTTGGCTGATCCGGCCGCTTACGTGCTCGAATTCCCGGATTGCGATTTGCTGAATGCGGACGCCAACGACGACGGTGTCGTCAATAACTTCGACATCGACGAATTCGTCGCGTTGCTCGCGGGCGGCTGACATGGTCGGCGCGGGTTTGATCGGACACGCTAGAGCGAATTCAGAATGCAGAATGCAAAAAGAAGAGCGTCGCAACGAACGCTACATATTTCCGCGCCAACCCGCCGGCGTCCGCGCTGGCGGGTACACCTCGCGAATGGCCGTCAGAATCGTTCGCGCCGCCGGGGATTTGTTCAGCGTATAAAAATGAATGCCCGGTGCGCCGTGTTGCAGCAGATCGATGCACTGCGCCGTCGCATGCGCCACGCCGAGTGCCATCACCGCGGCCGGATCGTGCTGAATCCGCCGCATTTCCGCCATCAACTCTTCGGGCAGCGACGCTCCGCACATTTTCGTGAAGCGCTCCACCTGCGCCACGTTTGTGATGGGCATGATCCCCGGCAAGATCGGCGCGCCGATGCCGAGTCGCCGGGCTTTCGCCACGAATTCATAATAAAATCGGTTATCGAAGAATAGTTGCGTGATAAGAAACTCCACGCCCGCATCGACCTTTGCCTTGAGGTGCTTCAGGTCCGCGTCGAACCCCACCGCTTCGGGATGCTTCTCGGGATAGCACGCACCTCCCAGGCAGAACGGGAACTTCGCGCGGATAAACGCCGCCAATTCGCCGGCGTATTGAAACCCATCCGGGTGCGGTTGAAATGTTTCAGCGCCCTTCGGCGGATCGCCGCGCAGCGCCAGCACGTTTTCAATTCCGCCGTCGCGCAGACGCGTCAACACCTGGCTGATCTCATCGCGCGACGCACCCACGCACGTGAGATGCGCCATCGCTTCGATGCCATAGTCGCGCCGAATATGCGTCACGAGTTCAATGGTGCGATCGCGGGTGCTGCCGCCCGCGCCGTACGTCACCGACACGTACGTCGGATGCAGATCGCGCAAACCCGCCAGCGCATCGCGCAGCGCCTGCCACCCGGTCTCATCCTTCGGTGGGAAGAACTCAAATGAAATGCTCGGACTGCCGTAAGACAGCAACTCGCGGATTCGCATATCGCTCGCCGTATCCCGATAAACACAGCCGGCCGCGCGCAGCGCCGGTTTCGAGGAGTATAAGATATGTCCCCGCCCCGCGCATCCCAGCGTGCGCGCGAACGGCCGGGGCCCGCGCCGCCAACGCGAACCGGATTCGAAAATTCCCTTGTTTTTGACATTTCCGAAGTTCTATACTCCGGCTTGATTGAGAGTCGCGCGGGCCCGCACTTCCGACTCGAAACGCGGATCGCACCGGCCCGCCGCCCGATGCGGATGGGCCGACCGTTCGTTCAGCGCTTGCGACGCACCGTTTGTTGCGCTTGGAGATGGAATCATGCAGACTATTTTTCGAGTGAAGTGGGCATTGCGCGCGCTGAAGAATCGCGATCGCGGTAGCGTGTTCAGCCGATCGAATCGAGCGGGCGCGCTCGCTTTCATCGCCGCCGCGGGCAGCGCGGCGAGAGTCGCATCGGCGGGCGATCCCGAGCCCACATACCCGATTCTCTTCGTCACGCAGGTTCCGATTCCCGGTGATTTCACATCCATCGGGTCGGTGTTCGGCAATCACCGTGCTGCGCCGTCGCTTACCGGCCGCGGCGGCGATCTCTGGATTCGCTACACAGATGGTACGCTTCGCAACCTTACGCAGGCCGCCGGATACGGCGTCGAGGGCTTTCAGGGCCAGAACGCGATCGCGGTTCGCGACCCGTGCGTCCACTGGGACGGCCAGCGAGCATTGTTTAGCATGGTCGTCGGTGCGCCGCGTCAGCAGTACGACTACACGCAGTTCTACTTCCAAATCTACGAAATCAGCGGTCTTGGCCCAAATGACGCGCCCGTCATGACGCGCGTGCCCAACCAACCCGCGAACAACAACAACGTCAGCCCGATCTATGGAACCGACGACGCGGTGATTTTCACCAGCGACCGCGTCCGCGACGGCGCAGCGCATCTTTATCCCCAATTGGACGAATACGAGGAAGCGCCCACCGTCACGGGCCTCTGGCGGCTGCATCCCGCCGACGGGCTTTCGCTGCTGAATATTGCGCCGTCGGGCGACTTCTCGCCCATGATCGACAGCTACGGCCGTGTGCTGTTCACGCAATGGGACCACTTGCAGCGAGATCAACAGGCGGACGCCGACGCGCGAACGCCGGCCGGGCAACCGTTGCCATATGGCACGTTGAACTGGTCGAGCGAGGCGGCCGATTCCGTGCCGCTGTTCGGCGATCGCACGGAAATTTTTCCCGAGCCGCGCCCTTCTCGCGATGACCTGCTCGCGGGCACAAACCTGAACGGCCACACGTTCAATCACTTTTTCATCTGGCAGATGAACGAGGACGGCAGTGATCTCGAAGTGCTGAACCACCTTGGCCGTCATGAGTTGCACGCCTACATTCCCGCCACGATCAATGACGACCCGAACGTGATCGAGTATTACGGACAGTTGCAGCGCTTCAATCAACACCCGATCCTGAACATGCTGCACATCGACGAAGACCCGTCCATCGCGGGGCGCTATTACTTCATCGATGCGCCGGAGTTCCAGACCCACTCAAGCGGTCAGATCGCGATGATCGACGCGCAGCCCACGCTGAATCCTGACGCGACCTCGGTCACATACATCACGCACCGCGAAACCGCGTCGCCCGACGACAGCCCGCCGCCGGAGCATAGCGGCTTGTATCGCGATCCGCTGATGCTCAGCAGCGGACTGCTGATCGCCTCGCACACGAGCGAGACGCGCGCCGACGCGAACACCGGCACGCGGGCCAACCCCGCCTCGCGTTATGACCTGCGCCTCAAGCGCATCATGGCGCAGGCGAACGGCTACTACGCCGCCGGCGCGCCGCTCACGCCGCCGATCAATAAGACGCTCAGCTACTACGACCCGGATGTGCTGGTCAGCTATTCCGGCCCGCTCTGGCAATGGCAGGCCGTCGAAGTCCGGCCGCGACCGCGACCGCAGCGGCGCACGACGCCGTTGCCGACGATCGAGTCGCAGGTATTCAGCGATCATGGTGTTGATGTCGCGGTGTTTCAGGATTACCTGACGCAAAACAATCTGGCGCTGATCGTGGCGCGCAACGTCACCACGCGCGACGATTTCGATCTGCAGCAGCCATTCAACTTGCGCGTTCCCGGCGGCGTACAGACAATCGGAGCATCTGGCACGATCTACGACATCGCCACGATGCAGCTCTTTCAGGGCGACCATCTGCGCAGTCTGTCTTACAACAACGAACCGCGCCCGGGTCGTCGCCTGATCGCACAATACTTGCATGACGCCGCCGCGGTGGCCGAGAACCCGCCGGCTCCGAATGACCCGCCCGCGACGGTGCGCGTCGCGGCGGATGGCTCGGTCGCCGCGTTTGTACCCGCCGATCGCGCGCTGAGCTGGCAATTGCTCGACCCCGCGGGTGTGCCCGTCGTTCGCGAGCGTAACTGGCTGTCGTTCAGCGCCGGTGAGATTCGCGTGTGTACGTCGTGTCACGGCGCGAATCAGTACGACCAGGCCAACCGCCCGCCGGCCATCAACCCGCCGCAAGCCTTGCGCGACCTGCTCGATTTCTGGCGCTCGCGACGCGAATCGCCGCCCGGAGACATGAACTGCGACGGCGCGGTGAATAATTTCGACATTACTCCGTTCGTGCTGGCCATCGCCAACGGGCCGGAATATCAGGCCACGTACCCCGATTGCAACATCGCGGCAGCGGATGTGAATCAGGACGGCCGCGTGGACAATTTCGACATCGACCCGTTTGTGGCGTTGCTGGCGGGAGGATGATCGCGTAGCTGAATAGCGCCGCGATTGACGGGCGACTTGGCTGGCCGGGTTGTGGAAAATGCCGCAGTGGGGTGGGCGACTACCGCGCGTCGCGGCTCGCTGGTGGTTGTTTTATTTTTCTGCACTGAGTGGCGCGCGGTTTGCTACGAAATCCCCCTGGAACTTCCGCCGCTCGGCGCTCGACCCTCGGTCGGCCGGCGCGGGCGGCAGGTCAAACTTGGGGACACATCATGGTTGCGGCTCACACATTTCTGAACGTGCGCCGTTCGTGGCGCGGCTTGCCCTTGATCCTCATCGCATCCGGAGTGCTTGCCGTCTCAAATGGCGCTGAGACGCTGCGCGTGCCGGCCGAGTACGCGACGATCGGCGAGGCGATCGCCGCCGCGCAGGACGGCGACACGGTGCTCGTAGCGGACGGCGTCTACTCTGGAAGCGGCAACACAAATCTGAGTTTTGCGGGAAAGGCGATTTTGGTACGCTCGGAAAATGGTGCTGTCGCAACGTCCATTAATCTGGCGGGGACAACCACTCGAGCGTTCCGGTTTGAGAACGACGAGCAGGCGGACTCGATCTTGCGCGGCTTCACGATCATGAACGCAAATCTCAGGCACGACCAGAGGCGCGGTTTATTGCAATGAAAGCTCCCCGCTGATTACGGATTGCATTTTCAAAGACAATAGGCAGACCACGAGCGCCGGTTCGCCACAAGGGGGCGCGGCTGTACATTGCATCAATTCGGCAAATCCCATCATTTCGCATTGTGATTTTGTAGCCAATTCGACGGAATCGCTGTTTCCAGCTCCTTACTATGGCCAGGGCGGCGCGATCTATTGCGGTACCCAGTCGAGCCCAGCCATCACCTCATGCCGGTTCGTAGATAATCTCGCTTCGCATCAAGGCGGAGCCATCTACTTGAATGGAAGCAACTGTTTGATTTCGCAATCGCAATTCCTTTTGAATACATGCTTCGCCGCCCAGCCCATCAATACTCCACAAGGCGGCGCTATTTTCTGCCAATCTGCATCGCCACACATATCCAATTGCGTTTTCGGGATGGAGTTCGCTGGATTGTCGTATGGTAATACAGCCCGACAGGGGAGCGCGATTTACGTCTCGTTCAGCAACTCGAAGCCGGTGATTGCGAATTGTACTATTACATCGAATGACAATGTCAGTGTCGCGGGCGACGCTGCGTTGTTCATCGTTGGAAGTTCGGGCAGTCAAGCCACGGTGACGCACTCGATTCTATGGGGCAACGATGTGGAGATTTCCGGCAGCGCGGTCGTCTCATGGAGCGACGTGGAAGGTGGGTTCGCGGGTACGGGCAATTTCAGCAGCGATCCCGTATTCGTGGAACGCGACTCGGGCGAGCCTGACGAATTGGATGATCCGTTCGACGGCGGCTTCTATCTGAGCAACCAATCGGCCGGTGAGCCTGTGGATAGCCCCTGCGTGGATGCCGGCGACCCGGGTCAAACCGCCGAAGAAGCGGGCTACGTCCACCTCACCACGCGCACCGATCTCGCCGTGGAGGATGGCGCCAGCCTGTTGGACATCGGTTATCACGTCGCCAGTGATTGCAACGGCAACGGCGAATGGGATTCGAGGGATATCGCGCTCTCCAGCGTGGTGTTATTGGGAGACCCTCCAGCGGCGGTGGAGGCGCTCGATTGCAATCATAACCAGATTCCGGATATGTGCGAAGGCTCTGGCAATTATGTTCCGAACAGTTGCGAATGCCTCCCCGCGAAGGTGGCGTTCACGACCAATGATGATTTTGATCGCGGCGTGCTGATCAACCTGCATCACGACACATCGGGACAAATCGCCCGCTATCAGTATCCAAAGCCCCTTCCATATTTGTGGCTTCCGCTGTCAGGACGGTCGAGCGTGGCGCGGGTGTATACGGGAACAGACACCGCAATCGGCGCCGTTGGAACAATATTGAGTGAGCATCGAACCGCGCCGGCGGGCTTTGCCGGGAACCCATCACGCACGGGAGTCGACCTCGATGGAAATCTGTGGATTGCGAACCGCAACGACATCTTCAACAACGGCGGCTCAGTGGTGCGCATCGGCATGGTGATCGGCGGCACTCGCGTGAACACACTCGGCTACCCTGATCCGAACGGCGCGCTGCTCCGACCGCCGTTTCTCTATAACACCTGCATTGACAAAGACGGCGACGGAATGATCCGCACGTCGCGCGAATTCAACGATGTTCTTGCCTGGCCCTCAGCCAATCCACCCAATGCCGGCGATGCGGATGACGAATGCATCTGCAAGATATACGGCGTAAACGGGATCGGCGTCCGCCATGTCGCGATCGACAAGAGCGGCGGAGTCTGGGTGGGCGGCCGCGATAATCACGCGTTCGACTACATCAGTTCCGCGCTTGACGCACTCGACCCGACGATGAGTTTCGATGTCGACGAGGGCGGATACGGCGGGTTTGTGGACTGCAACAACGTGATGTGGACGGTTTGGCGAGACGGATTTGCCGCCGGTCGGCTCGTGAGGTTTTCGAGCCTGCCGCCCGGGCCAGTGCAATATTCGCACTTGACCGACGCGCCTGATAATTTCGGATTGGCGCTCGACCGCAACGGCAACGTCTGGACGTCCCAATGGGACAACGACGAAGCACGGCTATTTAACGCCGCCGGCGTGTATCAGGATCCGCCCGGCGCGATCGGCACGGGCGGGCAGACGACTGATCGCGGCGTGGTTGTTACTCCCTCGGACAATAATCTGTGGATTTCCAACAGCGAGGGCGGAAGCACGCCGAGTGTTTCTCGAATGCCCAATGGAGGCGGAACCCCCACCGTCTATAATATTGGCGATGATGGCGGGACGCCGACGGGATTAACCGTGGATCAGGATGGGTACGTGTGGGTTACGTGCCAGACCGGCAACACGCTCAAGCGAATCGACCCGGCAGACCCCAACCCCGGCGACCCGGCCGACGGAATTCTAACGGTGAGTCTACCGGCAAACACGAATCCCTATTCCTTCACGGATCAGACCGGAAACCTGACGTTACTGGCCACCGGCATGGGAACCTGGACGGTCGTCCATGACAGCGAAATGGCCAATACGCCGGAATGGCATATGATCCGCTGGAACACCGGAACATGCTCCAATCCACTGCCCGGCGGGATCGGTGTTTCCGTTCGCGCGGCGGATACGCGCGCGGGCCTGCCCGGCGTGCCCTATACGGCGGTCGAAAACATGCGGCGTTTTGATGCGGTCGCAGGGCGCTACCTTGAGATCAGGGTGCGGCTGGCCGGATCGTGTCCTGGGGCATTTCAATCGCCGGTCCTTTGCGATCTTGAAGTATGGCATGGCATCGGCGATATGAATTGCAGCGGAACCGTGAACAACTTCGACATTGACGCTTTTGTTCAAGCACTGGCCGACCCTTCCGCCTACGAGGCCGCCCACCCGGATTGCGATCGAATGCTCGCGGACATTGACGGAAACGGGCTGGTGAATAATTTCGATACGGACCCGTTCGTTGAATTGCTCGCTAATAGTTGCTACGGAGCCGAGTAATGCGCACGTATGCCGCTGCGACCGGTTCACTGGTCATCTTGGTCATCGGTACGGCATCTGCGCCGGCGCTGGCGCAGTGCGATCCGGCTTGGATGCGCGGGTTTGACTCGCCCGGCATCGATGGTCCAAACCCCAGGGTAAATTGCGTTCTCCCTCTGCACGCGCCTGACGGCGACCGACTGATCGTTGGCGGATATTTCAGCGTGGCAGGGGGTACGCGGGCGCAGAACATCGCCGCGTGGGATGGTCGCCGATGGCAAGGTCTCGGCGCTGGGCTAAACAGCACCGTGAGCGCGCTGTGCGTCACGCCCGGCGGCAACGATCTGTACGTCGGCGGCAACTTCGGAACGAGCGGCGATTACACGCAAGTCCTCTGGTACATCGCGCGTTGGGATGGATCTCGCTGGTATCCGCTCGGAGAAGGACTGGCCGGAGACGTGCGGGCCATTGCCTATTTCGAGGACGCCAGTGGCCCGGCGATCTACGCTGGCGGCGAATTCCGTGAGACGGTGGATCAAATCGCCGTGAATGGCGTCGCCAAATGGGACGGCGAGCGCTGGAGCGCGTTGGGCGAAGGCCTGAACATGTTCTTCGGCGGCGGTGCGTATGCGCTGGCTGTGTTCGACGACGGCTCCGGGCCGGCGCTGTATGTCGGCGGCTGGTTCCCCGGCACGCGGCGCGGCGATGTGAATTGCCCCAACATTCTGAAGTGGACCGGTTCGCAGTGGCAGCCTGTGGGCACTGGAACTTCCGGTCCGGTGAACGCGCTGACCGTCGCCGATCTGGGCGACGGTCCGGCGCTGTATGCCGGCGGCGCATTCAGCCGGGCCGGAAGTCAGCAAGCGACAATCGCCCGCTGGGACGGCGCGACGTGGTCGTCCGTTGGCGAGCGATTTTCATATGGACTGGTGAAGGGGATTTCCAGCTTCGAGGTGGATGGCCAACCGCACCTGTTCGCCGTCGGAAGAGAGTTGCGCATCGAGCCGGACAACTCCCTTAGCATGTTCGCGCATTGGGACGGGCACACGTGGACGAGCATTGGGCAGACTCTTTTGGGAGGAATCAACGAGATTCGAGCGGTCGCTGTGTTTGAAGACGGGCGTGGACCGGCACTGTTTCTGGGCGGCGAGATGGACTTCACGGCGACCGAAGGCAATGAGAACATTGCTCGCTGGACATTTCAAGATGGCTTCTCGCCTGCCACCGATGGCAATGGCATCGGCGGCTACTATGCTCACTCCTTGGAAGCGATCGGATCTGATTTGTACGTCATGGGGTTGTATGGCCGGGTCGGCGGCGGATACGCCAATGGCATCGCGCGCTTCGATGGTAGACGGTGGCATTACTTCGACACTTTGCCTGTCACCGCATGCGCTCACGTCATTCAGGCCGATTTTGGCTTCGGACCGGAAGTGTTGTTTACGGGGTTTTTTGCTTACGACCAATATGACGATTCACCGATCTATTCGCTCGTGCGACAGACTCAATCAGGTTTGGAATTATTCGGGCAAACTCGCTTGGGCGAGTTCCGCGCGGCTTCTGCGGCAATTGTGTTTGACGACGGCGACGGTCCCGCTCTCTACGTCGGCGGTAATTTCAGCGCTTTGGATGGCGTGCAGCTGAATAATGTGGCACGATGGAACGGCTTGCGGTTTCAGCCTGTCGGCCCCGGTTTTGATTTATTGGCGGATCCTACCACGTTCGCAATCGTTGAGGATTTTGCCATTTTCGACGATGGTTCCGGGCCGGCGCTCTATGCCGGTGGAATGTTCGATGCCTCCGGTACGAACGCGTTGCACGCGATTGCGAAGTGGACCGGCACCGAATGGGTGGATGTCGGCGGCGGTTTGAGGTTGGAAGAATCAAGCTGGCGTTTGAATGCGGTTGTCGACGATCTTGACACGTTCCATGACGCGACGGGGTCGTGGCTCGTGGCCTGCGGCGGTTTCGAACGAGCCGGAAATATTGCGGTGCGGGGGTTGGCGCGTTGGAACGGAACCGAATGGCTCGATATCGGAGACTTGGCGCAAAATGAGGATCCAGAGCCCTGGTTTATCGCTGTCACGGTGATCGAAGAAGGCGACCGAGCGGGTCTGTATGTCGGCGGGCAAATTCCCCAGTTAGAAGGCGCAGCAATCAACCACATTGCGCGCTGGGACGGAGTACGATGGTCATCCGTGGGCGGCGGGTTTGATACCACAGCCTATGTACTCGGTCTGAGGAGCGTGGACTTCGGCTACGGGCCGGAGGTGTGGGCCGTCGGCTCATTCTTGGAGGCCGGCGGCAATGTCAGCGCTCGGATCGCTCGCTTCGGCTGCGTCCGCGACGACATCGTCGGCGATCTGAACTGCGACCAGGTCATCAACGCCTTCGACATCGACGCGTTCGTGCTGGCGCTGCAGGACGCCGCGCGCTACGCCGAGGCGTATCCCGATTGCCGCATCCAAAACGCCGACACAAACGCCGACGGCGCGGTCAACAATTTCGATATCGACCCGTTCGTGATGCTGCTGGCGGGCGATTGACGCGCGGGCAGGAAATCGCCTTCTCCGCTTTGCCAGGCGCGCATGTGAATAAAAAGATAGTCATTTCGCGGCAGATTCCACCAGTCCCCAATAATCGGCGCCCCCCTCTGCTTCTTCCCCGCGCTGCGACTAAGATCGTCTCGGCGCGCCGACCACGCCGCAACATCAACGGAAGCCTGGACCTATGGATGCATGAAGCGATGAATCCAATCATCATTTACGGGCGACGTGTCACCTGTCGCTTCACTTCCCTGTCCCGATATTCTCGCAATCCCCCGCTCCCTATCCGAAGGCGCCCAAAATGGCGCGCGCAAACATGGAGCGCCTTGAGCGCCTTCCTCTGCCGAATTAGTCCCGCCTCTCACCGTTGTCGCTGCTCGGTCTTGGAGCGGATCGCTCCAAATCAAAAGGGGCCTTAGCCGTTCACAATCGCCAGCGGCGAATTGGTCCGCCAGCGCCCGCGCGTAAAGTCGGGAATACTCACCGGCTCACTGCCTTTCGCAACCGATCGCGCCGTCAGTTCGACCACGCAACTGATCGCGGCCGCATCGTATACGTTCATATCCGTCGGCTCGCCGCGTTGCAGGCATTGAATCAGACGGAGATTCTCCAGATAGTCCATTCCGCCGTGGCCGCCCGTCGCGCGCTGCGCTGCGTCCGTGCGCCAGAGCGGATGCTCGAACTCATCGGCGTATTTGTCGATGGGCTCCCAATCATGCCCGGGCGAACGGCCTTCGATATGCACGCGTGGCGGATGGCCGCCATAGATTGCGTTCGTCCCCTGAAAGAGGCCAAACCGTGCATAAGGCCGCGGCAGATGCGTATCGTGGACAACATAAATCGTGCGGCCGCGCACCGTTCGAATCAGCGTCGTATTGACGTCGGCGAGCTTGTAGCGCTCAGAGCGAAGCGGGCTGTCGGGGGGTAGCGTTTTCTCCGCATATAGCGCCAAGCCGCGTGCATTGCCGCTCATCGACACGAGATAATCAAATTGATCCCCGCGATTGATGTCCATCGCTTGTGCGGCTGGGCCGAGACCGTGAGTAGGGTAAAAATTCCCGTCGCGTTTTGTGGCGTGGGCGCGACGCCAAAGCCCTTCGCCCTGCATGTCGAACTTCACCGCGCGCAGGTCATGCTGATATCCCACTTCGGCATGAACAATCTCGCCGAACACGCCTTTACGCACCATGTTGAACACCATCATCTCAAACCGGCCATAGTTGCAGTTTTCGAGCATGACGCAATGTTTTTCGAATTTCTCGGCGTATTCGACGAGCTTCCAGCAGTCGTCGGCGGTCAGGGCCGCGGGCACTTCGGTGGCCGCGTGTTTGCCATTGCGCATTGCGGCGACGCAAATAGGCACGTGCCATTCCCACGGCGCGGCGTTGTAAACGATGTCGAGTTGCTCAGTTTCGCACAGACGGACAAAGTCTCGATCACCTTTTGAATAACCGGTGGGGCGCGGCTGGCCGGTTTTTTCGACCAAATCCTGTATGCGGGCGACCTTTTCCGGCACGATGTCGCACACAGCGCAGATCGTCGCACCGGGCACGCGAAGCAAATGCTCGATGTGGTTGCTGCCCATGCCGCCGAGACCGACGAAGCCGATGCGGATTTGCTCGCGCGCATGTGTGCGCGGAAGCTCGATGCCCGGTTTCGTAAAACGCCGGTGAAGCGCGCCGCAGCCGGTCAGCATGCCGGCGGTGAGCGCGCTGAGGCCGGTTGCGCCGGCGGTCTTCAGAAATTCTCGGCGACTGGAATGCTCGGTCATCGCTCATCTCCGGTGCGATTTCGTTCATTCGGTTAATAGCTCATCACAATACGTGTCGCATATGCGGCCCGGCAACCCCTCCATTACGGTCGCGTCTCTATTTTGTTTACGCGCACCGAGGGACTTCGCGCGAGTCGCGCCGTTTGGGCTCGATTGGCATTTCGCCCGATCAGCGCCAAAGCGGGCGAAGTACGATAAACGCCGCCCCATGGCGCGCCACCGTCACGTTGTATGAACCTACAAACTCTCCCAAATCGCGGCGACGCCAAAGATCGCGGACAGCGATGGGGCCGTGCAAATTCAGCGCGTCGAAATCAAGGCGAATCTCCGTCGGCGAGCGGCCGCGATTGAACAGGCCGACGGCCGTTGTGCCGTTCGCGAGGGGGCGGGCCCAGATTTCCGTCCGACCCTGAGTTGAGATGCGTGCGGCTTGGCGGCCGAGGCGATCCTGATTGATTTCGATGACTTCTGGATTTTTGAGCAGCGCCAGCGTGAAGTCGTCCAGTTGCGTCAGGTCGCAGCCGATCAGCAACGGCGCCGCCAGCAGCGACCAAAGCGTCATATGCGTAAGCTGCTCATTCGGCGTCAAGCGAGTGTCGCGGATGTTCGGGCCCCACCCGACCTTGCCGACGATAAGCATATCGGGGTCGTTCCAATGTCCCGGACCGGCGTATTGCTCATTGCCGGCCTGGCCGAATCCGATCGTGGAAAGGCTTGCCCACGTGTCCGTGATGTCGCCCGTCGTGCGCCAATAGTTGCCGCCGACGGCTTCGCCCCACGTCCACACGTCACCCATCCCGTATTGACACAAACTGAATACGATGTCCCGGCCTGCGGCGTCCAGGGCGGTGCGCATGACGTCATACGGTTTGCGAAGCTCAGCGAGGCTCGCGTCGTCGGCGACGCCACCGTATGAGCACCAATCGTATTTCAGCAAGTCGATGCCCCACGCCGCATAGCGCCGCGCGTCGAGCAGTTCGTGTTCATGGCTGCCTTCATAACTCGCGCACGTCTTTGGCCCCGGCGACGAGTAAATGCCCAGCTTTAGGCCGCGCGAATGCATGTAGTCGGCGAGTTCGCGCATATCCTGAAATTTCTCGTTGCACTCGATCCGGCCGAGTTCGTCGCGGCCGGCTTCCCAGGCGTCGTCGATGTTGATGTACTGATAGCCGTGATCCGCGAGCCCGCTGCGGATCAGCCAATCGGCGGCGTCGCGCACCTTTTCGGCGTCAACCGCCGTGCCCCACACATTCCATGAGTTCCAGCCCATCGGCGGGGTAAGCGCCAGGCAATCGTCGCACCCTTCAATCGTCAGATTCGCGCGCGCCACGCCGTGTTGGTTGGTCGCGGTCAGCGTGACTTCGGCGCGGCCGTCGTGCGCGAGCCTGCCGCGAACGATACCCGCGTCCGCGTCGAGCGTCAGACCCTCGGGCAATCCCACGGCTTCAAAGAACATCGGCCGTTCGCCGCTGGCAGGAATTCGAAAAAGAAACTCACGGCCGGTGGTTGCGCCAGTGATGCGTGGGGCATTGATGACCGGGTAGAGCGGATCACCGCGGGCTATGTCCGTCAGCGGTTCGTCGGCCGTGGTCAATATCTTCAGCGGTGCATGCGAACCATGGCGCATGATGATCATCGCGCCGGCCAGATCGGCATGGTCGTAATCGACATTGTCGCCGCCGTCTTCGATGAGCAGCGTTAGCGTGTTCGCGCGCTGCAAGTCGACATGAATTGACTTCGGTGCATCGCCGCCTCGCATCATTCCCGTCCTGGTGACCTCGATGTCATCAACCAGCACGATGAATCCGGCCGTGCCGAGTTTCTGGCATTCATCGTCAAGTCCAACGTCCGTGTGAAACGACTCAGCCTCGCCGTGGAGCGAGATTGTCAATTCGGCGTTGGAGTGCGAGCCGACGCCGCGCGGATAGACCCTGCCCGCAATCGTGAGCGGATTGCCATCGACGCTCTGGCGCGCCTTCGCGCTGCTCCACCCCTGCTGAATCGCGTCGATGTTCAATTCGTCGAGCCAGACCGCGCGCGAAGGCGTGCTGTCGGAGGCGACGCTGGGACCGCTCGGGCGCAGGCGCTCCGCCCCCGTGGATTCACAACCCGACAATGGAAAAATCGACAGCAATCCGAGAACCAACAGAAATTTGGCGCGATGCATGCGGACTCCCGTCCGGCTGATACCGCTTGGAAATCGAACGGTGGCACGGCCGTCCGCATGGTCGCGCACGAGCCGCTATCGCGGGGCATGATACGAGAAACAAAGGCGCGGTGGGAGGCGCCATACACGGCGCTCGGATCGAAAAAAAAGATCAACCCCGTCGTGGTTGGGTTAACCATTCACGACGGGGTGATCCGTGAACTCACAATTTCCGCGGCCAGATGCCCGTTGCGCCGATCCGACGTTGTCGGGACGGTGCGGCGCCGCGGACATGGAGAGTTGCTACCGCGGCACGGAGTTCAACTTGTCCATCGTCTCTTCGGTCATCGCGCCGACCGCAAGCCCGTGATCGCGCTGGTACGTGCTCAACGCATTCCAGAACTGCGGGTCGGTCCTGCCGTCCGTATCGCCGGGGTCATAGCCGGCGATCTGAAGGGCCTGTTCCGCTCGCGTGATTTCGTCGACGCTGCTTTCGAATTCACAAATCGCGCGTCGCCACTCAACCCGGCTTGGCGCAATAACCACGGTTTTCTCAATGTCTTCGTACACAGCCGGCGTCTTGACGCGCTTGGCGCATGCCGGCTCCACCATCTTCTGAACGCGAACAGTTTCATACTGTGCCGGTTCAATGGCTTCCTCGACGCATGCGGGCTTCTTGAGCGCTCGCACGTCGATATTTCTAGTCACCGCCGGGTGTTCGACCAGGCAGATCACCGTTCGCGAATCAGTCGGCTTGCCGTCCTCGGTCGTGCATTCGGCGTCGGTCTTCATCACCCAGCTCTTGTAAGCCGGCTGAAGCACCACACACTCCTCACGCCATTCAAATTCCGGTGCGACTTCAACCAGCTTCTTGCATTCGGGCTTGACCATGACCCGCTCTTCGACCCATTCGTAGCGAGCCGGCACGATCTCCATCCGTTCGGATTCGGGCTGAACGCACACGCGCTCTGATACCGTTTCGACTTGCTCCGGGACGAAAACGCGGACAAAACAATCGCCCGGCGCGGCCGAATAGGGCAGATCGTGAACTGACGTCTGGGCTACCGCTGAAGAGCTCGTCGTGTCACAATCGTTTAGTCGCGCACCGGACGTGACGGTTACTTTCGAGTCACAGGTTCCGCACGGTTTGCCAGCGACCTTCTTGCCGCATTTGCAGCCGGATTTGCTCGACGTTGTTCTGGCATATGCGGTCCGTTCGCCGCAAGCCGCGCATCCTGATAGCGCGAAAATTGTCGCGCTGCTCAGCGCGATGACGCCGCCCGCTTTGGCCAGCTTCGATTTTCGCATCGCATGGTCTCCTTTTCTGTGGTTGCCAGACGCCCGCGCTACGACAATTGGGGTCACGCTTGCTCAGCAACCGCGTTCGTTTCCTTCTCTCAAGATTGTGCGCGTCCGGATTGAACGAGCGCGAAATTTGATGTGAATTTGAGCTAAGACGTGTCACGTCCTGAAAAACGCGCGAAGCCCGCTTATTGATACGGCTGCGGCGCTGTTTGGGCGGACTTTCCACGAAAACGGGACCGCTTGATCGTCAGACGCGCGGCAAATCGGAGAGAAATCGCGTGGCCGCTTCGACGATGCGCGACTCGATTTCCCGCAGATCTCCGTCGAGCATTGCTCCAGCGCTGTGAATGTGTCCGCCGCCGCCGAACTGCTGCGCGAGATTCAAAATCGGCACAGTGCCCTCGCCGCGAAAGTTGATGCGAATCTTGCGGGGATGTCCCTCGCTGAAAAGGATGGCGGCCGAAATCCCTTCAATCGAACGCGGAATCTCCACTTGATTTTCGATGTCGCCGGCGGTGCAACCGGCCGCCGTGATTTCGTCGTAAGACGCACTGCTCCACGCGAGTCGACCGTCAGGTGTCACGCGCGTATTGGCGTAAATCACTTTCACCAGATCAAACTCGGGCTTCGACTGGCTGCGGTGCAAACGCTCGCAGACCTCACTGATCCGCGCGCCGGCGCCGGCCAGATCGTGCGCGATGGCGAGCGTGTGGGCCGTGGTTGAAGCCAGCGAGAATCCCTGCGTGTCGGTATGCAAGCCCGCAAACAGGAGCGTGGCGATCGTGGGCGTTACCTGGCAGTTCAAAGCTCGGAGCAGTTCATAAACCATCTCGCAACTACTTGCCGCGTGCGAGTTGACCCAGTTCCACTTGCCGAAGCGCGTGTTTGTGGAATGATGGTCGATGTTCAGGAGCGGCTTAGCCAGCAGCGATTCCCACTTTCCTTCCAGATTCACGCGGCGTTCTTTGGCCGTATCAACCACAATCACAAGATCGCAGGCGTCGAGCTCGCCCGCCGGGGCCGCCGTCAACCCCGCATGGCGCAACAGAAACGAAAGCCGCCGCGAGACCGTGGATTCCGGGACGAATGCGCAGGGATGATGCCCAAGCTCCGGAAGCGCGAGCCAAAGCGCGGCAATCGAGCCAAGGCAATCGGCGTCCGGCGTCACGTGGCCGACCAACCCGATGCGGGTCGCAGCCTGAATCGCATTGCAAATTTCAACAGGCACATTTGAAAACGGCATATTCGCTCTCTTCGGCGCTGGATGGCGAAAAAGCACGCAATCGCGGATTGTAAGCGCACACTGCCCATGACAGCGGCTTGTGAGCACCGCCCGGCGCGGAGTAATATGCGACCTCCGAACGAAGCTACGGTTGAGTGCGCTGCGATTCAATCGAATGAACACATTTTCGCGGAGAACATTTCATGGCTTCTCGACAAGTCTGCTTTGGCGTTTTTTTTTACATCGTGCTGAGCGCTTCACTGCCCGCCAACGCGCAAGAGCGCTTGGCCGGCGCGACGGCCGCCGACCCGCGCGTATCCACAGCCGATCTTGCGCTGCTGCTGCGGCCGCTGACGAAAACCGAAGTAGCGGGTGAAGCCGACGCGTGGCTGAAGCAATTGCAGCGCGTGGTTTCCGATATCAGTCGGTTGCAAATCGCCGCAAATAAGCTCGACGGTGACGAGAAAGCCAAAAAGCTCGCCGACGTGGAGCGCAAAAAGGAAGAGCGCGCGCAATTGATTTCGCGCATCGTGATTGTGCTGAATGAACTCGAACGCAAGGGCGGCCAGCCGGACGAATTTCGAACTTACCTCTCGGCAGTTCAGGATTCCGAAACTGGTCAAGCCGTTGAATCGGCGCCGCCGGGAAAACCGCGCCCGCCGCGCACCACAGGCGACACGAAGATCGCGCCGGCGGAACTGTCGTACAAATTGCGGCCGATGACGCTCGCGGAGTTGCAGATCGAAGCAGAAGGGTGGCAGCGCTTGTTGCAGCAATCCGTGGTCGCCATCAGCGAGAACGAAATCGTCGGCGTTCGGGCGCAGGGCTCTGAGAAAGAGCAGCATAAGAGCGCAGCCGCCGCACTACGCTTAGCGCAGGCGGGAATTGTGGAACGCTTTAAGCTGGTGCTGAGCGCGGTGGACGCCAAGGGAGGGAAAACCGATGACTACAAGACGTACATCAACGCGGTGGTTGACCCGGATCCGACGGCAAAGGGCGGACTGGTTTTTCCGCCCGTGCCGAAGGGGCCGATCCCTACGACTACCGGCGATATCAAGATTTCGACAGGCGATCTGGTGCTGATGCTTACGCCGCTGCCCAAGGCGCAATTGCAGGTCGAGGCCGACGGTTGGCTGAAATTGCTTCAGGACGCCATGCAGGCGCTGACGGACGCCGAACTTGGCGCGGCGAAGGCTACGACTCAGGCGGTCTCCGGCTTGCGTGAAATCGCAGCTCAAAAGCGAGAAGAACGCACGCAAATCACGGATCGGCTCAAGCTCGTTTTGGATGAGCTGGTCAAGAAGGGCGGCGACCGCGCGCCTTACGATGCCTACATCAATGCAGTCAGCGGCATTGTTGTGAAGACCGACGATACAGGCGCGCTGTTAAACGCTGGCTGGGCCTGGCTGAAGTCGCCCGAGGGCGGCCTGCGCTACGCGAAAAACCTCATCCTCTTCGTCGTGACGCTTATCCTGGCGCGCATTGTGACCGGAATCGCCGGTTCGCTCGCCGCGCGCGCGATGGCCTCCACGCGCGGCGCGTCGGCGCTGCTGAAGGACTTCGTCGTGAACACCACGCGCAAAGTCGTCTTCTTCGTTGGCTTCGTCATCGCGCTTTCGTTCCTGGAGGTGAACATCGGTCCATTCCTCGCGGCCATGGGCGCTGTCGGCTTCGTCATCGGATTCGCGCTACAGGGCACGCTGAGCAATTTTGCCGCAGGCGTGATGATCCTCCTCTACCGGCCGTACGATCTACATGACACCGTCACAGTTGCGGGCGTAACGGGCAGCGTTACATCGATGACGCTGGTCTCGACGAAGGTGAGAAACGCGGACGGGCATGAGGTGGTGATTCCGAACTCTTCCATCTGGGGCGGAACGATCACGAACCTCAACACCGCCAAGCCGTCCAAGTAGCGCGGCATGGCGCAGCGGGATCAGGCTTCGAACCGATTCATCGTGGGTTGCATGACCGGCACGAGCATCGACGCCATCGATGCCGCTTGCGTCGAGATCGAAGGCCACGGATTGGCGATGACCGCGCGGCCTTGCGGGTTCGCGTCAGCGCCGCTCGGCGCGCTTGTGGATGAACTCCGCGCACTGGCGGCGCAGCATCCGATGACTGCTCGTCAGGTCGCAAGCCTCAACCGGGCCTTTTCGCTCACGCATATCAACGTTATTCGCCGGGCTGCCGCGGGAAAACGCCCTGATCTTGTAGCGGTTCACGGGCAGACAGTGTTTCACGACCCGCCCGTGAGCTGGCAACTCATCAACGCCACGGTGATCGCGGCTGAAATTCAGGCGCCGGTGGTGAGCGACTTGCGTGCCGCCGATCTGGCGCTCGACGGGCAGGGAGCACCGATCACGCCGCTGGCTGACTGGGTTCTGTTTCGCGATCAGCGCGAATCCCGCGCTATTGTGAATCTCGGCGGGTTTTCGAATTTCACGTATCTCCCCGCCGGCGCGGCCCCGCAGGACGTGATCGGCGGCGACATTTGCCTTTGCAATCAGCTATTGGATTACATCGCGCGCAAATATCTCAATCGGCCGTTTGACGACGGTGGCGCGGCCGCGTCCGCCGGCGCCGTGAGCGCGCGAGTTTTGCAGCAAATGCTTGGCTATCTTGGTTCCCAATCCGGCGCACGCCGCTCGCTCGGAACGCGGGATGAATGCCTCGATCGGATCGAAGATTGGGGACGCGCGGCCAGCTCCGGTGACTTAGCGCGCACCGCCTGCGAGGCGATCGCGCAAACGATCGCAGCGGCGCTGCCGCGCGCGCAGCGCGTGCTGCTCGCCGGCGGCGGCGCGAAAAACGCGGCGCTGACGGCGGCGATTCGCAACTGCTGCGGCGTTACTTGCGAATCGACGGAGCGGATGGGGGTGGCCACGGAAGCGCGCGAAGCGGTCGAGATCGCGATTCTCGGGGCGCTGTGCGACGACGGAGTGCCCATTGCGTTACCGCGCATCACCGGCGCTCGCGGCGCCGCGGTCGCGGGCACATGGGTTCGCGGATTCAATCGCGAATCAGGCTGATTCCGGAAAACCGTCGACGATTCGCGTGGCCGCACGTTCATAACGCGCGCGAAACTCCGCCGGTGTCATCTTCGCTTCTGCGGCGATTCGTGCAAGCGTCTCTTCATTGTCGAGATCGCTGCGTTCAAGGCGAATCATGTACGCCCGCGCGACTCGATATTGATCCGAACGGACATCGACGCGGCGCACTCGCGTTCGGTTCGTCACCGGGTCGATCATGTCAGAGAAGTGCATCGGGTTCAGGTTGCCGTTGACCAGCGATACCATCACACCGGAGCGGTGGCGCGGGTTATCGCTTAGAAACAGACGAATCGCGTAATAGCCCAGGCTCCGGCAATAGGACATATCAAACGGCGTCGGATCCGCCGAACGAAGCTCATATCCCGATTCGTGTGTGACCAGCGTGATTGACTGGCCGCGCTGCTTGAAACGCGATTCGATTTCGCTGCGAAGCAGATCGCCGATCGGCACGTCGGCCAGGCGCGGATGGCCGGCCGCGTCAACGGGCACGGACTTGCCGAGAATTCGTTCGAGTTCCGCTCGATCGCCGAGTTTGTAGGCCAACCCCTCGGCGATGATCGCCACGCCGTCGGAGCGCCCCATCGCTTTTCGCTTGAGTATCGCGCCTTCAATCACATCGACGATGTGGCATACTTTGGAATGATCGTCGAATTCCTCCGGGATCAGTGTCACGGTCGCCCCTGCTGACATGCCCATCCACATGGCCAGCCAGCCGGATTGCCGGCCCATGGCCGTCACCAGATACCAGCGTCCGGTGGTTTGTGAATCGAGCATTAGATTCTTGACCAGTCGCGTGCCTTCGTAGACGGCGGTCGAAAAACCGAATGTCGGAACGTCGGCGGGAAGCGGAAGGTCATTATCGATGGTTTTTGGCACGTGGACGATGCGGATGTTTCCGCCGGCACCTTCGCTGACGAAGCGGGCGCTCAAGGCGGTGTCGTCGCCACCGATCGTGAGCAGGTGATCAACGCCGAGCGAGCGGAGATTCTCGATCACCTGTCGCACTTTTTGGATATCTGGTTTGACGCCGGCGCCGGATTTGACCGAAGCTTCATCCAGCACGTTGTTTCGCGCGATGCGCAGCATCGAGCCGCCGTCAAAATGAATGCGTGCGACATCAGCTATGGTCAGCCTCATGGCATGCACCGAGGCGTTGAAGTTCGAAGAGGTTAACCATTTGAACCCGTCGAATAGCCCGTAAACTTCAAATCCGCGATTGATCGCCTCGATGGTCGCGGCGCCGATGACAGCATTGATGCCGGGGGCGGGGCCGCCGCCGACGAGAATGCCGAGTACTTTGCGATTCATATTTTGCCGGAGTTCCCGATTTTGTTTGTATGTGCCGTCAACGAGCGGCATACGGCGTTCGATGCGTGGATATTACGCCGGAAGTTTAAGGTTTGGGCATTGAAGCGATGAATTTCTGCAACCGCTTGCAGAGATTGCTGTTCGGTGTTGCTGGTGAGTGGTTAGCGGTTCCATTGCAAAACGGCTGATAATGGTTTTTTGGGCACATCAGGAACGGTGCAATTCTCAGCCGGGTATCCCACTGGAATCAGCAGAAACGGCTTTTCGTGGTCCGGCCGACCACAGATCATTCGCAGAAAGCCCATCGGGCTGGGAGTATGCGTAAGTGTCGCGAGGCCGAGCATATGACACGCCGTCAGGAACATTCCGGCCGCGATGCCGGTGCTTTCCACTGGGTAGTAATTCTTCAGACGTCTCCCGTCGGGTGTGATCTCAGCATCAACGCGAAATAGTACGATCAGCCATGGCGCGATTTCGAGGAATGGCTTTTCGGCGGTAGTGCCCAGCGGCTCCAGCGCGTCGAGCCATTCCTGCGGCATGCGATGGTCGTAGCTCTCACGTTCCTCGGCTTCGGCGGCGACGCGGATTTCGTGTTTGAGCGCCGGGTCGTCGATGGCCACGAAGCGCCACGGCTTGCGATTCGCGCCGCTTGGCGCGGTGTGGGCGATCTCAATCGCCAGTTCGATCACGGCGCGCGGCACGGGGCGCGGCGAAAAATCCCGGCAACTGCGGCGGGCGGCTATCTCGACCAGCAGCGCGCGGCCACGCTCCAGTTGCCACGCGGTCTCGCGCGGGGGTAGTGAATACGGAATGGTTGGTGCGGGCATGTTGTTCTCACCCTTTCGCGGCGGTCACGATCACGTCTTGCACAAAATCCGCCGCGTCGCGCTCGCCGGCGTCAATCAGATGCGCGCCGGGTATGCGGCGTAACCACGTGCGCTGCTGCTTGCCAAGGCGGCGCGAGTGAATTTTGATTTGTTCGTAGGCTTCGTCCTCGCTCCAGCACCCGCCGAAATTGTCGAACAATTCCGCGTATCCTACGGCTTGGCGAGCTTGCGGGCTGACGCCGCGCGGATCGTCCCAAATGCGGCGGGCCTCCACCGTGAGGCCTGCGGCGCGCATCTGCCGCACGCGCTCGTTGATGCGTCGATTGAGCAAGTCTCGCTCGCGGTGGAGATGGATCAACGTCCAGCGCCAATCGGGGCGGCGGAGCCGGCTGCGCTCCCATTGCTGCTGCAATTCGCTGATCCGGCGGCCGGTGAGCTGGTAAACCTCCAGCGCGCGCTCCACGCGACGCGCATCATTGCGGTGGATTCGCGCTGCGGCCACCGGATCAATCCGCGCCAGTTCCGCGTGCAGCGCTTCAAGTCCCTCATGCTGAATTCTGTTGCGGATCGCTTCGCGGATGCAGGCATCCGCGGAAGGACCCTCGAATAATCCCTCGTGAAACGACTTGAAGTAAAGCGTCGTACCGCCGACGGCCACTACGGGCCGGCCGCGCGCGTGAACGGCGGCCACCGCTTGATCCGCAAGTTCGACGAATCGCGCAGCACTGAAAGACTCGCATGGATCGAGGACATCGATAAGGTGGTAGGGGACTTCGCTTCGTTCTTCGGGTGTCGCCTTGGCCGTTCCGATGTTCATGCCGCGATATACCTGCATGGAATCGATGCTGAGAATCTCCGCGCCGAGCGTGCGCGCCGCGGCGTGAGCGAGTGCGCTCTTACCCACGGCGGTACACCCGAGAATGACAATGACGCGGTTTTCCAAGAATGGCCTCGATTTCCGGCCGCCCGGCACCGGCGAGTGCTTGTTACATCGTGGGTAAAGGTGATCGGGCCGCGGCGTTTGATTCAACACCGCGGCCCGATAGTTGTCTCAGTCTTAGCGCCGAAGGCCGGCGGCTACGGCAAGCAACCCATGTTTAGCGCCAGCCGAATTCGGCTACAGCATCGGCCGTGGGTTCATCAACCGCGCTCTTCGTTCGCGGGCGTTGCCGGCGCGGCGTTCCGATTTGCGTTTGTCTCGGCTTCGCGCGTCTGTAACCCTGACGGCGGTCGCTGAATCGCCATAATCTGCACGCGCCGATTGTTTTGCTTGTTGGCGCGGCTATTGTTATCCACTTTCGGATTGTGCTCGCCCTGGCCACCGGCGACGACGTGCTGCGCATTGAAGCCCATCGCGTAGAACTCGCGGGCGACGACCATCGCGCGATTGCAACTCAGGTCGAGATTGTCCTTCCACTTGTCCTTCGAAATACTGATCGGATCGGTGTCCGTGTGTCCGATGATCCAGATGCCCCGCTTGCTCAGCTCTTTGTCATTGCGGATTTGCGCGGCGATGCGCTGTAGCGCCTGCCGGCCCGACGCTTTCAACTCGCTTTTGCCCGAATCGAATAGAATATCATCCGCCACGTCCGTCCAGGCGATGCCGCCTTCCTGACTCCAACCCGGTTGAAGTTCCTTTAATTTTGACAATTGGCCGCGGGCGCCCTCGAGTTCCTTGTTCAATCGATCGAGATCACGCATGAGCTGCGCGATGCGCTGTGAAAGGCTCGCATTGTCGCGCTCGAGTTGTTGATTCTGACGTTGCAGGTCGGCCACCTGCACCTTATCCGGATCGGCGCAGCCGATGGACCACACGGCCAGTCCCGCGCCGAGCACCAACATGACCATTCGAGACGACTTCATCGCAACTTCTCCTTGAATTGTTCACCGCGAGGCATCCGTGCCCCTGCCGGATTCGACGACTGGCTCGGCGAACCATGAATCAACCACGCCAACACGAAAGCATACCCGCCGCTGTCCGCCGTGCAAGTGACGGATTTTTCGCTGCAAAACCGCTATGATTGCCGCGTGAAAGTCCCCATTGTCACCATCGTCGGACGGCCGAATGTCGGCAAAAGCTCGCTGCTCAACGCGCTCGCGGGCCAGCGGATCAGTATTGTCGATCCGCGCGCCGGGATTACGCGCGATCGCGTGTCCGTCACCATCGACGCCGGCGAGCGGCGATTTGAGTTGATCGACACCGGGGGCGTCGGCATCGTCGACGAAGACAAGCTCGAAGCCAGCGTTGATGAGCAAATCCACTACGCGCTCGAATGTGCCGATCTCATTCTTTTTCTCGTCGACGTGCGCGACGGCTTTACGCCGCTCGATCAGCGCGTGGCCGAGCTGCTGCGGCCGCTCGGAAAGCCCGTGATCGTCGTCGTCAACAAGGTGGATGTTCCGACGCTGGAGCCGTCCGTCGGCGTGTTCGGGCAATTCGGTTATGGCGATCCGCTCGCCATGAGTTGCAAGCACATGCGCGGCCGGTCGGAATTGCTGGAGGCGATTTTCGCCCGTCTGGGCGACGCGGCATTGGCCCTGAGCGCGCCGGTGGTGATGAAACTGGCCATTGTAGGTAAACGCAACGCCGGCAAGAGCACGCTTGTAAACGCCCTGGCCGGCGAGGAGCGCATGATCGTCAGCGAAACGCCGGGAACGACGCGCGACGCGGTGGATGTGCGTTTCGAGCGCGACGGAAGATCGTTCATCGCGATCGACACGGCCGGCGTGCGCAAGAAAAAGAGCATGGACGACATCGACTTCTACTCCCATACGCGAGCGCTGGAGTCGATCGGGCGAGCGGATGTGGTGATGCACCTGATCGACGCCACCAGTCCGGTCAGCGAAGTCGACAAAAAGCTGGCTCGCGCCATCATCGACGCGACCCGGCCGGTGATGCTCGCGGTGAATAAATGGGATCTTGTGGGCGGTCGCGCGACTTCAGACGCCTACGTCGAGTATTTGTCCAAGACGCTTCAAGCGCTGGATTTCGCGCCGATCGTGTGCATGGCCGCGGAGAGCGGCTACAACGTTGAGAAGGCGGTCGAGGTGGCGCTCAGCCTGCATGAGCAATCGAACACCCGCGTCGGGACGGGCGCGCTGAATCGAGCGGTGCGCGAGATCGTTGAGCAGCGCAACCCGAGCACGCGGCGTGGGGGCAAACTACCGCGGATTTATTACGCGACGCAAACCGGCGTCGCGCCGCCGACGATCGTGTTGTTTTGCAGCCGCGCTGCGGACATTCTCGAAGACTATCGGCGATATTTCGAGGATCGCCTGCGCGATGCGCTGGGCTTCACGGATATTCCGATTCGGCTCTACTTCCGCGAACGCGAACGGCGAGCGCTTCCGGAAGACGCGAGGAAGAATTAGCGCCCCCGACAAAACGGCGCGCTGTGCTTCCGGGCGGTCGATCCTTTGTGGTCGCGGCTCCACCTTTTGAGCTTAATTCTTGGACACCATCACGGTTGCCGAGGATGGCGGCGCCGAACGCAGCGCGTCGGAGAGTTTTTGGACGAGTTCGTTGGCCGTATATGGTTTCTGCACAAATCCGTTCGCGCGATGAGAAGAAAACCGGCTGGTTGCCTCGCTTTCGCTGTATCCGCTGCTCAGCAGCACGCGCGCAGTCGGGTTGATCGAGCGAATTTCCCGCAGAACTTCCTCGCCACTCATGCCCGGCATTGTCATATCCAGCAGCACCAGGTCGATGCGCGGGCTGTTCTCACGGAATATCGCCACGCCGCGCAGGCCATCTTCGGCCGTGAGGACGGTCGCCCCGCGTGATTCCAGAACAGCGCGAACGACGTCGCGGATATCCTGCTCGTCATCAACCACCAGAATGCGCGCATTATCCGGGAGCCGTGCCACGCTTGGCATGGGCAGCGCCGTGCGGCGGTGCAGCGCCCCGGCCGGAAATAGCAACGTGAATTCCGTTCCTTGTCCCACATTCGAGCGCACCTTCACGCCTCCGCGGTGCGCGCGGACGGTGCCGAGCATCGTGGCCAGCCCCAGCCCGCGTCCCGTAAATTTGGTCGTAAAGAACGGCTCAAAGATGCGGGCCAGCGTTTCCGGTGACATGCCGCAGCCCGTGTCGCGCACGCGTAGCCGCACGAAGCGACCCGGCGTGAGCGGTTGGCCGGTAAATTCAGCGGAAATTTGCCGCTCGTCGAGAGCTGTGAGCGAAGTCGAGATCGTGACCACGCCCGACTTGTTGCCGATCGCCTCAGAGGCGTTCAGAACCAGATTCATCAGCACCTGCTGCAATTGCGCGGCGTCGGCGTGAATCGCGGGCAAGCCTTCCTGCAAGTCGGTTGCGACTGTGACGTTTTTTGGCAGCGCCGCCTGGAGAAAATCAGTGGTCTCGCGGATCAGGGCGTTGAATTCGACCGGTTGAATTTCGCAAGCGGCCCGGCCGGAATACGTGAGCATTTGCCGCGTAAGGTCCGATGCGCGGCGGCTGGCGTTCAAAATCTTCTGAATAAACGGGCGGGCTTCGTTTTCGTTGGGGACATGCTCCATCGCGAGCGAAGCGTTGCACAGGATCGTCAGAAGAAAGTTATTAAAGTCGTGCGCGACGCCTCCGGCCAATACGTTCAGACTTTCGAGCTTCTGCGAGTCGCGGAGTCTGCGTTCCAGGTTGTCGCGCTCCGACACGTCGCGCACAAGGCTCGCGACACATTCGACGCGATTGCTCGAATCACGCAATACGGTGTTAAACCACTCGCAATGAACGGGCTCGCCGTCCTTGCGGATGTTGTTCATCATCAGGCCATTGGTGGATTCGCCGGCGAGCAGGGCGCGCCAGGCCTGCTCGACCGTCTGGCGCTCCTCGAGCGCGACGATCAGTTCGGTCGCGGACTTGCCGAGCGCCTGCTCCGCGCTATACCCGAAGATCTGCGCGGCAGCGGGGTTCCAGTCTCGCGCCCGCATGTCGGGTGTCCAGACAATGTAGCCGAGCGGCATGCGCGTCACCAGGGATTGAAAGCGGTTTTCGCTTTCGAGCAGAGCCTGCTCAGCGCGAATTCGCTCGGTCACGTCTCGCGCGAAACCGACCACGATTTTCTGGCCGTCGATGCGCAGCACGGTCACGCTGATTTCGAGCTGAATCATGTGCCCGTTCTTGTGGCGATAGTTGGTGGAAAGATGATGAACACCCGTGCGAGCGTGCGTTCCGGACAAGCCGAGAGCCGGCCCGCCGCGCACTTCGAGGTCCGAGCTTTTCATTTCGAGCAGCTCGGACCCGCTGAATCCCACCATGCGACAGAAAGCGTCGTTCACCTCGATGAATCGCAAGTCTTCGCCCACGACGAAGAAGCCGTCCATCGCGCTGCGCAGGATCGCTTCGTTGCGGCGCGCGAGCCGCGCGAGTTGTCGCGACGATTCCTTTTCAGCCGTTACATCGCGGAGAAGGATGGCCGCACACCGCGGCGCCGAACCTGTCTGGCCGATGGCGTGAATCGACGCAACGTACCATGCCTCGCCGGTGACAAAGCGTACCTCCTGCGATTCATCGGCGTCGATGGCGCTGACGACCGCGCTGCGCAGCGCGTCGCGGGCGTCATCCGGCAAGCAGTCCAGCACACGGCGAGCGCCCGCGGAACTGATCCGGTCAAAGCGCGGGTCGGTGTTCAAATCTCGATCCACGGCGACGATCAGCGCCCCGACAGACGTGAGCAATGTGTCCGCGGCGCTCGTAGAT
>JAEUIR010000180.1 GCA_016795025.1 Phycisphaerales bacterium
ACTCGGGGCCGCAAAATCGGTGGGGGCGCCGGGGGGCCTCCCGGTTGCAACTCCTGGTTGGCCCCCGGGCCCCACGCCGATGCTCCTCTTCTAGCCGGTTCAATTATTCTGAACCACTACACTGGCGATTCGTGCGCGTGTTTCGGTACCACCCCATGGCCATATAATGAGCAACGATCGCCGGTCGATCACACTGGAGACTCAACGCTTGCTCGCTAAACTCGCCCTCGAAGACGGAACCATCTTCACCGGAACATCCTTCGGCGCCGAAACCACGCGCACCGGCGAAGTCGTCTTTAACACCGCGCTCACCGGCTATCAGGAAATATTCACCGACCCGTCCTATTGCGGCCAAATCGTCACGATGACGTTCCCGTTGATGGGCAATTACGGCGTGAACCCCGAGGATTTCGAATCGGTCAAACCGCATCTGACCGGCTTCATCGTCAAGGAGGTATGCGACCGACCCAGCAACTATCGCTCAACACAGGCGCTGGGCGATTTTCTCAAACAACACGGCATTCCCGGCCTGTCCGACATCGACACGCGCGCGCTGACGCGACGTCTGCGCATTCACGGCGCGCTGCGCGGCGTCATCAGCACAGAGATTATGGACGAAGTGAAGCTGCTCGATATGGCCGTCCGGTCCGAGTCGATGGTCGGCGCGAACCTGGTCGATTGCGTCGCGCCGCGCAGCGTTCGGACGTGGAATGAGCCGTTGTGGGTCGCGCCGGGCGATCAACATCGCTTCGGCCAGGCCGATTGCCACATTGTTGCCATCGACTGTGGCATCAAGAGCAACATTCTCCGTTATCTCACCGAACAGGGCGGTCGGGTGTCGGTCGCGCCGGCCGACGCGACAGCGGCCCAGATTCGCGAACTGAAGCCCGACGGCCTATTGGTCGGAAATGGCCCCGGCGACCCTGCGGCCGTTACGCAGACCATCGCCGCGCTGCGCGAGCTCGCCGGAAAAGTCCCCATGTTCGGCATCTGTCTCGGGCATCAGATGCTCGGCCTCGCGCTGGGCGCAAAAACATACAAGCTCAAATTCGGTCATCACGGCGCAAATCAGCCGGTTCGCAACGAAATCACGGGGCGCGTGGAAATCACGAGCCAGAATCACGGCTTCGCGGTAGATGCGGAATCGCTGAAAAAAATCGGCGGTACGGTGACGCATGTCAACCTGAACGACGGCAGCCTCGAAGGCTTCATGCACGAAGACAAGCAAATCATCTGCGTGCAGTTTCACCCGGAAGCCGCGCCCGGCCCGCACGACGCGGGATATCTGTTCGAGCGCTTCGTCGCGGCCGTCGCCGCCAAGCGACGGATTGATAAGACGCTTTTTGATCCCACATCCACGCTGTCTCGCGCTCCCGCAGCGGTGTAGTGGCTGCTGTTGATCGAGCGTAGCGCCGCGCCCTGCGAGCCTCGGTTCGCGCGGCCCGCTCCGCTGTGCCAATCGCGGTGCCCAGATCGTTAACCAGCCAACCAACAGAATTTCTGATTCGATTGCATTTTTCGTTGACTGTTTGCGGCTGACTTCTTAGGCTGGCTTTTCCAGCATGTTTCGAGGCCATTCTCAAACGGAGTCACAAAATGGGTATTCAATTCGCGCCTAGGTTTTTCATTTGCCTGGTCACAACAAGCTTGTCGCTGGGCGTCGCAGCGCGTTCCCAGGAATTGCAACCGGCGACCCCGGCGGGATTCGCGCCGTTCCCGGTTTCGGCGGCTGATTACAGCATGTTCGCGCGCCCCGGCGCACACGCGCTCGAAAACGTGGAACTCGGCACAGGGCAGGCAACGCTAGATTTGCAGTCGTTCGACGTCATTGCGCCGGAGTCCATGCTCGTCGCCGTCACGATCGATAGCGAGCAAATGCTGAACCGGCCGGAAGTTGCGATGTTTCGCGGCGAAGTTCGCGGTGAGAGCGACAGCCGGGTGTTCCTGTCCGTTTCGCCATATGGCGTGTACGGTTTCATCAGCCGCGGCGCGGATGAGTTCATCGTGTCGAGCGGACCGCCGGCCGCTGGCCAGCCAACCCTCATTTACAACCTGCGGTCACCGGCCGCTGCCGCCATTCAGTTCAACCCGTTCACCTGCGCAAGCGATTTATTGCCTGTGATTCACGAGGCCACGGAAACGGGCGGCGTTGCCGGTGTCATTCCGTGCCGCAATATCGATCTCGCGATCGAAACGGATCAGGAATATCTCGGCCTGTTCGGCGGCAATACGGCGGCGGCCAATGCGTACATGGCGACATTGATCGGCGCAGTATCGGAAGTCTATCGGCGCGACGCGAATTTGAGTTTCCTGATTGTGTATTCGCGCCTGTGGACCACCACGGACCCGTGGGACCAGGGCAATACGTATGATCAGCTATTTCAGTATCGCGACTACTGGAACGCGAACATGACCGGCGTGAACCGCGATCTGGTTCATTTTCTATCCGGGCGCGCTTTGGGCGGCGGCATCGCCTGGGTCGGGGCGACGTGCGAGTTGGAATATGACTACGCGCTGTCGGCCAATCTGAACGCCTATTTCCCATATCCAATTCAGAATAATCACAGTCAGAACTGGGACTTGATGGTAGTGGCTCACGAACTGGGGCATAACGTCGGCGCGCCGCACACGCATAACATGACGCCGCCGGTGGATTGCTGCGGCGGAGCGTATGGCAGCAGCGGCTGTAATGACACGCAGGATTGCACAGCGGCCGAACAGGACATCGGCACGATTATGAGCTATTGCCATATCTGCCCCGGCGGCATGACTAACGTCCGAATGGAGTTCCACGCGCGAACGGTAAACGAGGAAATTCTGCCGTATCTCGATACGCGCGATGGGCCGTGCGGCATCGGACCGCGCGCCGCGACGATCACCGATCAGCCAAATAATGTTCTGACGATGGCCGGCGCGAGCGTTTCATTCACCGTAGCCGCCTCGCACGCCTGGCCGATGAGCTACCAGTGGCGTCGGAACGGCCTGATTGTGACGAATGGCGGCGCAATCAGCGGCGCGACGACGGCGACGCTGACGATCAACCCGGTGGACGCAAGCCACGTAGGCTCATACGACGTGCGCATCACGACGAGCTGCGGCTCGGCGGCGACGAGCGCTGCGGCGACGCTGTCAATTTGCACGGGTACACGATTGTATGTGAATGACGATGCGGCTGGCGGCGGCGATGGCTCGTCGTGGACGCTGGCGTATCGCAAACTGCGCGACGCGATCGACTATCTCAATACACCGTGTGGCGCGCAAGTGACCGAAATCTGGGTCGGGGCGGGGACATACCGGCCGGATGAAACCAACGCGAATCCGAATGGTAACGGTGATCGCACGGCGACGTTCCAGATGCGCAGCGGCGTGGCGATCATCGGCGGGTTCCGCGGCTTGCCGGGCGATGAGGGAGCCATCAACAACACGACGCGACCGCTGGACGGGGTGACGGGACGGCCAACGCTGGAGTCGATTCTGTCGGGCGATTTGAATGGTAATGACGGCGGCGAACCGCCGAATTACGCCAATTATGGCGACAACTGCTTCCACGTCGTTACCGGCGACGGCACGAATAGCACCGCCATCCTGGATGGCTTTACCGTGCGCAACGGCTACGCCGAGGGCAGCCAGCCATTCCCGGATAATCACGCCGGCGGCATGCTGATTCAGTCCGGAAGTCCCACGGTACGCAATTGCGATTTTCGCTACCACCGTTCGCTCAGCGGCGGCGCCATGCTCATCATCGGCAGCATCGCGAGCACGCATCCTGCGATTGATAACTGCCTGTTCCTGGACAACAACGCCGGTAATAATGGCGGCGCGATCAACGTCTCGCACGCCGCCCCCACGATTACGAATACTGAGTTCCGGAGCAACAGCGCCCAGACTCTTGGAGGCGGCGCCATCAGTATCGCCGGTACAAGTTCGGTCACGGTACGCAATTGCTCCTTTGCAGCGAACGTCGCGGTTGCCGCGGGCGGCGGAGCAGTCCATAGCGACGGCGGGGCGCCGTTATTCGCGCGCTGCACATTCGACAGTAATTCCGCCGCCGAGGAAGGCGGTGCCATTCGCACCACGGGTTCCGGAAGCCCGCTGATCGTAGACTCGAAGTTCGTTGGCAACACAACCGGTTTTCTTGGCGGCGCCATCTCCGTGCAGATCGCGAGCACGCCGGTGCTGAGCAATTGCACATTGTGGGCCAACCACGCCGGCTACAACGGCGGCGGGATATTCGTTGACCTGTCGAGTAGCGTGCTCGTGGCAAACTCTATCGCCTGGGGCAATACCGACAGCGGTTCGCCCGCCGGCAATGTGCAGATTTTCAATTACTCTGGCGCTGCGGCGGCGACCGTTTCCCATTCAAACGTGCAGGATGGCTGGGCGTATGCCGGCAGTAACAACATCAACGCCGATCCCTTGTTCGTTGACGGTGACGGTGCTGACAATACGCTCGGCACGCTCGACGACAATCTGCGCCTGCTGAGCGGCTCTCCCTGCATCGACGCCGGGCGCAACAGCGACGTTCCGCCCGACGCGGCCGACCTCGACGGCGACGGCAACACGACCGAACCGACACCGCTCGACCTCGACGGCAATCCGCGCTTCCTGGATGCCACCTGCACCGCCAACACCGGCGTGGCCGGGAACGGCTACACGCAGATCGTCGATATGGGCGCTTACGAATACGTCGAATCCGACTGCGACAACGACGGCATCGGCGATCCGTGCGATTCGATCGACCACATCGAGATTACCGCGCAGCCGCAATCGCAGACCGTCGCCGAGTGCGACAGCGTGATCTTCGATATCGACGTAACCGGCGCGGGGCCGATTACGTATCAGTGGCGTCTGAACGGCGTGGATATTCCGGGCGCGAATCAGGCCGCGCTGCTCATCGACCCCGTTCTACTGGGCGATGCCGGCAATTACGACGTGGTGATGGCCGGCGTTTGTGGCGATGCGGCCAGCAATGTCGCGACGTTGACGGTCTCGGGCCCGCTGCGCGGCGACGCGAATTGCGATTGTCGCGTAGACAACTTCGACATCGACCCGTTTGTGACAGCCCTGACCAATCCGGCGCTCTACGCCTCGCTTTACCCGGATTGCCCGCCCAGCCATACTGACGTGAACGGCGACGGCGCTGTGAATAACTTCGACATCGATCCGTTCGTGCTGCTGCTCACGGGCGGGTGACATACGACCCTTCAGGCTCGGGCGGGGCGTTCGACACGTCCCGATCGAGTCTGAGATCGTTCGAGGCCCCGCCTCGCCGCGATTGGGTAGCACCGGCATTCTGCCGGTCGTTTGTGTCCGAACAGAACCGCGACCGTAAGGGAGCGGTCGCTTCGAAACGCAATTAGGCGTCTTGTCACGCGCTCTTCAGTTGCTAGAGCGTTTTCAAAATTGATCTTGCGGGGAGTGCGGGCAAGATGCCCGCACTCCCCGCGGGCGGCGCTCTGAACGAGCGCTCGCCCGCTTCTGAATGATCATCGTGCCAAGGCGCGTATTGTTTTGCGCACGAAATCACCAACCACTTTAAGGAGCATTCGATGACCAGAATTTTCGCGACAGCCGCGCTGTGCGTACTTTGCTTCGGCGGCATGCAAACCAAGCCCGAGCAGAAACCCGAGCCGGCCAAGAACGCCGACGCCGTTCGACTCGGCAACTTCTCCGTCAGTCTCACGGTCAAAGACCTGGCCGCTTCCCGCGCGTTTTACGAGAAACTCGGGTTCCGACAGGTAGGCGGATCGGACAAGGCCAGGTATCTGATCATGCAGAACGAGACCGCCACAATCGGCCTGTACCAGGGCATGTTTGAGAAGAACATGCTCACGTTCAATCCCGGCTGGGACCGCAATTGCAATACGCTCGCGGATTTTGACGATGTGCGCGCGCTGCAAAAAACGCTGAAAGCCCGCGGCATCACGCCGACAACGAGCGCGGACGAAAACACATCGGGGCCGGCCAGCCTCATGCTGATCGACCCCGATGGAAATCCGATTCTGATTGATCAGCATGTGCCGGCCCCCGGCAAGAAGTAGCGCCGCGATCATACCCCCAATCTTTGTACACGCGCTGCCCATATGTCGCGGCGATTCCCGCGCGGGTACGGGCAACGCATGTCGCCCAGGAACGAATCACCGCGTCGCAGCGCACTGTTTCGCCCGAGAACCACACCGCGTCACCATCGCCGGCATCGCGCGCCCCGGTGAAGTAGCAGCCCAGCCGCCAAACCGAGCACGGTGATCGTCGCCGGCTCGGGGATAATGATCGCGTCGGGCAGTTCGCTTTCTGCTCCTTCAAACTCGAACCCTGTCAGTGGATCATCTCCCCAGCCGAAATAGATGGCCTGCGGCGCGGGCGGGCCTTCAATGAAGATGCCGCCGTCACCCACTCCAAAAAACAGCTCTGCTTGGGCCCCTGGCGAAGTCACCACATCAACTGTCCCGAGCAACCAGGAAATCGAATTTGGATCGTATTGCGCGTCCCAGTAAGCCCCCTCAGCAAGTCCGTTGTTTCCGCCGCTCCCGGTCCATGCGTCATTGACTTGCTCATCCCCGAGTATGCCGTCAAACGTCCCAGCCCACCTTCTCCGCTGCGGCTTATTCGGATCCGTGAAGTTGTACCAATGGAAGCCTGTAAGGCGAGCTTCTCCAGACACGGTGTGCAGGTTGACGTCGATGTAAATCGCTCTCACAACCAGGTAATCGGTGATATTGAGCAATGTGCCCCAGACATACAGGCGCTGCGCTCTGCCCGACGATTCAAGGACTGGGTTGACGCCATCGGACGGCGAATGGTACTCCGGCGGCGTGCCGTTGATCGGCTCGTGTTCGGCGACACCCTCAGTGGAGAACCAGAAGCGGAACGACAGATCGAAAGGTGACCCACCGAGCGCGATTCCCACGAACAGTGCAATCGTGACCATCATCGCGGCCTCCTTTTCTTATCAGAGAGCATTCGTTACGGCTGCGTGTATTGAGGCGTGGCTGTGCGATTCATATCCAGTGTAATTGTGATCTGTCACGATCCACCCGGTCCCATCGGTCCCGACCCGCCATTATCCGAGATAATCCATTCGAAGAATGTCCATCCGGGAATGACGGGAGCACGGAGCGTCACGGCGCTCCCGTGGCCGTATGTGCGGATTTGCGTCGGCACGCCGGATGTCAGCGCGCAATCGATCAAGCCATAGACATCCGCGGGCATTATTTTCACGGGAATTGAGGCCGGCTGATTTCCCGCACCGCGTAGGACCGTCAGCGTTTTCATTGCTTGAGTCGGATCGCGTAACTGCCGATCGCGGTGTGATAGTAGGACTGAAGCTGCCCTAGCAGCGTTCCCGTGCCGGCGCAATATGGCCCGCTGACGCACGTCGTACACGGACTGACAACAGGGCCGCAGCGCCCGGTCTCTCCCGTATACCAGATCGTCTCTCCGCTGTTGGGATCACGCGCGATACCCTCGTAGTCGCCCCAGCGCGGCGCGATATCTACCGCGGCGCTGCCAGCCACAAATGGCACAATTGGAGCCCCCATTACACCCGGCGGGTCTGTGAGACGCCGTCCTGTCAGGCAGAGATCCGCGTATCCATAACGATGCATGCGCGTAAAGAACAGCGCCAGCTCGCCGGCGCTCGTGGGCATCACGTACGGGAAAATCGCGTGCGCAGTACGGTCGCACGCTGGGTTGTCGCCCGAGTCGTCCGAGGCGAATACTCGGCCCGGATCGACAATTCCATCGTCGATGATCGTCGGGAAAGGCGAGAACGGAAACGGCTCCGCGGGCCAGGTGCTGACGTCGATCTTATACCAGTGCGCGACGAAGCGCGGTCCATATTCATCCTCGCGCGGCTGCATGCGTACCGTATACAACGTACCGGACTGCCAGACCAAGTTCTGAAAGTTCTCCTTCCAATTGCTCATCGCGCCGCCGCATTGCTGTCGGACTTGATCGAGTGGATAACCACCCGGAACATCATCGAAGAAGCGGTATTCATTCAAAACGACGGTATCCGTCCGGCGAAGCACACTTCGACGGGTTGATTGCAGAAGCGGGGGCTGGTTGGATGGT